>JBFISZ010000037.1:0-17709 GCA_041608315.1 Acidimicrobiia bacterium | reverse complement strand
CGTGGTGGATCGCCTCGTAGAAAGCGTGGGTGCAGATGCCGATCGAGGCCCAGCCCAGGTTGAACTTGCCGATGTTGACCGTGTTGAGGGCGGCGTCCCAGGCGGCGTCGCCTTTCACCAGGATGTCGGCCTCGGCGACCGGGTAGTCGGCCAGCTCGAACTCGGCAACGTAGTTCTGGGAGTGGACCACGTTCTGCTTGCAGTCGAAGCCGGGGCGGGCCGGGTCGACGGCGAAGAAGCAGTATTCCCCGGTGTCGGTCAACTTGCCGAACGTGGAGATCAACCCCGCGGCGTTGGCGTTGCCGATGTAGTACTTGGACCCGTTCGCCCGATATGAGCCCTCACCGTCCGGCTCGAGGGTCATCTCCGACGAGTAGAGGTCGGCGCCGTGAGCCTGCTCGGAGAGCCCGAAGGCGAAGATGGCGCCGTCGCGAAGGAGTTGGGCGGTCTTCTCCTTGACCGGTTCGTTGTCCGACATCCAGATGGGCCCGAGGCCGAGGACCGTGACCTGCCATGTGTACCAGTACTGCAGGCCGTAGAACCCGAGGATCTCGCCGAACTCACAGTTGCGCCAGGTGTCCCAGCGGGCATCGGCGGCGCCGTAGCCGGCAGGCGTGCACATGGTGGCGAAGATGCCCTCGGCGGCGACGAAGTCGAGGAAGTCCTGGTACCAGACCGCAGCGTGATCGTCCTCCTTGAGCCGGGTCTTGCCCTTGGATTCGAAGAATTCGATGGTCTGGAGCATCACCTCCCGGGAACGCTCGTCGGAATAGAACCGGTCATGGCTGTTCGGGTTCAAGAGAGTCATGGAGCTAAGACTACCGGGCGGGGGTGGGACCATCGTCTCGGGGCGGCCCCATTCTCAACATGTCACTATCACGGCGGGACAGGACGACCGCGTTGCCACGTAGTGGGAGGTTGAGCCGACGAGAAGCGCCGCGACCGAGCCCAGCCCCCGGGACCCCACGACGATCAGCTCGGCGGTTTCAGACTCCTCGACGAGAGTTGCGCCCACAGGTCCGACCGCCACGCGCATTGCCAGATCTACATCCGTCCCGGACGCGCTCTTCTCGAGGATCCGGCCGAGTTCCTCCTCGGCCTTCACCTTGGCCTTTTCATCATCGGTTGGGACGAGCCAGGCAACTTCGCCGTTGACCTGGGTGAACACGCCCGTGACGGCGCGCACTCCCATCCCGAAGATCTCGGCATGCCGGATGGCCCAATCGATGGCCGCCAGCGAGGATTCAGACCCGTCTACTCCGACGACGATATCCGGCGAGGTATCGGCCGTGCGGTCTTCCCAGGACGTCGGAACGATGACGACCGGGCAGATCGCAGCGCTGAGCACCTTGTGAACCACACCACCCATGGTGTGCTGCGGCCCCCAGCGCGTGTGCCCGTGCCTTCCCAGAACGATCAGCGAAGCGTCCTTCTGTCTCGCCACGGAGAGCACAGCCGCAGCCGCGACGTCTTCCACCAGTACCGGTTCATGTTCAACTGCCGCGCGCCGCAACGGCTCCGACCAAGCCCCGGCGAGTTCCTCCTTGACGAGTGACACGAGTACCTCACTCTCGAGAGGGGGGATCGAGAACATATGCTCGAGGAGGGGAGCCAGACCATGGACGAGGGCTACCTCGGCTCCACAGGTGCCGGCGATCTGCGCGGCCCAGCCCGTGGCCGCCAGCGACCCCGGCGAGCCGTCCGCTCCGACGATGATTCGGCCGTAAACCATTCTCGTCTCCTTGGGGCCTCGCTTCTGATGCTACGCCGCCCCCGTGGCGTCGGGTGCCCCTGATATCAGCCCCGGTGGGGGCGATGGAGTTTCCTGTCGACGGACGGCAATCGTCTCCGGATGGATCCTCTTGAGGTCGGCGGCGGCGAACGGAGCCAGCAGATCCCATGCCAGATCCAAGGTCTCCTCGAGGGATCGACCGGTCGTACCCTGATTGATGAACCGCGTCTCGAACTCGTCCGCAAATGCCAGCAAGCGGCGGTCGCCGGCGGATAGGGCGGCTTCACCGATGATCGCCACCAGTCTGCGAAGGTCGCGACCCTCCGCATAGAGGGAATAGAGCTGATCGGCCACCTCCCGGTGGTCGGGACGCGTCTTGCCGGCACCGATGCCCGCATTCATGAGGCGGCTCAAACTCGGCAACACGTCGATGGGCGGGTCGACGCCCTTGCGGTGCAGTTCTCGCGACAGCACGATCTGGCCTTCCGTGATGTAGCCCGTGAGGTCCGGGATCGGATGCGTGATGTCGTCGTCCGGCATCGAGAGGATCACCAGTTGGGTCACCGAACCGACGTGATCGCGGATTCGCCCGGCGCGCTCGTAGATCGACGCCAGATCTGTGTACATGTAGCCGGGATAGCCGCGCCGGCCGGGCGTCTCCTCGCGTGCGGTCGAGACCTCCCGCAGCGCCTCGCAGTAGTTCGTCATGTCCGTGAGGATCACCAGAACGTGCAAGCCCTTCTCAAAGGCAAGGAACTCGGCCGCGGTCAGCGCGACGCGGGGAGTCAGCAGACGCTCGATCGTCGGGTCGTCTGCCAGGTTGAGGAACATCACGGTGCGCCCGAGCGCTCCGCTGTCTTCGATGAACCGACGGAAGAAGCTCGCTTCCCGGTGGGTGATCCCCAGCGCGGCGAAGACGACGACGAAACCCTCCTCGCCGGCGCCGCCGACATGGGCTCGGGCGGCGATCTGCGCGGCCAGGGTCGCCGCCGGCAATCCGAAGCCCGAGAATATCGGGAGCTTCTGGCCGCGCACGAGGGTGTTGAGGCCATCGATGGCCGACACCCCGGTCTGGATGAACTCAGCCGGGTGGTCCCGCGCCGCCGGGTTCATCGCCAATCCGTTGACTTCCCAGAAAGCCTCCGGCATGGTCGGCGGCCCCCCATCGGCTGCGTTGCCCGATCCGTCGAACATGCGGCCGAGCATGCCGAGCCCAACACCGAGGCGAGCCGCGTCACCGCCCAGGCGTACTCGGGTGGCCGCAACGTCGAGGCCGCGGGTGCCTGCGAAGACCTCGATGACGGCCCGGCCCCGGTTCACTTCCAGGACTTGCCCGCGCCGCAGACCGCCGTCCGGTGCAACGATCTCGACGGTTTCGTCGTAGTGCACGCCGTGAACCCCCTCGAGGAACACGAGCGGTCCGGACACATATTCGACGGTCCGGAATTCGACGACGTGGAGCCGGCGCGTGGTCATGCCGCTTCCACCTCCTCGATGATGCGGGTCTCGAGCTCCCTGGCGCGCGTCGCGACCTCGTCGGGCAGCCAGTTGCGCATCCGGGCGACGTCGGCAAACACGGGAAGCGACATCAGCAGGTCGGGCTCGGCTCCACCCTGCACCGCTCGCTGGGTCGTCTCGTGAGCCAGCCGAATGATGCGCAGCATCGCATACTGCTTGTCGAGGGAGCAGAACGCATCGACCTCATCGAACGCCGACTGCTGGAGAAAGTCTTCCCGCAGCATCCGCCCGGTCAAGAAGACGATTCGCTCGGTTGGGGCGAGCACATCGGCGCCCATGAGCTGCACGACGCTCTGCAGCTGCTCCTCCTGCTGCAGCAGTTCCAGCGCCCAGCGCCGGTGCCTCTCCCAGTCGATCGCCACATGCTGGCCGTACCAGGCGCCGAGATCGTAGAGCGTGAAGCTGCGGGTCCAATGGATGGCGGGAAAATGGCGGCGGCGGGCCAAATCCGTGTCGAGCGCCCAGAAGACGCCGGCGAGACGCATGCTGTACTGCGTCACCGGCTCGGAGAAGTCGGCGCCGGGCGGCGAGACGGCTCCCACCACCGTCACCGAGCCTGCGCGGTCGCCGCCGAGGCAACGGACGGCCCCGGCCCGTTCGTAGAATTCGGCCAAGCGGGACGGGAGATAGGCGGGGAAGCCCTCTTCGCCCGGCATCTCCTCGAGCCGGCCCGACACCTCGCGCAGCGCCTCCGCCCAGCGGCTGGTCGAGTCGGCGAGCAGCAAGACGTCGTACCCCTGATCGCGGTAGTACTCGGCAATCGTCATGCCGGTGTAGATGCTCGCCTCGCGCGCCGCCACGGGCATGTTCGAAGTGTTGGCAATGAGGATGGTGCGTTCCATGAGTGGTCCGCCCGTTCGCGGATCGCTCAGCTCGGGGAACTCCTTGAGCACGTCGGTGAGCTCGTTGCCGCGTTCACCGCATCCGATGTACACGATCACGTCGGCGGCCGCCCAGCGCGCCAGCGACTGCTCCTGGACGGTCTTGCCCGTCCCAAACCCGCCGGGAATCGTGGTCGTCCCGCCGCGGGCGACCGGGAAGAGGGTGTCGATGACTCGCTGGCCGGTGATGAGCGGCTCGTCGGGGTCCAGCCGCCGCGCTATCGGCCGCCGCTCGCGCACCGGCCACCGACGCATCATTGGAACCGGTCGGTCGTCGATCCAGACCACCGGCTGGTCGACTGTCGCCTCCCCGGCCTGGGCCCGGGTGACGGTTCCGCGCATGTGCGGCGGAACGAGGATGCGGTGCTCGAGCGTGGCGGTCTCGGGTGCCGTTCCCAGCAGTGCCCCGGGCTCGACGATGTCGCCTTCCGCTACCGCCGGCGTGAAGTCCCAGCGCCGGTCCCGCGGGAGCGCGGGGATCTCAACCCCTCTCCGGATGAACGGCTCGCCGAACGGCCGGCCGTTCTTGATGGCCAGCGGCGGCAACGGCCTCTGGATTCCGTCGAAAACCTGCCCGAGGAGGCCGGGCCCGAGCTCCACCTGCAATGGGACGCCGGTGTCCTCGACGACAGAGCCGGTCTGAAGTCCGGAAGTCTCCTCGTAAACCTGGATCACGGCATCCTCGCCGTCCAGACGGATCACTTCGCCGATGAGGCGGCGCTTGCCGACCCGCACGAGGCTGTAGAGCCGGGCCTCGTCGAGGCCGGTGGCGACGACAACCGGCCCCGCCACCCGTACGGTCCGACCCGCCTTGGCACTCATGCGTCCTCGCCTTCGCCGAAGCTGATCCGATAGCCGATGGCCCGTTGCAGCAGCGACGCCAGCCGGGCCCGGTGATCCATCGCCTCGGTGCCGACCACTCCCAGCGGCACCGCCACGACGACCGGGGCCACGGAATCCTCGTACGCCCGCCTGGTGGCGGGCTCGAGGGCATCGAAGAACGGGGCGAACACGCCAATCACCCCCACTTCGGGATCCGAGCAGAGCCGCTCCAGGGCAGCTTCCGTCGCCGCGGCGTCGTCGACCGCAACCACATCGGTTCCCGCCAGCCGGAAGCCAACGGCCAGCTCACGCGGCGCCACCATCGTCAATCGTGCCATCGAGAACTCACTACAGAATCACCAGCTCCTCTTCGATTTGCTCGGGCGCTATGCCGGCGGCGATGCCGGCCCCGATCGCGCGCAGGTTGGCGACCTCGTTCTCCTTGGCCCACACGTAGGACAGGGGCACGCCCGGCCCAAGCGGGTCGGTGGTCGCAGACATGGCCGCGGCCATTCGCGTCATCGTCTCGTCGAGCTCGTCGATGAGCACCGCCAAGTCGCCCGACTCGGTCCATCGCTCGAGAGCCGGCCGCCAACTCGGATACACCCGCGCTTCCCAGATGATGGCGACGGCGGCCGCGCGGTCTTCGGACTGCGCCGCCCGCATCCAGACCGCCACCGGTACTGCACCCCCCGGGAGGAACCGCTCGGCCGGCTCCAGCGTGTCCCAGTCCTGGCCGTCTGATCTGGCTTCCCGCAAGCGGAGCGAGACAAGGAGGTTGGACTGATCGATCTCGGCGCGGAGGATTCGCGCAACCTCGGGCGCGACATCGCGCAACGCCAGACGCAAGTGATCGGCCGCCGCCCGGTCCAACGCCCGCTCGAGTGCCTGAAGGTCAGCCGACAGCTCGAAGCTCCGCAGGCCTGCGGACACCGCGTGGGCCGTTGTCGAGGTCGGAACCCCCCACGAGACCATCAGTTCGACCGTTGGGCGAAGTCCCGGTTGCCCGGCCAGTTCACCGAGAACGTCCTCGCCGAGCGCCCCCGCCGGCACCAGCGCGGCGCGAATCTCGTCCGGTCCGGCCCGCGCATACTGGCCGCGCAAGATGGCGCGTACGTTGCGCAGATCCCACCGGCCAACGACGAGCTTCACCGGCGCGGCGGCGGCACCCTCGTACCATGTGACCAGCTCGCGCAGCGTTCTGGCCAGGTTCGCCCGCAGCGCCTCGTAGAGCAGCCGCGTGCCGCGATATCGCGGCGTGGCCGTGACGACGTCCGGTCGGTACGGCGTGTCGCTCAGCGCCGCCAGCAGCCGATCCGTATCGAGGATCACGAGCTCTTGATATCGAGCCAGGGTGAGCAGCTCGCCCCGGCGGGCCCGCACCCGCGCGTTGCCGTACTCGTACCCGGCGCTCACGTCGATCCTCCTGCCTGGGTCCGCTCAATGAGCCCGGGAATGAGCATGCCGACCTGGCGGCGCAGATCGGTCTCGGCCCGCTGGAGTCGCTCTTCTAGCGTGTTGCGGACGAACACTCCCCTGCCGTCGTGCGCCACGACCCCTCCCCAACACACGAGCGCAGGCTCGATCTTCGCGAGGCCCAGATCACTCATGGTCTTCTCCGCCAGCTCCTCGTCGCGGGGATCCACCAACACCGCTTCGATGGCTCCGAGAAATGCGGCGCACTCTCTCACCAGGGCCGCCAGGGTTCCGCGATACGCCGGGTCTTCTCGGTAGCGTGCCAGGCGGTCCTTGGCCAGGCCGAGAACCTCCTGGAAAACACCCTCGCGGGCGGCTTGGAGGCGTCGCTGGACATACAAATCGGCCCGATGCCGGATGACGTCGCTAGCGGTGGATAGCTCTTCATCACGCGCCGCACTGGCGTCGGCTTCCGCCTGCCGGGCGTCCTCGCGCGCGGACCGCATCACGGCGGCGACGGCCGCGTCGCGCTCGGCAGCTATCCGGGCCGCTTCTTCATCACCCTCCCGGCGGAGCGCCTCCAGTATCTCGGTGAGGGCCACTTACCCTCCGAGGATGAAGATGATCATTGATGCGACCGCGAAACCGAGGATCACGAGCGTCTCCGGAATCGCCACCATGAGAATCACGCGACCGATCATCTCAGGCTTCTCCGCAATTGCACCGATCCCGGCGGAGCCGATGCGGGCCTGGGCCAGACCGGTACCGATGGCCGCCAGCCCCACCGCGATCCCGGCTCCGATTCCCAACAGCCCAGTTTCCATTTCCCTCTCCTTTCATTCAGACTTCAATGGCCATGCCGGCTGGAACGACGGTTGCGGGCTCCGCCGCCAGCGTGGCGCCGAAGGGTGTAAACGGTTCCCCACCCGGCTCGTAGAACTTGTCGAAGAACTCCACGTAGTGCAGGCGGAGTGCCTGGATCGTCGGGCTGAACGTGCCGAGAACCAGGTTCAGAACGTGAAACAGCGCCGCGATCACGAGCCCGAGAGCAAGCGGGGCCGCCGCCCCCAGCTCGTTGGCCACCCGGGCGAGGAAGACCGAGGCCAGGCCGATTGCGGCGATACGCAGATACGACAGGACGTTGCTGACGAGGCCGATCAAGTCGAGTGGCCCCATGACGAGACCGAGCGGCCACTGCAGCGAGATCAGAACCGCCAACGCCACAACCACGACGATCACTGAGGGAGTCATCACTCCGCTGGGCAGTCGATCAGCGGCCGCTCCAGCCAGCACAAACAGGGCGCACAGCGCTGCCAGCATCGCGGCTCGCTCGCCCAAGAGACGACGATTGGCGGCGTGGGCTGCAGCCCAGATACCCAGCAGAAGCCCCAGGACCATGTGGGCGGCGCCGATGCCGACGGCGAAGAGCAGCAAGGGCCCGATGGCTTCCTGGCGATCGATCCAGAGAGGCTCGAGACCAACCAGGCGGTGCCCCAGATCACCGAAGACCTCTCCGAACACGAGTCCCCAAGCTACCGCCCACACCGCCCCCATGACGAGAACCCGGGTGATGTCCGCGGCGACCTGACTGCGCGGCCCCCAGCGCCGCCTCGCCCAGGTCGCCAGACCGAAGAGGAGCAGCCCGTAGGCAATGTCCCCCAGCATGAGCCCGAAGAAGAACGGCATGAACAGGGCCATGAGCACGGTGGGGTCGAAAGTCCCGTAGCGCGGGAGGGCCAGCATCCCCACGAACAGCTCGAAGGGACGTGCGGGACCCGGGTTCGTGAGCAGGGTCGGCGGCTGTTCATCCGGAGCCGTCTCCCGATCGGTGAGGAGGACCTGAGCCCCGACGTCGGACTGGAGCGCTGTCGCCAGTTGATCGAGCTGGCGTTGCGGCACCCAGCCGATCAAGGCGAAGGCTCGTTCGGTGGTTCCGACATTGCCCAACGCGTCCAGCTGGGCGAGCCGACGCGCCACGCGGCCGCGCGCCTCGTGCCAGTGGGTGCGAAACGCGAGCAGCTCCATCAGGCTCGATCGGACCTCCGCGATCTCGCTCGGCAGGTCCGCCAGCCGCTGCTCCATCGAAGCGATGGCCGCCGTCAGCGACATATTCCGGTACTCGGCGGGAAGATGGACGCGGCTCACTTGCTGCTCGGCGAGCATGGCGTGGACGCGGCGCGACTGGTCGCGGGGGAACACGAGCACCGCGCCCACGGTGTCCGGGTCCACCTGGTCGGAGATGACCTCGAATCGAGTGCCGAGCAGCGCCGTCAACTCATCACGCACCCAGCCGACCACGGCGGCGTGGCGCCGTTCAACGAGAATGGCCACCGTCTCGAAGGCTTCGAGTTCCGGGAGCGTGGGCACCAGCGGTGCCAGGCGGCGCAGCGACTCGATGTACCGCGGCAGTGTGCCCCGTTCGGACTCCAGCTCGTCGATCGTGGCAACCAGGGGCTCGACGGAGGGCGCCAGCCCATCGAGTTCCTCCGACACTTCATCGAGTCCCGCTCCGGCCGCGTCCTCGCCATCGGGCGCCGGTGGAACCAGGCCGAGAGCGATGAGAGCGTCGAGCTGGGTGCGCATGCGACGCAATCGGGCACTCTCCCCGAGCTCGCCCTCATCCATCGATTGCGGTGCGGGCTTCAGGCCGAGCTCAGATGCGGCGTCCAACAGCTGAACCGAAGCGAGGCGTTGCAAGCAAGCCATTGTCGTATCAAGCGTTTCCCGCAGGCCCACGATCTCGATCTTGATCATGGGCTCGAGCACGTCAGGTCTCCTCGGGTGAAGGAAGCACAGTGGCCATGACGAGATCTACGGCCGGGGAAACATGGGCCTGGGCCTGACGGCGCAGCGTGGCCACCTTCTCGTCTGCTGTGCTGCGGATGAGGTCCCCCTCGTCACGGGCTCGGGCGAGGCCCTCTTCGTACCGCTGGTCGGCCAGCTCCTTGCCCCGTGCTCGGGCAGCCTCGACGAGCCGCTCGCCCTGGCGACGGGCCTCGGTGAGAGCGGCGGCCGCCTCCTCCCTGGCTGCACCGATTGCGGCCGCGACCGATCGTTCGACTTGCAGGATCTCGTCGAGTGGATCGGAGATCATGAGTGCGACCTCGAGTGCCGGCCGCGGCGCATCTGGGCGCGCTTGAGACGGAAGTGCTCCTCCCGCTCCCGTTCCTCCAGGACCCGCTGGATACGATTGCGGCTGGCAATCAAGCGCGGGACAACCACTTGCTCGAGAGCATTGACCCGCCGGGTCGTGGCCGCAATCTCGGCGGCGAGCCGGCGGAGCCGCACTTCGCCCGCCGCAACCTGCAGCACGAGGTCGACCTCGGCTTCGAACCTCTCGGCCAGTTGGTCAATGCGCGGACTGGTTGAAGCGAGGCTGTATCCGCGGGCGAGGAGGGCGCGGCCGATCGGGCGATGTTCGATCCGAGGAACCCGGACGCCCATGATCGACCCGACATTGGCCTCGACCTCTACATGGCCGGTGGCCGCGAACGCCGCGGAGGCAACCGCCTCGGGGCCGTCGCGGGCATTGGCCCTATCAAGCGCTAACCGAGCTGCGGCGCCGGCTGCCCGGAGTGCGTCGCTGCCTGCCAGGACCTGCTGTGCGGTGGTCCGGAACTCGGCCATGAGCTGTTCGCGCTTGTCTTGGAGGAGGTCTCGACCATGCTCGGCCAGCGCCACTTGTGCCCGACGGGCCAGTAGCTCGGTTCGAGTCGCGCCACCCTCATCCATGGCGATTCTCCTCGTCCTGTACTCCAGTATGAGGGCTTCTGCCGAGAAAACCTAGGGCCGTTGGGCCTGCGCCGACGGTTACAGCGCGCGGGCTCTTGCCCCGATGGCGGGTGATCCCACCGGCGGCGTAGGGTGGGCCTACCGAACAGGGAGGGGCGGAAGGCGTGAGCGAGCAAGGGCCGTTGGCGGCCAACGCGCCGCAGGCGTCACCTCGTCCGTGGAGCCACGACATCCCGGCGGGCCCCTGGGACGCCATCGTCATCGGATCGGGAATCGGCGGCATGGCGGCCGCTGCCGTGCTGGCCAAACTCGCCAAGCGCGTTCTGGTGCTGGAGCGGCACGCCATCCCCGGTGGCTTCACCCAGACGTTCAAGCGGCCGGGTTACCGATGGGATGTCGGCGTCCACATCGTCGGCGAGATGACCGACCGCAGCTTCCCCGGACGTATGTTGGGCGATCTCACGGACGGCCGCCTGCAATGGGAGGCCGTGGGCCCGATCTACGACGAGTTCAACTTCCCCGACGGGTTCACCATCCAGTTCCCCGATTCACCGCAAGCTTTCCGAGCAACCCTGGCGGAGTCGTTCCCGGACCAGCGCCAGGCCATCGACGAGTATCTCGCCCTCGTCAAGAAAGTGGCGCGGGCCGCCGGGAAGTACCTCCAGCTGCGGGCACTTCCCAGGTACCTGGCCCCGCGGGGTCACAAGAGAGCAGCCGAGGCGGTGCTGCCTCACATAGCTGCAACCACACAAGATGTGCTGGCGTCGGTGGTCGCCGATCCTCGACTGCGATCGGTCCTGTCCGCCCAATGGGGTTACTACGGGGCTCCACCGTCCCGATCATCGTTCGCGATGCACGCGTTGATGGTGCAGCACTTCATCCACGGCGCCTACTACCCGGTGGGCACGGCGGCCAGCATCGCCCCGGCCCTGCTGCAGACGGTGGCTGAAGCAGGCGGATGGGCGAGCGTCCGCCGCCCGGTCTCCGAGATCCTCGTGCGCCGCGGGCGGGCCACGGGGGTCCGGCTCGACGACGGCTCCGAGATCGCCGCCCAGCAGGTGATCAGCGCCGCCGGCGCTCCGCTCACCGCCGCCCTGCTCGGCGATCATGCGCCCCGATCGTGGAGCGCGGCGTACCGATCCACCGGCCCGGCCCACGTCTCGCTCTATCTCGGGTTCGCCGGGGCCGACATCACACGATTGGGGGCGGAACGCTTCTGCCAGTGGTACTACGACACCTGGGAAGTGGAGAGCGTCAACTGGGAGATCGATCCGGCGAAGCCAATGGAGAAGGCTCCAGTGATGTTCTGCAGCTTCCCTTCGACCAAGGACCCGGCCCACGACGCAGGCGAGCAGCAGCGGCATACCGGTGAGGCCATAACGTTCGTGCCGTGGGAGTCCTTCTCGAATTGGCTGGGAACCCGCTGGAGCAAGCGGGGCGGCGAATATGACGACTTCAAGCAGCGGATCACGGACACCCTGCTCGAGCAATACTTGGAGCGCTACCCCGGGCTGGGGCCATATGTCGATCACGTCGAGCTCTCGACTCCGCTCTCCACCCACCATTTCACTGGCGCCTTTCGCGGGTCGATATATGGGCTGGGCACGGAGCCGGAGCGGTTCACCGATGGGACTCTGGTGCCGCGCACCGCGATCCGTGGGCTCTATCTCGCCGGATCGGACGCGGGGACGCCCGGGATAACCGGCGCTTTGATCGGCGGCGCGCTGGCGGCCGTCGCCGCCGAACCGATTCGCGCCGGCCGCTACGTGCAGCGAGTGATATCCGGCAGGCCGCGGGCCGAGGTGTGAGCCCCGGGACCGTCACCTCGATTCAGTCGGAAGGCGGAAGCGTGTCGCCCAGGCTCATGAGCGACGACCGCAGGGCTGCCGACAACGTTGCCAGCTCGGCGGGTTCCAGCGAACCGAACATGTCGGACACGGCCACCACTATCCCCTGGAAGATCTCGTCCGCGGTCCTCCGCCCCTTGGAGGTGATGTGGATGTCCACTGCTCTCCGATCCGATGGGTTCTGGCGGCGCTCGACCAACCCTTCGCTCTCGAGACGGTCGAGGCGCCCCGTCATGCCCGACGTGGTGATCATCGTTCGCTGGGCGAGCGCCGCCGGTTGCAGGGGTTCGGGGTGGGCTCGCCGCAAGGCGCCGAGCACCTCGTAGTCTCCACCGACCACGAGCCCCCGTTCGGTCGCCGCGGTGTCCATGGCCTTCTCGACGAGCCGACCGAGCCGCAGAGCGCGGATCCCCGTGTCGAAGGCGGCGAGATCGAGCTCCGGGAATAGCCGGCGCCAGCCTTCCGAGACCATCGAGGTGTATTCGTCCATGCGAACGATCTCTTCCGTCAGTCCCCGCCCCACAACGATTCCTGAATCATCGCACATTTTAATCTGTTGACCAACTACACTCTCACTGATATCTTGTTAGCGTATAATCGTCTGACCAAATAGAGAACTCCTCGTTCGACCCCGATTCGTCCGAACGCTCGTCGACGGGGCCCATTAGAAAGGTCTCCCCAATGAAGCCAAAGCTGCGGTTCATGGCCGTGGTGGCAGTGGCGCTACTAGCGGGACAGGTCGCCGCCATGGCGGCGGTGCCGGAGCGCCCCCTGATCGCCGCGAGCTCGCAAGACGTGATTCCAACGTCTGCGGACACCACTGCCTCACAGCCGAACCCGGCCGACATCATCGACGGCAAGCTGCGTGCAGAGCTCGAAGTCGAAGAGACGGCCCGGTTTGTCGTCGAGTTCACGGCGCGACCCGACCTCACCAAGGCGGCCGCCATCGACGATTTCACCGCCCGAGGTCAAGCGGTCATCGACGCGCTCCAGAAGACGGCCAAGAGCTCCCAGGGCGACGCCATGCAGATCGTCGCCACCGAGGGGGCCACCGCAGACGCGTTCTGGTTCCGCAACGTGATGATCGTCGAGGGTGGCAAGACGCTCGTTGAAAGGCTCTCCCGCCTTCCCGGAGTGAAGGAGATCAGACCGGAACGCATCTATCCGCTCGTGCGGCCGGTTGCACGGGGCGTAGCCGTCGCGGTTGCCGCAGGAGACCCCGAGTGGGGAGTTGCCCAGATCGGGGCGGACCAAGCGTGGGCCGAAGGCATTCTCGGCGGCGGCGTCGTAGTGGCCAATGTCGACACCGGAGTCGACTACACGCATCCTGCCCTTGCCTCCCAGTACCGTGGCAACGCCGGCGGCGCCGGGTTCGTCCATGACTACAACTGGTGGGATCCGACAGGCGTCTGCGGCGGCGTGCCGTGCGACAACGTTGAGCACGGGACCCACACCATGGGGACGATGGTGGGCGGCGACGGTCCCGGCCCCTTGACGCCGGACATCGGCGTGGCTCCCGGCGCCCAGTGGATCGCCGCCAAGGGCTGTGAGGACTTCGGATGCTCCGAGCAGGCCCTGCTGTCGTCGGGCCAGTGGATCCTGGCGCCGACCGACCTCAACGGCGAGAACGCCGACCCCGCCATGCGTCCCGACATCGTCAACAACTCATGGGGTGGCGGACCCGGCGATACCTTCTATCTGGAGACGGTCCAGAACTGGCGCGCCGCCGGGATCATCCCGGTCTTCGCCGCCGGCAACCCCGGGCCATTCTGTGGTGAAGGCGGCTCGCCGGGCGACTACCTCGAGTCGTTCTCGGTGGGCGCCACCGACATCAACGACGTGATAGCCGACTTCTCCGGCCGGGGTCCCTCGGCCTTCGGCAAAGTGAACCCCGACGTCGCCGCCCCGGGTGTCGACGTCACCTCCTCTGTTCCCGGCGGCGGATACGCCGTCTTCTCCGGCACGTCGATGGCGGCCCCGCACGTGGCCGGAACGCTGGCGCTCATGCTCTCGGCAGGCACCGAGCTGATCGGTGACGTATCGGGAGCAACCGGAAGCCTCGCCGCGACGGCGGTCGACATCATCGATCTCACGTGCGGCGGTGCCGACGACGGCGACCCCAACAACGTTTACGGTGAAGGGCGCATCGATGCCTTCGCCGCCGTGCAACTGGTGGCGACAGGCGGCACGCTGACCGGAAAAGTGACCAAGGGCGGCACGACCAGCCCGATCCCGGGTGCGGCCGTCGCGGCCAACAACGGAGAGCGGCTCTTCACCAGCTACACCGGTCCGGACGGCACGTTCAAGCTGTTCCTCGCGGCCGGCGAGTACGTGGTGACTGCCTCTTCCTTCGGCTTCGAGACCGCCGTCGCCTCCGGCGTCATCGTCGCCACCGACGAGACGACGGTGCAGGACTTCGCTCTGAAGGCCCTGCCCACTTTCAAGCTGACCGGCTTCGTGCGCCGCGCCGAGAACAACCGCCCGGTCGCCGACGCCACGGTGCGTGCCTTGGGTGTCCCGGTGGATCCGGTGAAGACGAACCGGGCCGGCAAGTACTCGCTCACCCTGCCGCTCGGCAGCTATACGGTTGAAGCCTCCCAGGGTGGGTGCATGTCGCGAGACACCCAGGCCGTCGAGCTGTTCAGGAACACCCGGCTCAGCTTCCGCGTCGTTCAGAACATCGACGAATTCGGACATGGTTGCTTCCCGATCCCCTTCGATTGGGTCGACGCGAAGAAGCCGACGACCGTCTACGGCGATGATCAGACCGGACGTCTGCCGCTGCCCTTCCCCTTCTCTTTCTACGGGCAGAGTTACGAGGACCTGTACATCGCGTCCAACGGCTACCTGGCATTCGAGGATCAGTTCTACGGATTCAGCGCCTTCTGGAACACCGCGATCCCGGATCGAGAGGAGCCCAACGCCGCGATCTATGCGGCCTGGCAAGACCTGTGGGTAGTCGGCGACGCTCGCGTCGAATACGACGTCGTCGAGGAGAACCGGCGCAATGTGTTCGTCGTCGAATACTCGAACGTCCCGGTCCTGGGAGCAGATGCCGGCGCCAACTTCGAGGTGAAGTTGCGCGGCGACGGCAGCATCGACCTGGTCTACGGATCAGGCATGGAGAACCTGCTGTCGGGACGCAACGCAACCGCCGGTATCG
Organism: Acidimicrobiia bacterium; assembly: GCA_041608315.1. Taxonomy (GTDB): domain Bacteria; phylum Actinomycetota; class Acidimicrobiia; order Spongiisociales; family UBA5794; genus JAHEJX01. The sequence goes on along the minus strand of JBFISZ010000037.1, from coordinate 2,598 downwards.
AGAACTCCGGCGGCACCGACGGCCTTCAGCTCGCATTCCAGGAGCCTGTGCTGAAATCCAACTCAGCGTGGCGGTTTGCCGTTGTCCCGACCGGGTTCGTGTCGGGCGTGGTGACCAACGCCAACGATGGCGAGCCGGTGGCAGGAGCGGCCGTCATCGCGACGCCGGGAGGTCGCAAGACCACGACGGCGGCCGACGGCTCGTACTCGCTGCGGCTCGTGCCCGGCAGGTACACGGTGACGATCGAGGCCCGGAATTACGAACCCGCGACGACTGCGGTCCGGATCAACGACAAGAAGGTCACCAGATTCAGTCCGGCACTGCGGGCGGCGCGCGCCGAGGTGAGCCCCACCGAGATAACCGTCGCCACCGACCAAGGGGACGCGACCACGGCGACGGTCACCGTTACCAACACGGGATCGGCGCCCCTCGTGTGGGAGGCGAAAGAGCGTGACAACGGCGGTACCCCGCCGGACCTCCCGCCCGTTCCGGCAATCCACGTGACCCGGCCTGTGACCTGGGGACGGGTCCCGGTACCGGAAGGCTTCGGGCCGAGCTTCGCAGCCGAGCCGACATTCGTGGGCACCCTCGAGCCGATCATCGACGACCCGGCCGGTGATGCCCGCGGATCCGTCGACATCACGACGGTCAGCGGCGGTGCGGATGAGGCCGAGATCTCGGTCATGATCGAGTACACCGATGGCACGCCGATGGATCAGACCGTCGGGGTGGTGTTCCTCGACACAGACCAGAATCCGTCGACGGGCCTGCCCCCGGAGGCCTTCTTCGGCCTGCCGACGCAGGACATCGGCATGGAGTACTTCGTCGACCTGTTCGGTGCGCCCTTCGGAGTCGGCTACGTCATCGATGCCAACACGTTCGAGTTCATCGGTGAGATCGCCGTCGAGCGCGTCGGCCAGGCGTATCGATTCGACGTACCCCTGATGCTGCTCGGCTTCGACGACGGCCTCATCGACATCGACATGGTGTTTGGCGACTTCTCGCGGCCTACGGATTGGGCGGCCGACATCGGCCATGGAACCATCCAGCCTTTCCGCGATGCCCCCTGGATGAGCCAAAGCCCGGAGTCGGGCACCATCCCGGCCGGCCGGAGCACCGCGGTCACGGTCACGCTCGGCGGTCCGGGCGTCGATCCCGGCGACTACACAGGCCTTTTGGTGTTCGTCACCAACGACCCGAGGCGCAGCAATCACGAGGTGGACGTTGCGCTCAGCGTTGCCCTGCCGGCGGATAGCGGAAGCGTCCAGGGAGTCGTCACCAACTCCAGAGCCCAATACCCCGTCCCCGCGGAGGTGACCGTGCACGCCCAGCGTGACGGCATCCCGGTTGATGCGACGGCGGTGGCGGACGATATCGCCGGCGCCTACCTGCTCTTCGCCCCGGAAGGCACGTGGCCGATCGAGGCCTCTTTCGACGGCTACGAGACGTTCGCGGGCGAGGTCACCATCGTCGCCGGCTTTGCTACGACGTTCGACATCGTGATCGACCCACTGTGGCCGAACGCGACGCTCGAGGGCGGGCCGCTCGACTTCGCGCTGTCCCTGAACGGCACGGACACCGATGAGCTGACGCTCGGCAACTTCGGCGGCCTGGTAGATCTCGAGTTCGAGGTGCTCGAGCGTAACCGTCCGCTGGCTGCGCTCGCCGTGCCCGGCGCCACAGCCCGGCAGCAGCGGGTTCCGGTGCGAAACAGTGACGTCGCCCCTGCCCGCACCGCACCGCGGGTGCGCGAGATTCGGCAGGAAGGTGCAGTCGCGCTCATATTCCAGGACCGGCTCCCGTGGGGCAGCGATGCGCTGCAACAGGTGCTGACCAACAACGGTATCGCTTTTGATCTCGTCGGTTCGAGCGACATGGCGCGGATCGACATGACGAGCTACGAGGTCGTGTTCGTCTCGAATGACCAGCCGCAGCGCTTCTACGACGCGTACACGGCGAGCGCCGCACGCTTCGAGGAATACGTCGATGGCGGCGGGTTCCTGTGGTTCGGCGCCGCCGCCTGGGGATGGAACGAAGGCGATGCGGATGGCTTGCCCCTGCCCGGCGGGGTCAATGTCTCGGGCCCGAACTTGGAGGACCGAAACGTCGTGGTGCAGGCCGATCACCCGGTGATGACGGGCGTCCCGGAGACTTTCGCGGGCAGCTACGCAAGCCACGCGACTTTCATGAACACCCCGGAAGGCTCCACGATCGCCATCGGCGCCGGCTCCCGCCAGCCCACCCTCATCGAGTACGGGGTTGGGTCGGGCAGAGTGCTCGCCTTTGGCCAAACGCTGGAGTTTGCCTGGTCGAACGGCCAGGACGGGGCCATCATCCTCGAGAACTCGGTGCCGTACGCAGTGGCGTTCGAGCCGTTCAGCGATGTGCCGTGGCTCAGCGTTTCCCCCAACGGGGGCAACCTGGCTCCCGACCTTTCCCAGCCGTTGACCGTGAACGTCGACGCCGCCGGCCTCGAGCCGGGCACGTACCGCTCGGAGGTCGTCGTGCGCACGAACGACCCGTTGAACCGCATCCTGAAGGCGATCGTCACGATCGTCGTCGGCTAGTCCGATCCAGCCGGCCCGGCGCCCCGCGCCG
>JBFISZ010000036.1:0-17713 GCA_041608315.1 Acidimicrobiia bacterium | reverse complement strand
GTCAACGACCTGGGGTACGACGCCTGCCTTGGTGAGTTCTTCGCGTATGTGGGTGAGAATTACGAAGACTCACCTTGGCACCTCCAGATGCTCCTGCCTTCTGAGGAAGATTGGGTCGAAGCCGGCGATCGTTCTGCGAGCTGCCTCGTGTACCTGCCCGGTGCAGACGGCCCGCAGTATTGGGAAGGCACGGCGCGCGGCAGCGGCGGTGCCTCGACCTAGCGCCCCGGCCGGTTCACTCGAGGCGCGCCGACCCGGTGCCGGGTGTGATCGTCCCGATGACCTGGGCCGCGACCTCGAGAGCTTGCCGGGCTGCCGTCACGTCCGCAGGATTCACGATGGCGATGAACCCGACGCCCATGTTGAACGTCGTGAACATGTCCGCCTCGGCGATTCCGCCAATGTCGGCCACCTCGGCGAAGACCGGCGGGCGGGGCCAGGAGCTTTTGTCGATCACGGCGTCGACGTTCTCCGGCAGCACCCTGGCCAGGTTCGACGCGATGCCGCCGCCGGTGACATGGGCCATGGCGGCAACCGGCACCGCGGCGAGCAAGCGCTGAATAGCCGGCGAATAGACCACCGAGGGGGCGAGGAGGACCTCGGCGGCGGTTCCCTCGGCCAGCGGGTTGTCCAGCCCGATGCGACTCAGCACCGCGGAGCGCACCAATGAGAAGCCGTTGGAGCGGAGGTTGGGGCTCGCCAGGCCGATGATCGCCTGGCCCGGCTCGACGTGCGTCCCATCGACCACCCGATCTGCCTCGACGACACCCACGACCGCTCCGGCCAGGTCGAATTCGTCGGGTTCCATCACACCGGGGTGCTCGGCCGTCTCCCCGCCCAGCAGGGCGATTTCCGCCTCACGGCAGGCCAGGGCGACCGAAGTCACGATCCGTTCAACTATCTCAGGATTGAGCTCGCCGACGGCCAGGTAGTCGGTCATCGCAATAGGTCGAGCGCCGGCCGCAGCGAGATCATCGGCGCACATGGCGACGAGGTCCCAGCCCAGGCCCTCGAGGCGATCTGCCCGTCGCGCTACCTCGGCCTTGGTGCCGACGCCGTCGGTTGCCATCATCAGCACCGGATCCGTCATTTCCCGAGGCACCCGAATTCCGGCGGCGAACCCCCCAAAACGACCAATGACGTCGTCGCCCCAGGTTGCCGTCACCGGGCCGTCGATGCGGTCGAGCGCCTGGTCGGCCGCCTCCAAGTCGACGCCGGCGTCGCGATAGGTTGCCATCAGGAGCGCTCGAGAAGAAACTTGTCGCCCGTTGTCGGTATGTCCGTGGGATAGCGCCCCGAGAGACAGGCAGTGCAGAAGCCGTCGGCCCGGACCCCGGTGGCAGCCAGGAGGGCATCCAGTTCGAGATAAGCGAGCGAATCGACCTCGAGGTACTCGGCTATCTCGGCTATCTCCTTGCCGGCGGCCAGCAGTGTCGAGCGATCGCCGGTGTCCATCCCGTAGAAGCAGGGCCAGCGGTAAGGCGGTGAGAGAACCCGCAGATGGATCTGGGTAGCCCCGGCCTCGCGCATCATCTGGACGAGCTGTTTGGTGGTGGAGCCGCGCACGATGGAGTCATCGACGAGAACCACCCGCTTGCCGCTGAGGACTCCGCGCATTGCGTTGAGCTTCATCCGGACTCCGAGGTCCCGCATCGACTGGCTCGGATGGATGAAGGTTCGTCCCACGTAGCGGTTCTTGACCAGGCCATCGACGTACGGCACGCCCGATCGGGCCGCGTAACCCTGCGCCCCGGGGATCCCGGACTCGGGAACCGGTACCACGATGTCGGCTGCCACGTGCGCCTGGTCGGCGAGGCTCACCCCCATTCGTTGCCGGGCACTGTGAACCTCCTCGCCGTACAGCGTCGAGTCGGGCCGGGCGAAGTAGACGAACTCGAAGACGCACATCCGGGGCTCGGCGGCGGCGAAAGGGAAGTGGCTCCGCACGCCGTCGTCGTCGATCACCACCATCTCGCCCGGGGCGACCTCGCGCACGAAATGAGCCCCGATGATGTCGAGCGCCGCCGTTTCCGAGGCGATCACCCAGCCGTCATCGTTGAAGCGTCCCAGGCATAGCGGGCGGAACCCGCGCGGATCACGCAACCCTACGAGAGTGTTGCGATCCATGATCGCCAGCGTGAAAGCGCCCTCGAATTGGGGGGCGGCTGCGGCGATCGCTTTGGGGAGGTTGCCCGACGCGGCGATCTCGTCGGCGATCAGTTGGGTCATCAGCTCGGAGTCGGTCGAGGCGGCCTGGTCGCCGAGCAAGGCGCCGAGAGCTGCAGTGTTGGTGAGGTTGCCGTTGTGGGAGAGCGCAATCGAGGCGTCGCCGAGATCGCGATATGTCGGCTGGCTGTTTGCCCAGTTGGAGGACCCGGTCGTCGAGTAGCGAGTGTGGCCGATCGCCATATCACCGGTGAGGCTGGCGAGCTTGCCTTCGTCGAAGACCTGAGCCACGAGCCCGAGGTCCTTGTATACGGTGATGGCGTCGCCGTCGCTGGTGGCGATGCCGGCGCTCTCCTGGCCGCGGTGCTGAAGGGCGAACAACCCGAAGTAGGCGAGACGGGCGGCTTCTTCACCCGGCGCATAAACGCCGAACACGCCGCATGCCTCTCCGATGGTTGACGGCGCGCTCGCCGTCCTCTCCGCCACGGCCGGGATTGTAGGGCGGCGGAGGGCGCGGCGGAGCCTCTTGCGTTCGTTGTGCTCAATCTGCGGAGGGCGCGTCGCTCGAGCACGACGCACGCGTCAGTAGAGCCGCCGCCGGAGTGAACTGCGCAGACCGGCGATCAGGGGTGCCAGTTCGTTGACATCGCGGATTGGTTCACCGTTGCGGTCGAGCACGTAGAAGAGGTCGCGCGCTTCATCGCCGCGGGTGTCGATACGGGCCGCCCGGATGTCCAGACCGGCTGCATAGAGCTCCTGGACGATGTCCGAGAGTACGCCGGGCCGGTCGTCGCAACGCACTTCGATGGCCGTGTACCGCAGTGTTGGGTCGGGCGGAGCCCGGACTACCAGGTGGCGACGCCCCCGCGACCGATATGGCGCCGCCTTTTCTGCCGCCAGACTCGCCACCTCGAGTGTCCCCCGGAGTGCTGCGCTCAGATCGGCTTCGATCGTGGCGACGGGGCTCATGGGAACATCGGGCAACGTATGCCTGATGTGAAACGTGTCGCAGGCGACCCCATCGGCCCGGGCCTGCAGCCTGGCATCGAGGATCTCGAGGTTGTGGATCGTCAGTACCCCCGCAATCGCTCCCAAGAGCCCGGGCCGGTCGATGCCGACAACCACCATCCGGTCGGCGGCGTCGGGTGCGCCCAGAATCTGCACAGCCGACTCCCGCCGGGTGAGGCCTGCGGCCAAGCGGAGGTGGGCGGCGATCTCATCGTCGGAGTGCCCTTCGAGATATCCGGGCGGCATCGCGTCCACGTGAGCCGCAGCCCGATCCTCGGCCGTCGCGGCGAACCGGGCAATCGATTGCAGGCGTTGCGCCCGGGCCACCCGGCCCGGCTCCGGCTCGATGACGCCGACCAGCCCCACGTAGAGGTTCTTGAGCAGTGTTGCCTTCCAGTCCGTCCACATCGTGCGCCCGGTCGCTTTGGCGTCGGCCACCGTCAGCAGGTAGAGCGCTTGAAGTCTTTGCAGGTCGTGGCAGCGATCTGCCACCTCGGCGAGCACGCGCCGGTCTGACGTGTCGCGCTTCGTGGCGGTATCGGCGAGCAGGAGATGGTTTTGCACGAGGGCGGCGACCGGTTCGGCGAGCTCGGTGAACCCGATGCGCCGGCACAGCGACCCGGCCAGATCAGCCCCGACGGTCGAGTGATCGCCGCCGTGGGCTTTCCCCACGTCGTGCAGGAAGGACCCCAGCAGCAACAGGTCCGGATTGGCGACCTCTTGCGCGATCGAGGTGTACCAGGGATCGCCGCCCGAGACGAGGGCGCGCATCTCGTCAACGGTGCGCCACAAGTGAGTGTCGACCGGATGCTCGTGGAACGGCGCCAGCTGCGGGGCGGCGATCGTGTGAGCGATCTCCGGCAGGTTGGCGTCCACCCAGCCGAGGCGGTGCAGCCAGCCCATGGCCGATCGGCCTCTGGAACCGAGAGCGAGCAGGCCGATCAGGTCGCGGCGATCGGCACCGGTCCAGTCGTGGCTCCCCCAGGCGGCGATCGCCGCCTGGTCGACGCGGGCCATCACCAATCCCTCTGGGCGCTCGGCCGCGGCGCGCGCCCGGGCCAGCGGCCGTTCCGGGCTGCCGTGGGATCGCAGACTGCGACGCCGCCGGCGCCGCCACCGGCTCCAGGCCGCTCGCTCGATGTTGAGGTCCGGCCACCTCTCCATTGCGAGCTGATCGCCGGTGCGCAGCGACTTGGTGACCCGTTCGCTGACATCCCACGAGTCGGACGAGAGCCATTTGGCGGCTCCGTCGCGCAAATCCGGAACAAACTCGTCGAGTGCCTTGCCGGCGGTGGCGTGGAGGGCGTTGCGCACCGCCAGCAGGGCTCGATGGGCCCGCTGCTCCTCTCGAGTCGAGTTGTGGGGGAGCGGGAGCCCGACCAGCTCGGCCCGGCGTCTTTCCCACCAGAAGCTCTGGAAGGTGCGCAGCCCGCCGCGCCCGTTCTTGAGGTCGGCGGCCATGAGCGGGTAGTTGTGCACGGCGCGTCGTTCCCGCTCGGCAGCTGCCAGCCGCGAGGTGAGCGGGCGACCCGCGAGCATCCCCGCCAAAGCCGCCTCCAGATCGCCGACCAGCTTGCCGTTGCCGGCGATGAGACGGGTCGAGAGCAGCGCCGTCAGGGTCTCGAAGCTCTCCTTGGCGGCGACGGTGCACTCGGCAACGGTACGCGCCGAGTGGCCTACCTTGAGGTTGGCGTCCCACAGCGGGTAGAGAAGTGCCCGGGTCGCCGTCGCCAGGTCGGCGCCGCTGTGGAGCAGCATCACATCGACGTCGGAGAAGAGGCTCTGTTCCCTCCTTCCGTAGCCGCCCACGGCCACGACGGCGAGCTCGTCCGCTAAACCGCGGGGGAGGGACGCGGCAATTGCCTCGTCCAGAGCGTCGCTCAGCGCCCGGCACGTATCACGGCCACCGTCGCCGAGCGGGGCCCGCCGCAACGATCGGCGCAGCTCGAGGAACGCCGTCAGGGGATTCCCCGTCGCGACGGCACCCTTCGCCGGCACGGTCAGATGGCGTCGCGGCCGCGTTCGCCGGTGCGGATGCGAACAACCTGGTCGGCAGTGGTGACGATGATCTTGCCGTCGCCGATATCGCCGGTGCGGGCGGCTTCCTCGATCGTGGTGATGACCGCGTCGGCCTCGGTGTCGTCGACGACGACGTCGAGACGGACCTTGGGCACGAAGTCGACCGTGTACTCGGCGCCTCGATACACCTCGGTCTGTCCGGATTGGCGTCCGAAGCCGTTGACGTCGCATACGGTCATCCCGGATACCCCGGCCGCTTTGAGCGCATCCTTGACATCGTCGAGCTTGAAGGGCTTGATGAACGCTGTCACGAGTTTCATATGAAGGCTCCCTATCGGGCGTCGAGCACGTAGCCGCGCTCTTCGTGGATGCTGATATCGAGGCCGTCAGCCTCTTCCTTGTCGGTGGCCCGCAGGCCGACGGTAGCCGCCACCACCTTGGCGATGGCGAGGGTCATGGCCCCGCTGAACGCAACTACCGCGATCACCCCGACCAGCTGGTACCAGACGAGGGCGAAATTGCCGAACAGCGCACCGTCTACGCCGCCCACCGAGGCTTGGGCGAACACCCCCAGGAGCAGTGAACCGACGAGCCCGCCCACTAGATGTACTCCGACGACGTCGAGCGAGTCGTCGTATCCGAACCTGAACTTGAGCGACACGGCGAGATAGCAGAGCGTCCCTGCGGCCAGCCCGAACACAAAGGCAGCCGCCGGACCGACGAACCCGGCCGCCGGGGTGATCGCGACCAGCCCGGCGATGGCCCCTGAGGCTGCGCCCAGGGTTGTCGGGGCTCCCGTCTTGCGCCATTCGAGCGCCACCCAGCCGAGGGCACCGAGGGCGGCTCCGATCTGGGTCGTGACCATCGCGTTGATCGCCGCTCCGTCGGCCGCCAGTGCCGAGCCGGCATTGAAGCCGAACCAGCCAAACCACAAGATCCCGGTGCCGAGGAGGGTCAACGGCAGCGAGTGCGGCCTGATGGCTTCATCGCCGAATCCCTTGCGCTTGCCCAGCATGACGACGAGAACCAGAGCCGCGATGCCGGCGTTGATGTGCACCACCAGACCGCCGGCGAAGTCGATCGCACCCAACTCGCCCAGCCAGCCGGCCCAGGCCCAGTGAGCCACTATCGGGTAGACGAGCAGCGCCCAGAGTGAGCTGAAGACCACCCAAGCCGAGAACCTCATCCGGTCGGCCACGGCTCCGGAGATGAGCGCCGGGGTGATGATGGCGAACGTCATCTGGAACATTGCGAAAAGCAGATCATCGCCGGCGAGGTCCTGGAACATCCAGTACTTGAAGTCGCCGACGAGGCCGCCGTCGCCGCCGAATGCCAGCGAATAGCCCACGGCCACCCAGACGACGGTCACGATCGAAATCGTGAAGAAGTTCATCATCAGCATGTTGAGGACGTTCTTCGCCCGCACCATGCCGCCGTAGAAGAGCGCCAGGCCCGGTGTCATGAACAAGACCAAGGCGCTGCTCACGAGTATCCAGGCCGTATCTCCCGAGTCCATCTATCCCTCTCCCGATTGCCTACAGACGGACCCTTCCAGGCTTTCGTTTCAGGGCTGTTTCAGCACGGTGAACATCGTGCGTGCGCCGTCGGAGGCGACGTCGCCCGATGCGGCGGTCGCGTTACATCCAGCTCGGGTCGATGAAGAGGGAGACGGCGATCGCGGCGCCCAGCGCGGCCACGGCGATGATGGTGCGGGTCAGCTTGGGGTTGGTGGATTGGGGCGCCGCCCGGCCCCACGCCCATCCGATGGCGAGCCCCCCCAGGAGCCCGCCGAAATGTCCCTGCCAGCTGATGTTCAGCCCGCTGGCGAAGAACGGGAAGACGATTCCGATACCGATGAGCCACAGCATCTGCTGGTTGGCCAACATGCGGGCGCCCCGATGGCCCGAACGGTATGCGGCATAGACCCAGACCGCCACGATGCCGAAGATCGCACCGGATGCGCCGATCGAGACCGTGCGGGGCTCGCCGAGGTAGTAAGCGGCGAGGCCGCCGGTGGCGGCAGTGGCCAGATACAGTGCGGCAAAAGGTGCGCTCCCGACCTGTCGCTCCAGCGCCGGTCCCAGCAAGTAGAGGAAGTACATGTTGAATCCGATATGGAAGATGAATCCGTAATCGTGCAGCAGCGCCGAGCTGACGAGACGCCACCAGTCGCCGTTGGCGATTCCGAAGTTCCATGACGACAGGTTTTGAAACAGCCAATCGCGGGCCTCGAGGTTGAGCAGGCCGGCGACGAAGACGGCGATAGTGATGCCGAGGATCGCCTGGTTGACCGGCGCGTTGGTGAGCCCGGCCAGCGCCCCCGTCGTCTGGCGGGCATCGACCACTTTGTGCCGCCCATGGGGCTGGGCACATTCGCGGCACCGCTGGCCGACGGCACTGTCGTGCGAGCACTCTGCACAAATGGGCTTGCCGCACTCCGAGCAAGCAAGCCGGGTCGCCCGGTCCGCATGGCGATAGCAGACCGGGGTTGGTGTCGGTGGTGAGCTGAGGTCATCCATGGAGGTGCCAAACTACCGGGTTCGGCACGTAATAGAGGAGTGACATGGGCGAGAGCGTTGCAGAACCTGATTCGTCGGATGATGCAGAGGTGCACCGGGCGATGGCCGCGCAGCTCTTTAATCACACGTGGAGCCTGCTCGACGAGCTGCACCGTACGCCAGCCCAGGACCGTGAGATGTTGGGCGCCGCTCTTGGCTCCTACTACCACTGGACAGTCGTCGGCGGCGAGAAGAACCGGGCGATCGCCGATTGGCAGGTTGCCCGGGTGCTCGTGGCCGTCGGGCAACCGGACCTCGCCCAGCAGTTTGCCGACCAGGCGCTCCGCCGGGCCGTCGACGACAACCTGGGTCCCTTCCTCGTGGCGTGCGGCCATGAGGTCCTCGCTCGCGTCGCCGGGGCCAAGGGTGACGAGGAGGCGCGCGACAACCATGTAGCCCGGGCCGAGGACCTACTCAGTGTGATCGAAGATGCGGATGAGCGCGAGATCCTGCAGGCCGACCTGGATGCGCTGCGCTCATGAAGGATGAATCGTCGGGACCGTCCCCGATATGGGACTTCCTGGGCCTGGAGGTGGAGATCACCGCTCCCGGCAAGGCGGAGGGCCGGATGCTCGTCACCGAGAGGCACTTCTCGGCGGCGCCCCGGATGCATGGCGGCCTGGTTTTCGTCGTCTTCGACACGGTGATGGGCACCGCCGTGCATTCTCTGGTTGATTCCGACATTGCCACGATCGATCTGCACCAGCGGTTTCTCCGTATGGTCGGCGCCGGCCCGCTGCGCGTGACGGCCGAGGTCTTCCACCCCGGCCGCAAGGTCATGCAGATTCGCGGCGAGGCCTACGAGAGCCGGGGCAAGCTGGCGGCGACCGCCACCGGCTCATTCATCATTCTCGGCGCACCCTCACACCGCGACCTGGCTCGAGGCTGAAACGGCCGCCCTACGACATCCGTCTCGGTATCGCGGCGCGCCACTCCCGAGTCGCCGTCGTCAGGTCGACGGCACCGTGGCGTCCGAAGTCGAGGGAAGCGCCGCCCATGAGCCCGATTCGCTTCGCCGGCACCTCGAGCGGCGGCAGTGTCCCCGGTTCAGCGACAGCCAGAAAACGGTGGGGTCCCTCGCTCCACAGCTCACTCCATCCGATATCGTCGATCGCCAGTCCGATTCCGCTGGCGATGGCGATCTCGGCAAGTGCCACGCCGAGGCCACCGCTGGAGATGTCGTGCAGCACCGGTAGCAGGTGAGCCAGCCCGGTGGCGGTGGCAATGACGGCAGGTCCCAGCTCCGGATCGGTGGGGGCGGGACGGCCGTCGAGCCGGCCGAGCACGACGCGGGAGTACGCGCTGGCGGCGAAATCGGCCACATCGCGGGGCCCAATGAGCCAGATCTCCATCCCGGATGCGGCCCTGTCGAGCCGCGGCGGGGCCGGGGGCATCGGATCGGCAAAGCCCAGCATCCCGACGACGGGCGACGGGTAGATGTCGACACCGGCCGTCTCGTTGTAAAACGAGACGTTGCCTCCGATCACCGGGATCTCCAACTGTTCGCATGCCTCGGTCATCCCCGCAATCGTCTCGATGAACTGCCACATGATCTCGGGCTTCTCCGGATTCCCGAAGTTGAGGTTGTCTACGACGGCGTAGGGCCTCGTACCGGTGACGGCGACGTTGAGGGCCGACTCCATGACGAGGCGGGCGGCGCCCCGACGCGGGTCGAGATAGCAACGGCGCCCATCCCCGTCGGTGGAGACCGCCAGGGCCTTGTCGGTGCCTTTGATCCGCAACAGCGAGCCGTCATGGCCCGGTTCCACCACGGTGTTGAGAAACAGTTGGTGGTCGTACTGCTGGTAGATCCACGAGCGGTCGCCGAGAGCGGGATCGTCGAGAAGGGCGAGCAGCACTTCGGCGGTGTCGCCGGGTGCGGCTTCAGTGATGCCGGCCGCCCACAGCTCGTCGAGGTAGCCCGGCCGGGCCACCTCCCGGTCGTACTTGGGGGCATCTTCGCTCAGCGACGCCGCGGGCAATTCGGCAACCACCTCCCCGTGCCGGTGCACCCGCAGCGTGCCCCCCTCCGTCACCGTCCCGATGACGCTGGCGTTGACCTCCCACTTGTCGGCGACCGCCACGACCTCGGGCAACGCCTCGGGCTCGACTATCGCCAACATCCGTTCCTGCGACTCGGACATGAGGATCTCGCCGGCCGTCATGCCGTCCTCGCGAACGGGGACCGAGTCGAGATCGACGTCCATGCCCATGCCGCCGTTGGCGGCGGACTCGCTGGTGGCACATGAGATTCCGGCGGCGCCGAGGTCTTGGATACCGACTACGAGGCCGCGCCCGAACAGCTCCAGGCAAGCCTCGATGAGACGCTTCTCCTCGAAGGGATCACCAACCTGGACCGACGGCCGCTTCGATCCGGACTCTTCGTCGAAGCTGGCCGAGGCCAGGATCGAGGCCCCCCCGATGCCGTCCCGCCCGGTGGCGGCGCCGAGGAGCACTGCGATGTTCCCGGCCCCCGAAGCCGCCGACAGGACGAGCTGATCACGGCGCAGCAGCCCGAGGGCCATCACGTTGACGAGAGGATTCGCCGCGTATCGGTCGGCGAACTCGACTTCGCCGCCCAGCGTCGGAACTCCGACGGCATTGCCGTAGCCGGCGATCCCGGAGACGACACCACCAAAGAGGTAGCGGTTGGGGGCATCGTCGAGGTCACCGAAGCGCAGTGGGTCCCACACGGCGATCGGGCGGGCGCCCATCGTGAAGATGTCGCGCAGTATGCCACCGACGCCGGTGGCGGCTCCCTGATAGGGCTCAACGAAAGACGGGTGATTGTGACTCTCGATGCGCAACGCGGCCAGCCAGCCGTCACCGAGGTCGACCACGCCGGCGTTCTCGCCCGGCCCAACGACGACCCAGGGTGCGCTCGAGGGCAGCCGGCCCAGATGCATCCGTGATGACTTGTAGGAGCAGTGCTCGCTCCACATCACCGAGTACATCGCCAGTTCGGCCGGTCGCGGCTCTCGTCCCAGGATGCCGACGACGGAGTGGTATTCGTCGTCCGTCATGCCGAGTTGGCGATGGGCCGGTTCGGCGGCGGCGGAGGGCGCCTGGCTCATCGTGGATTCGCCACCAGGGCGGCGAACATCGGGATCGACTGGAGGAGGCTGATCCCGTCGGTCGATCCGAGGACGGCTTCGACGGCGCGCTCGGGATGGGGCATCAACCCGGCGACGTTGCCTGCGCCATTGCAGATCCCGGCGATGTTGCCCATCGAGCCGTTGGGGTTGGCGCTCTCCGAAACGGCGCCGGAGCCGTCGCAGTAGCGGAGCAGGACCTGACCGTTGGCCTCGAGCGCGCCCACGGTTTCGGCAGTCGCCACGTAGTTGCCTTCGTAGGAGTTGAGCGGGATGCGCAGCACGGCGCCCGGCGCGACCGCCGCCGTCAGAGCGGAGCGGGCACTCTCGACGCGCAGATGGACCGGTTTGCAGATGAATGAGAGGTCGCGGTTGGCAACCAGCGCCCCCGGTAGCAGTCCGGCTTCACAGAGAACCTGGAAGCCATTGCAGATGCCGATCACGGGGGCGCCGGCGGCGGCCATGGCGGTGACGGGCCCCATGACGGGAGGGAATCGGGCAATGGCGCCGGTTCGCAGGTAGTCGCCGTGGGCGAAACCGCCCGGGAGGACCACGGCGTCGAAGCCGGACAGTTTCGTCTCTTGGTGAAAGACCAGCTCGGCATCCATCCCGATCAGGCCGAGGGCGTGCACAACGTCGTACTCACAGTTCGTGCCCGGGAAGACGACTACGGCGACCTTCACCCGACGACTCCGATTTCGAAGTCCTCAATGACCGGGTTGGCGAGAAGCTGGCGACACATCGTCTCGACCTCGGCGGCGGCGGCGGCGGCGTCGGTCCCCTCGATCTCGAGGTAGATGGTGCGCCCGAAGTGAGCGGCGGTGACCTCCGTGTACCCGAGATTGTGGAGGGCCTTGTGCGTTGTCATTCCCTCCGGGTCCGCCAGCCCTTCCTTGCGGCGAATGTCGATACGGAACTTCATGCCGGGCCGGGTTCGAAGCGGGCGCCGGTCAGCCGCTCGAACACTTCGACATATCGATCGCGAGTCGACTTGATCACGCTCGCCGGCAGCGGCGGCGGGGGCGGCATCTTGTCCCAGGGCTGTTCGTCGAGCCAGTCGCGCAGAGGCTGCTTGTCGAAGCTCGGGATGGTGCCGCCGGGGCTCCACGATTCGGCGGGCCAGTAGCGGGAGCTATCGGGAGTCAGCACCTCGTCGATGAGAATCACGTCGCCGTCGGCGAGTCCGAACTCGAATTTGGTGTCGGCCAGGATGATCCCTCGTTCGGCGGCATGTTGGGCCCCCGCCAGGTATATCGCCAGGCTACGGGCCTTGAGATCCTCATAGAGCTCGTCGCCTACCAGATCGCGAGCACCGGCTTCGGTGAGGTTCTCGTCATGACCGCTGGCAGCCTTCGTGGCCGGTGTGAAGATCGGCTCGGCCAGGCGATCGGCCAACTGGAGGCCGGCCGGGAGGTGCTCGGTCGTGGGCCCGCCGCCTGCGGCGTATTCCCGCCAGGAAGATCCGTAGAGATAGCCCCGGATCACGCACTCCATCGGGATCACCTCGCAGCGCCGGACGAGCATCATGCGGCCCGCCAGGTAGTCGGCGGCGGCGGCGTCTATCGAGGGAACATCAGCGGGATCGGTCGACAGTAGATGGTGGGGGGTGTCGAGCAGCCCGAACCAGTGGCTCGACAGCCCGGTCAGCACCTTGCCCTTGTCCGGAATCTCCTCCGACATGATGACGTCGTACGCCGAGATGCGATCCGACGCCACGATCAGCAACCGTTCGGTATCGACCTCATAGATCTCGCGAACCTTCCCCGACCCGAGGTGGTTGAATGCCAGCACGCCGCGGATCATAGTGGCGCGGCGTGCGGGATTGGTTCATGGGTGACCGCCGGACACTCCTCTGCAACCGATAGCACGCCGGCACGCCTTAGCATGGTTTGGATGGATCAATCAGAGACGGTTCCTACCGGCCGGCCGTGGGGTGAGGGCGCGACCCCTTACGCGGCTCTGGGCGGAGATACCGAGGTGCGCCGCCTGACCGAGCTCTTCTACGATCGGATCGACGCGACTGCGCCCAAGCTGCGCGCCATGCTGCCCAAGGACGACTCAGTATCGCGTGACAAGCTCTACGAGTTTCTCAGTGGCTGGCTGGGCGGCCCGCCGCTGTATGTCGAGAAGCGGGGCCACCCGATGCTCCGCATGCGCCACATGCCCTTTGCGATCGGCCACTCTGAAGCAGTGGAGTGGCTGCGCTGCATGGGCGAGGCTCTCGACGACATGGAAGTCACCGGGCCGCTGCGTTCCTATCTCGATTCCCAGTTCCGGCGCTCGGCGCAATGGATGGAGAACCGGTGAACACGCAGATGACGCGGCGAGCTTTTCTGTTCGCCGGCGCCGGCGCCGCCGCCGTCGGCTGGGTGTGGCTGCGCGACCGGGGAGCGGTGAACCAACTCGCCGCCGGGCCGGCGACCACGGAGGTCCCCACGACGACGGTCCGGACTACCACAGCGCCTGCCGCCCCGGCGACCACCGCGACCACCCCGACAACGTCCACGTCCCCGCCCGTCGCCCACATCGACGCCCTCTGTCGTGACGCCTGGGGCGCGGCCGCGCCTGCCGGGGGCTTCCGGGAGCACGAGATCGAGTGGATGACGGTGCACCACACGGCGCGGTTGCTCGAGGAGAACCGCGACGCCCCGGCGGCGATCCGAGGTCATCAGAGATTCCATCAGCTCGACCGTGGCTGGTCGGACATCGCCTACCACTTCGTCATCGATCTCGAGGGCAACGTCTACGAGTGCCGCCCGGTCACCGCGGTAGGTGACACCGGCACCAACTACGACCCCACCGGCCATTTCCTGGTTTGCTGCGAGGGCAATTTCGACGAGCAGCCCTTGCCCGCGGCACAGCAAAAGGCCCTCGTCGACGTCCTGGCGTGGGCGGCGGCCGAGTTCGGCGTCGCCCCCGACACGATCCGCGGCCACCGGGATTGGGCGGCTACGAGCTGCCCCGGCGACAATCTATACCCGCTCATCGACTCCGGGGACCTGGCCGGCGCCGTGGCCGATTCCCTCGCCGCCGGCACGGTCACCATGGAGATCGTGTGCGGCCCAGCGGCCGACGAACGGGTCGCGGTCATCGAGGCTTGAGATTCGCGCCGGCCTCCCGGCTCCACCGGCCCCCGGCTAAAGGTCCTGGCCGGCACGACCGACTGGAAGCGGATGGAGTCCGCCCGGCGATCCAATAGACGAATCGCGCTCGCTGGGACCTTTGTCGCCGTCGTGGCGCTCTTGGCCATAGTGGGGCGGGCCCTGGTCGCCGATGCGATCGGCGGCCCGCTGTCCGCCGTCGGAGCCATCCCGGCCGACGTGCAAGGTGTGTTCGTCGCCGATCTCGGCGAGGTGCGAGAGCTCGCCGACTCCGCGTTGGTGGACTACACAATCCGCCTCGCGCAGGAGGCCGGTGAACTGCCGCCCGGCGATCCTGCCGACGCCTACGTCGACTACCTCGAACGCGAATTCGACCTTGACCTCGAACTTGATCTCCTCTCCTGGATCGGCCGTTCCGCGGCCATCGGAGTGGGCGGCGACGCCGCGGCGACGAAGCCCGAGACCATCATCGCGGCGTGCTTCGTCCGCGATGAGGCGGCGGCGTGGCGTTTCATCGATATGGTCGTGGAGCGCACGCTGAGCGAGGACCCGACCTCCAGGGCCACCGAGCCGACTATCGCCGGACTGAGGGTGGTGGCGCTCGAATCCGGTGATGCCCCGGTCTTCTTCGGAGTCAACGGCGACTACATGGTGATCGCTAACAGCCGTGAGTCGATGGAGGCTTCATATCGCACGATCGATGCCGGGGGATCCGTTGCCGACGCCGACTGGTTTCAAGCGGCCTACGCCGAACTCGACCGACGCGCCTGGTTCAAGCTCATGATCGATCCTCAATTCATCACCGACACCTACGACGCAATGGCCGATTTGCTCGATGAAGCCATCCCGGAGAGCTACCGGGGCCTCACTGCCCTGGGGATGAGCTTCGGCCTCGACGGCGCGCGGATCACCGCTGAGGTGTATGTCGAGCAGGAGGAGCCGATCGATCAGAAGGGACTAGCCCCACTTCCTCTATCGATGATCTCCGACCTCCGGCAGACACCCGACATCCTCTTCGGAGTCGCCATGGACGAAGACTTCGGCCGGCAGACGGTCGACCAGCTGCAAGCGGCTGATCCCCGTATGTTCGACGACATGGTCTCGATGGCGTTGGAGATGTTCGAGGTCGACCTGATCAACGACGGCCTGGCTCAGCTCGGCGGTCATTTCCTCATGTCGGTCGCGGTCGGCGACTCCAACGAGGAAATCGACTTCGACGTCTCGGCCGGGCTGTTGGACGCAGCGCCGGTGGTGCGTGCCTTCGAGCACATTCGCAGCCTCTTGCTGCGCGACGGAATCGTGGTGGAAGGCAGGGAGGGCCTCATCCTCCTTCCCGACGCCGCCGCGACGTTCGGCGTGTTGGGTGACGAGGTTGTGCTCCGGCTCGATCAGATGGCAGGTGAGCCCGTGCCGTTCGCGGAAACCGACGGCTATCGCTGGCTGGCAGAAAATTTCCCCCGCGGCGCGGCGCTGTACGTCGACATTGACAAGCTGATGCAGCTCGACGGCACCGGCCTCGATCGGGATTCGATCGACGATTTCGAGGCGATGCGGCTGGGGGCGACGTTCGACTCGGGAGAGCGCAGCGTCCGGTTCACCGCCGTCATCGAGATCGATCTCACCGACCCGTAGGAATCTCGATCGACTCGAGTCGGGTGAACACGACCTCGGCATTGCGCAGAAACCGGGCCGGGGAGAAACACTCGTCCAGGTTGGCTGAGTCGAGGGTGACGTCGGCATCCTTCTCCAGCAGCTCGCGCAGGTGGCGGCCGTGGTCCCACGCCAGCATGGCGTTG
The DNA here is from genome assembly GCA_041608315.1 of Acidimicrobiia bacterium. Taxonomy (GTDB): domain Bacteria; phylum Actinomycetota; class Acidimicrobiia; order Spongiisociales; family UBA5794; genus JAHEJX01. The sequence goes on along the minus strand of JBFISZ010000036.1, from coordinate 1,973 downwards.
CGCTGGACGACACGGTAGGCGTCATCGCGGGTCAATCCGCCCTCGATCAGCGCCAGCAGCACCGCCTGGGAGAACACGATGCCGCGGGTCGCCTCGAGGTTCTGTTGCATTCGCTCCGAGTTCACCTCCAGGTCGGCGATCAGCCGGGTCATGCGGGCCAGCGCGAAGTCGAGGGCGAGGCACGCGTCGGGCAGGGCGACGCGCTCCACCGAACTGTGCGAGATATCGCGTTCATGCCACAACGCAACGTTCTCCAGGCCGGCGCCGGCGTAGCCGCGCAGCAGGCGAGCCAGACCCGTTACGTTCTCGGAAGCGATCGGGTTGCGCTTGTGCGGCATGGCCGAAGAGCCCTTCTGGCCCTTGCGGAAGGCCTCGAACGCCTCGCCGACCTCACTGCGCTGCAGGTGGCGGATCTCGGTGGCGAAGCGCTCCAGCGATGCGCCGATGAGCGCCAGCGTCGATAGGAACTCGGCGTGCCGGTCGCGGTGGGTGACCTGCGACGATGCCGGCTCGATGTCGAGGCCGAGCCGGTCACACACGTAGGCCTCGATGCTCGGCGGGGTATGCGCGTAGGTGCCGACGGCTCCGGAAATCTTTCCGACAGCGACCGCGGCTCGGGCATGCTCCAGCCTTGCGTGATCACGGGCTACCTCGAAGGCCCACGTCGCCATCTTCAATCCGAACGTTGTGGGCTCCGCCCAGATCCCATGGGTGCGGCCGATCATCACGGTCTCGCGGTGCTGCAATGACTTGGCCTTGACGACATCGAACAGCTCGGCGGTGCGTTGCAGCAGCAGGTCGGCGGCGTCGCGCATCATCACGCCCTGCGCCGTGTCGACGACGTCTGATGACGTCAGCCCGTAGTGAACCCACTCACCTCCGGTGTCCACGGCCGCCGCCAGCACGTCGACGAAAGCGGCTAGGTCATGATTGGTGACGGCCTCCCGTTCCTTCCAGGCTGTGACGTCGACCTCGGGGGCGCCGCGTAGGGCGGCGGCCGCCCCGACCGGGGCCACGCCGTGGTCGGCCCACGCCTCGACCACGAGCGTCTCCACCTCCTTCCAGATGCGGAGCTTGGTGGCCTCGCTCCAGACGGCCGCCATCTCCGGGAGGGAGTAGCGTTCGATCATCCGGAATGCCTCACTGAGCCAGGCTCTCCCGGTATGCCGCCAGCCGACCCGCCAGGCCGGAATCCGCGATGGAGAGGATGGCCGCGGCCAGGTAGGCACCGTTGGCCGCCGAGTCGACGGCGACGGTGGCAACCGGGATCCCGGTCGGCATTTGCACCGTCGCCAGCAGGGCGTCGAGCCCGCCGAGCTTGCCGGCTGCGATCGGTACGCCGATAACCGGCAGGTCACTGTGGGCGGCCACCGCTCCCGCAAGATGGGCGGCCTTGCCGGCGCCGCAGATGATCGCGGCAAATCCTATGTCGCGGGCGGCCGCGGCGAATTCGGCGACCCGGCGCGGTGTGCGGTGGGCCGACATCACGTGTACCTCGTGCTCGATGCCGAATTCGTGCAGGACCTCGGCCGCCGGCTGCATCGTCGCCGCGTCCTTCTCCGATCCCATGAGTATCGCTACTTTCATAGAGGGCACGCTATCAGGTAGCGAATGCGCGCGGACTGGAACTCCGGCGGTGATGAGAGCTGGCTTGCTTGTTCGCCCGTACTACGTATTTCCGTAGAACGTATTCTCAGAATGGCCGGACGAGGGAGACAAGTGCTGGGTGCACCCCAGCTTCCCCCTGAGTCGTTGCTCCCCGTACGCCTCGTCACAGAATACGTGATACGAAGCCCGTGATACGACCCATGAGCGAGGGCGGTTCTTTCCCACCCATGAGCTCGGCTCGGTGACTACTGAGCAATGTCCGTGCGGTAGTGCATGCCCTCGAGCTCGATCTCGGCGACTGCGTCGTACGCCGTCCGGCGGGCGCTTGCGATGTCGGGGCCGGTGCCGACCACGTTCAACACCCG
>JBFISZ010000035.1:0-17743 GCA_041608315.1 Acidimicrobiia bacterium | reverse complement strand
GGTACACGCCGCGCTGGCGCAGTTGCGCACCGAGGATCGCGAACTGCTGCGCCTCGCGCTGTGGGAAGACGCTCCCCATGCGGAGATCGCGGCGGCCGTGGGGTGTTCCACCCAGGCCGTGACCCAGCGCATCTATCGGGCGACCCGCCGGGCCGCAAGGGAGTTCCAGCGGCTCGACCGGGCGGGCGTCGCGGCCGGAGTACGCAGACAACTGCGAGGAGGTGCCACGCGATGATCGACGCCGCCCTGATGCAGGACCACATCCGGCGGGCCAACCCGATCCCGCACGTCGACGACATCGATCCCGATGAGCTCGATGCGTTTACCGCTGCCTTTCATTCGAGAAGGACCGACATCATGGAAACCCTCACGGAACACCGAAACCCGACAACCCCTACGAGGTCATCAAAGGAGCAGAGACGGGCAGGCGCGTGGGCGTTTGCCGCTGCCTTTGGTCTCATCGTTCTGATCGCGGGGGTCGCCACATTCGCCCTGCGCGGCTCTGATCCAGCAGCTCCGGTCGCAACCACTGCGGCGGCAACAGAAAGCCCGGCCAACATCGAGTCGACGCTGCCCGAAGTCGTTAACGAGTACATGGACGCGATGCTGGCCAGCGACGCCATGGCGCTGGCGGCGCTCTTCACCGATGACGGCGTCATGACGGGAGTGATGCAGGACCATTCGCGGATTCCAGTCTCCACACCGCCGACCATCGGCACGATGATGCGTATCTGGTTCGGCTACGTGGACTACACCGAGGTAACCCACACAAGCGCCATCGTCGATCTCAACACTGTCGTCGTAACCTCGACATGGAGCGGATCAGCCACCCTCGGTCGCGGCGCTTTCGAACCGGGGCCGTTTACGACACCAATCGTCACGGTGTTCGAACTGAGCGACGGCAAAATCGACCGCTGCGATAGCTACTACGAGGTCGACCAGATTTTCCAGTAAGTTTGCGGATTGCCACGCCGACGAGTACGACCAGGTCGCCAACTAGCCCTAACCTCGCTCCATGCCCATGGACGAGCAGCGCGCCGCCAACCGGGCGAACTGGGATGACCGGGTCGCTGGCCACATCGACGGGTACCGCGTCGATCGCTACATCGACGATCCCTCCCACATGTCCGACATCGTGATGTTCGATCGGGAGCGCCTCGGCGACCTCACCGGCACCACCGCGCTCCATCTGCAGTGCCACATCGGCACCGACACGATCACCCTGGCCCGCCTCGGCGCCGCGGTCACCGGGATCGACTTCGCCCCGAAGGCCATCGCCGCCGCCCGGGACATTTTTGCCAAGACCGACACGCCGGGCCGGTTCATCGTCTCGGAGCTGTACGACGCTCCGGAGGCCCTCGACGAGCAGTTCGACCTGGTCTATACCGGGGTCGGCGCCCTCAACTGGCTCGCCGACATCGACGGTTGGGCCGGTGTCGTCGATCACTTCGTCAAGCCGGGCGGCCGGCTGCTCATCACCGAGGCGCACCCGGTGGCGTGGGCACTCGATCAGGATCGGGAGGACCGGCTACTGGTTCTCGACTTTCCCTACTTCGAGGGCCGCATGCAGACCTGGGACGAGGACTTCTCCTACCTCGGTGATGCCAAGCTGACGGCAACGGTCACCCACGAATGGAACCACGGCCTCGGTGAGATCTTCACCGCGCTGTTGACCCGCGGCTTCATCATCAAGACCTTCGTGGAGCACACGGTGCTGCCGTGGAAGATGCACAGCTGGATGGAGGAGTCGGAGGACGGCTGGTTCCGATTCCCCGCAGATGTGCGCGACCGGGTGCCGTTGATGTACACGCTGGTGGCGGAGAAGCCGGCGGGCTGAGACACAGCAAAGCGTTCGATTCTTCGGTCTCGATTCCCGTAGATCGCTTCTCGGTGAACTTCCGTTGTCTCTTGCCTTACGCTGCCGAATAATCTAAACTGATAGATTAATAGGGCCGAAGGTCCATACTCAATCCGGGAAGAATAGTGGTAGACTCTTCAGTACAGGCGAGTTTGGATGAGACCGACAAGGTGATCCTGCGAATGCTGCAGGCCGACGGCCGGATCAGCAACGCGGAGATTGCCCGTCGAGTCGAGCTCTCCGCCCCGGCGACTCACGCCCGCGTGAAGCGGCTCGAAGAAGCCGGAGTGATCGGGCAGTACACAACTCTGCTCGATCGGGAGACGATCGGCTTCGACATGGTCTGTTTCATAGGCGTCTCGCTACAGCTGCATCAGTTTGACGCGATAGCCCGCTTCAAGGCGCTGGTGCTGGAAATGCCGGAAGTGTTGGAATGCCATCACACAACTGGAGAGTTCGATTACTTGCTGAAGGCGGTCTTCCGCAATCGCGACGAGCTCCATCGGTTCGTGGTGGATCGGCTCACCCCGATACCCGGCATGGCACGGATCAACACCAGCCTGGTGCTGACGGAAATCAAGGCCTCCACTCAGTTGCCCATCGAGTAACCCTGGGGCCGGCCGGCCGGGAGGAGATGGGATGAACGACCACACCGACGGTGTCGCCGCTTACGTTGCCCGAGGCGAGGCGATGGCGGCTGCCGAGGCCCACCGCCGATCAGTGATGCGGACGAAGAAGTTCGACACGATCGCCGTGCACGGCATCTACGACATGCAAGCCGCCGCCGCCAACCAGGGCAGCATCGTCGAGCCCGGCTTCTTCAGCTCGGCCCAGCATTTCGAGAACAGCGACCACATGGAGGCCGCCCTCGCCTACCTGATGCCGGCCTGGGTGTACTCGCGAATCGCCAACCCCACCGTGCACTATCTCGAAGAGACGCTGGCGCTGCTCGAGGGGTACGGCTTCGATGGTGAAGTCTCGGCTACGACGACCGCCTCCGGCATGTCGGCAGTGTTCATGGCGACCAACCCGTTCCTCGAAAAGCCGGCGGCCGGCATCAATATCGTTGCCAGCGCCCGCTGCTACGGCGGAACGTTCATGCTCTTCAACGAGCGCTACGGCGCCGAGCGCGGCATCGACGTGCGGTGGGTCTGCGATCCCCTCGATCTGAACGAATGGGCGAGCAAGATCGACGGCAACACGAGGCTCGTCTTCGGCGAGACTCCCTCGAACCCGACCCTCAGCGTCATGGACATCGCCGCGGTATCCGCGATCGCCCACGAGGCCGGCCTTCCGCTGATCATCGACAGCACCGTCGCCACACCGGCGCTGCTGCGTCCGCTCAATCTGGGGGCCGACATCGTGGTCCACTCGACTACCAAATCGATGACGGCGAGCGGCTTCGCCATCGGCGGCACAGTGATCGCCCGTCACGGGATAACCACCCGGGTCGGGCCCGACATGCTGGCCGACAACTTCGCCCACTATGTCAAGCTGCTTCCGGGGCGGGATCACGGGCCCGGTCTGAGCCCCTTCAACGCCCTGATGACCATCAGCGACCTGCGAATGCTGCGCCACCGCATGGACTCGATGAGCAGCTCCGCCATGCAGGTCGCCCAATTCCTCGACGGTCATAGCCAGGTGGATCGGGTCGCCTACCCGGGTATCCCGTCGATGGCGGGCCATGACATTGCGGCGCGCACGATGTGGCTCGTCGACGGCGCCGACGACTACGGCCGTGAGGTCAACCGCTACGGCCACCTCCTCTCGTTCGAGGTCACGGGAGGGCCGATGGCGGCCCGTAAGGTCTTCGACGGCTTCGAGATGATCTGGCGAGCCACCGACCTGGGGCGGATCAAGAGCGTGGCGACCATTCCGGCGATCTCCACCCACCAGCAACAGGGCGATGAAGGACGGGCGCTCGCCGCGCTACCCCCCAACCTGATCCGGCTCAATGTCGGCGCCGAGCACCCCAACGACATCATCGCCGACCTGGAGCGTGCCCTCGGCGCGTTGCAGGGACGGACCAGCTACACCCTGACCGGCAATAGCTAGATCGCCGCGATGTTCCGCGGAAACACCGCCTCGTCTCGCGGGGCGTCCAATTCCTCGGCGAAACGGCGCCCATCCCACACGGCCGAGGCGATGGTGCCGGGGCTGAGAGCATCGCCGACGAGGCGCCCCGGAGCCCCCCGCTCCGCCAGCTCCAGATAGAGGGCGTCAACGGGCAGCCGGCTGGTGACGAGAACGGCCGTCTCGCAGTCGATCTCTCGGGGTTGCCCGGTGTAGACGCAGCGCACGACCAGGCCGGCCGGGTCCGTGCGGTCGAGCTCATGGGCCGTGACGATCTCGACTCCGACGTCGAGGAGGCGGCCCTGGATACGGTGTTGCTCCATCGTGTTGTGCGTCCAGGTCGAGACGTCGGCCGCCGGCGTGACCAGCGTCACCGACCAGCCCTCAGTCACGAGAAGCTCGGCGAGCACACCACCCATGTAGTAGTGATCGTCGTCATACAGCGCCACCCGCCGCCCGGATGGGCGGCCGCCGCCCAGCAGGTCGTCGGGAGTGAGGATCTCCAAGCCGGGCGGGTGCGCCAGGGGGCGGCTCGAGGCGCGGCCTACGCCGTCGCGGCGCCACCGGGCTCCAGTGGCCACCGCAATGTGATCGAAGCCGTAGGAGAGGATCTCGGCGGCGGTCATCGCACTCTCGAAGTAGTAGTCGACGTTACCGAGACGGTCGAGTTGGTCGACCCTGTAGTCGCGCACCCGGATCCACTCGGCAAGCCCCGGCAACCGGGCCTCTTGGGCGACCCTGCCTCCGAGCTCACGGGAACCTTCGATCAACACGACTTCATAGCCGCGGCGCCCGGCGCCCATGGCCGCCTCCAGGCCGGCGGGCCCGCCCCCCACGACGAGAACCTTGGCGGCGCTACCTTTCGGGCGCATGACTTCGGGATGCCAGCCGCGGCGCCACTCCTCCCCCATCGCCGGGTTCTGCGTACATCGGATCGGTGACATCGTCCAATCGCCGGCCACGCAGATATTGCAGCCGATGCACTCCCGGATCTCGTCGATGCGACCCTGCTCGATCTTGCGGGGAAGGAACGGATCGGCGATCGAGGGGCGCGCCGCCCCGATGAAGTCGAGCACGCCCTGGCGAACCATCCGCACCATCGTGTCGGGCGACGTGAAGCGGCCGACTCCGACAACGGGCTTGGTTGTGAGCGGTTTGAGCCCGCGCAAGAAGTCTTCGTTCTGGTTCTCGGGGCCGAAACGGGACGCCACTGAGTCGTCCGGCCAGGCGCCGACCATGAAGTCCCACAGGTCGGGGAGCTCGCCGATCATCTCCATGACCTCGTCCATGTCCCCCCGCCTGAGGCCACGATCGCCGGCCAGCTCGTCGACGGCGAGGCGGCAGGCGACCGCAGCCCGGCCGTGGGCTTCCTCGAGCGTGTCCTCGAGGACTTCGCGCAGCAGGCGGACCCGGTTCTCCAGAGAGCCGCCGTACTCGTCACCACGGTCGTTGTAGCGCGGCGACAGGAAATGCTGCAGGGTGGTGCCGCCGTGCCCGGCGTAGACGTACACGATGTCGTAGCCGGCGTCGAGCGACCTGGCAACGGCCCGGCGATGCCACCTGCGGAGATCGGCGATGTCGGACTTGTCCATGCGGCGGGCCTGGATCGGCGAGATGTCACCCGAGACTGCGCGGTGCGAGGGGCCCATGGGCGGAATTCGCGTGTACACGTTGGCGGCCCACATGCCGTTGTGGACCAGCTGGATTGCCGCCAGGGCGCCATGCTCGTGAATGGCGTCGGTCACCATGACGTGCGCCGGGATGTCCCGGTCGTCCCAGATGCGGCCCTCGATGGACGGCGAGATCTCGGATGAGTGATGGATCTCGGTCTCCTCGGTGGCGACGACGGCCCAGCCGCCCTCGGCCTTGATGCCGCGCATGGCCGCCAGCGCCGACGGATCGCGATGGCCCATGCCGTTGCAATGCGGCACCTGGAAGAAACGATTGCGTGCCGTGACCGGCCCGATGGCCACCGGCTCGAAGAGAACGTCGTAGCGGGGATCACGGCCCGGATTCATCGGGCCAAGGTAGCGGCTGTGGCGGCGAGCCGGCAGCCGGGGTGGCTGTGGCCATCGCAGGATGCGAATACCAGAGGCTCTCAGTTCCCGACGGCAACGCTCTTCTATTTGTCATATCTATGCCTTATTATACGAACATATGTTCGATATCGAGATTTGCCCAACAACTGAACCGGCTGAGCCAGAACCGGAAATCCAGCCCGAACCGCTGCAAGCAGTCGACGCCTCCGACGAACTGATCGCCATCCTGTGCCGGATCGATCAACTCGAAGCCCAAGCTGCGGCCGCGCTGGCGAAAGAGAATGACGCCGCGAAATGGCGCCGCCAGGGCTACACCTCAGCCACGGCGTTCCTGAAGCACCGGGCCGGGTTCGCCGCCGGCCGCGCCTTGCAGTTGGTCACCCGATCAAACGCCCTCGTGGGGATGCCCCTCGCCTCTGCCCGCTTCGCACGGGGTGACCTCAGCGTGGATCAGGTCGACGTCCTCGTCGGCGCTTACAACTTCAACGAGGAAGCGTTTGCCGCCGATGAGGCAATGCTCGTGGAGCTTGCCGTTCAACTCCCCTTCGTCCGTGAGCTCTGGCGGCTGGTCGAGTACTGGAAACAACGCATCGACCCCCAACTCGTCGAAGAGGGCCAGGACATGCTCGACAGTCTCCGGGGTATACGCCTACGCCGCGACAATGGCGTCGGACGTATAAACGGGTGTGTCAGCGAAGCCGAGTACGACACGCTCCTCAGTATGCTCGATCCCGGCCCACCGGCGCCCGAGGACCGCCGCACTCTCGCCCAGCGACGCGCCGACCGGCTCATGGAACTCGCCTCAGGATCAATGGATCGCCCCCAGCTCCTCGTCCACGTCGGCTATGACAGCCTCACCGGCGGCGATGCTGCTGCCGGCTCCAGCCTCACCGACGCCTCAAGCCTTCCCGATGAGCCACTCGCCGAAACCGAGTACGGCACCGTGCTCACTCCCGGGGGCGTCGCTCGCATCGCCTGCGACGCCACCGTGGCCCGAATCGTCTTCGGCCCCAATGGGGAGCCACTCGACGTGGGACGCCGGTTCCGCCTGTTCCCCGAGCCGCTGCGACGGGCCATCATCGCCCGCGACCGCCACTGCCGCTTCCCCGGTTGCGATCGCCCTCCGCGCTGGTGTGACGTCCACCACATCGTCCACTGGGCGCGCGGCGGCACGACATGTGTCGCTAACGGCATCCTCCTATGCCGCTTCCACCACACCCTCGTCCATGAGGTCGGATGGAGCATCACCGGAACCGCATCCAACCTGGTAGTCCACGACGATCTCGGCCGGTTCTACACCGCGGCGAGCCCGGCGCCGGTCGCCGCCATGGCCCGAGCGCGTCTTGCTGGCTAGTCAAGACGGCACAAACCAGAACTATCACACCGATAACCGATTGTCACTATAGGGTGGTCTTATCCACTTTCCGATCCCGCGAGTAGGACGTTGAATGGAGCAGATAGTGGCCAAGGACGGGTACATCCGAGATTTCGCGAGAACGCGGCAGCGCCCTGTCGGGGCCGACGGCGAATCAGGTGCCGTGCTCATTACCGTGCTGTTCGGTGTGGTCGCGCTCATCGCGCTCGCTGCCCTCGTGCTCGACCTGGCGGCAGTCCGGGTCAATCGAGCTGTCAGCCAGGTTGTTACGGACGCAGCCGCAACGGCGGCGGCCATCGAAGCGGAGGGGACCGACGGACGGTCCGCTTGTGAAACAGCCCTCGACTACCTGGAACTCAACCTGCCGCAGGCCGGACCGTTCAGCGGCGCCGACTGCCTCACGTTCACGGCCAGCTGCGATGCCGCCACGCCCGCAGCCAGCACCACGGCGACGGCGGGGTCGTGGGTGGCAAACCTCACCTATCCCGTACCCGATGCGAGTCCACTCTTGACGTCCTCGGTCATTGGAAAGCCGACGCAGCCGCTCCATCCCGACGACGGCGACGCGTGCGAGCGGTTCGGTGTATCCGTCCAGAGCACGCATGAATACCTGTTCGCCCAGATTCTCGGCGCCACCTCCGGGACCACCGAGATCCATTCCGTCGCCCGAGGCTTCGTGCCTGATGAGTCCCAATTCGCCCTCAACCTGCTGATCCTCGAGCGCTATGAATGTGATGCGCTGTCCGCAAACACCAGCGGCGGCAACAGCGGCATCATCGTGGACTCGGTGTGGAACACCGACAAGGGGCGTCTCGACCCCGGCTACATCGCAGTGGACTCGGACGCAAGTGTCTGCGGGCCCAAGGGCGTAATCGCCGCGAACGGTAGCGGCGCACTCGTGCGAGCGGACGGCCCCGAGGGGTGCGCCGGCCAGCTGGGCACCCATGTCGATCCCGTCAGCGGCCTACTGACGGGAGAAGGGTGCGGCGAGATTCAGTTGATCGCCCCGGGCGTACCGGGATGTAATCACCCCGCATGCACCAGTTCAGGCGTGATTGCCCCCGATCCGATCTCGCGCAAGGACCGTATCACCCGCGCCCCGGTGGATCACCGCTACAACTGTAAAAGCAACTATCCAATGCCGGCCGGATGGGAAATCGATGGATGTGGGGATACTCCGGATCCGTTCATAGACGACCTCGTGGCCGACCTCGGGGGACCGGGAACGCCCGCCACCTATACGTCGTGGACGTCCGCGGGTTTTGCCTGCAACCCCGGCCCCATGATCGCCCCTCCGGGCAACTGGCATGTGGACTGCAACGACTTCAAGCCCAAGGGCACGATCTCATTCCTGAAGGGCAACGTCATATTCGACGGCGACGTGACCCTTGGCGGGCTCGCCAACCTGGCCATCAACGCCAATGGTTCCACCCCGTTTCCGCATACGTCAGGTCACACCGAAGGCATCGTGTTCTTCAGAGACGGCACCTTGCGCAAAGGTGCCCAATCCTCGCTGTTCATCCACCATTCGACGATCTACATGTCCGACACGTCCGACCTGAGAATGAACGGCGGGTCGGGAGCCGTGGGCTGGTCCGCTCCGAGTACGGGGGACTTCGCGGGTCTGGCGTTGTGGTACGAATCCGCCGACGACATTGCGTTCGGCGGTAGTGCGGGCCTCAGCCTCGATGGTGTTTTCTTCGCTCCATGGGCAACGATCGACTACGGCGGCAGCGGTTCCCAAGAGCAGGTGTCCGCCCAGTTCATCGCTCGCAAGCTGGAAGTTTCCGGAAATGGCACCCTGGTGGTGCGGCCGAGATTCGAAAATGCCGTGAAAGTCCCACTCGAACCGCAGAGCCAGCTCATTCGATAACTGCTTGCTCGATGGCCGCCACCGCGCGATCGATATCGGCCTCAGTGGTCGCCCAACTCGAGACGGACACACGAATGGCCGGCGCCCCGATCCACATCGTGCCGCCCATCCACGCCTCGCCGCTCGCCTGCACCGCGGCGAGCAGGTCACCGGTCCGCTCCCCGGCGTGGAACAGCACCTGGTTGAGCACGACGTCGTTGAGCACCGCGACGCCGGGGATGGTCGCCAGACCGTCGGCGAACCGGCGCGCCAACCGGCAGCAGCGGTCGATCATCTCGGCGACTCCGGAACGGCCGAGCGAACGCAGCGCGGCGTATACGGCCGCGCCGCGGGCCCGTCGGGAGGCATCGGGTACGAAGTCCATGGCGTCGTACTCCGAGCCGGTGGGTGCCAGGTAGTCGCCGTGATACGACATGGCGGCCCGATGAGCCGCCGGATGGGCGCATGCGGCTATGCCGGAGTCATAGGGGACGTTCAGCCACTTGTGGGCGTCGAAGGCCCACGAGTCGGCCTGCGCCGCTCCCGCGGCCAGTGAGGCGAGGACCGGGCTGGCCAGCGCCCACAAGCCGAATGCACCGTCGACGTGGACCCAGCCGTTGCGGGCATGAACGGCGCTGATGATCTCCTCCATCGGGTCGAATGCCCCGGTGTTGACCTCACCCGCCTGAACGACCGCTATCAGGGGAGCCGTCCCATCGATCGCGCCGACTGCCGATGCCAGTGCGTCCGGCAGTATCCGTCCCTGGTTGTCTACGTCTACAAGCGCCATGGCGTCCGTGCCGATGCCGAGCAGCCGCAGCGCCCGATCTACGGTGCTGTGGCGGAGACGGCCGGTCACTACCGAGATGGGTGGCGCCCCGGTGAGACCGGCGGTGCCGACATCCCAACCGGCCCGCCGCAGCACCTCGAGCCGGGCCGCCGCCAGGCAGGTGACGTGCGCCATCTGGCAGCCGGTAACGAAGCCGACCGAGGCATCGAGCGGCAGGCCCAACACCTCTTTGACCCAGCGGCCCGCAATCTCCTCGATCACGGCCGCCGCCGGGCTCGAGACGTAGGAAAAAGCGTTCTGATCCCATGCCGCCGCCAGCCAATCGGCGCCTAGAGCTGCGGGGAGGTGGCCACCGGTAACGAAGCCGAAGTACCGTCCCCCGGCCACCGAGACCAGACCCGGCTCCATGGCGTCGGCCAGCTCGTCGATCACTTGGTCCGGCGAGGTGCCATCGTCCGGAAGCGGACCGCCGAGGGCGGCGCGGAGGTCATCCGGGTGTGCCGGCGGAAACACCGGCCGCTTCTCGATGTTCTCCAGGTAGTCGAGAGCTCGCGCCGCGGCCCGTCGCGGTGCGCCGAGACCGTCGCCCCTCACTACATGTTCCGTCGGTATTGGCCGCCGACCGCGAACAACGCGTCGGTCATCTGGCCCAGTGAGCACAGCTTGGCCGCATCGAAGAGAGCGGCGAAGAGGTTCTCACCGGACACCGCCACCCGCTGTAGCTCCTCGAGCGCGGCCGCCGCCTCCGCCTTGGCTCGCTCCTGGACGGCGGTAACGGCGTCTATCTGGGCTTGTTTGTCCTCATCGGTCGAGCGGATCAGCTCGGCGGGAACAACAAATGGTGACCCTTCCGCCGAAAGGAAGGTGTTGACACCGACGATGGGCAGATCCCCCGTCTCCTTGAGCCGCTCGTAATACAGCGACTCCTCCTGGATCTTGGTGCGCTGGTACATCCGCTCCATCGCCCCGAGCACGCCGCCGCGGTCCGAGAGCCGCTCGAACTCCTGGAGCACGGCTTCCTCGACGAGGTCGGTCAGCTCTTCGATGATGAAAGAGCCCTGCATCGGGTTCTCGGTCTTGTTGAGGCCCAGCTCCTTGTTGATGATGAGCTGGATGGCCAGGGCCCGCCGCACCGACTCCTCGGTGGGGGTCGTGACCGCTTCGTCGTAGGCGTTCGTGTGGAGTGAATTGGCGCTGTCGTAGAGCGCGTAGAGCGCTTGGAGGGTGGTCCGAATGTCGTTGAAGGAGATCTCCTGGGCATGCAGCGAGCGTCCCGAAGTCTGGATGTGGTACTTCAGCTTCTGCGACCGCTCCCCCGCCCCGTACACGTCGCGCATCGCTTTGGCCCATATGCGACGGGCGACCCGACCGATGACCGCGTACTCCGGGTCGAGCCCGTTGGAGAAGAAGAAGCTGAGGTTGGGGGCGAAATCGTCGATGTCCATGCCGCGGGCTCGGAAGTACTCGACGAACGTGAACCCGTTCGCCAAGGTGAACGCCAGCTGCGAGATGGGGTTGGCGCCGGCTTCGGCCATGTGGTAGCCCGAGATCGACACCGAGTAGAAGTTGCGGACCCCCTCGTCGACGAAGAACTGCTGGATGTCGCCTTGCATCCGCAAGGCGAACTCTGTCGAGAAGATGCACGTGTTCTGCGCTTGATCCTCCTTGAGGATGTCGGCCTGGACGGTGCCGCGCACCGTCTGCAGGGTGCGCGCCCGGATGTCCCGGTACACGGCGGCGGGCAATACGTCGGCGCCGGTGATTCCGAGCAGCATCAAGCCGACTCCATTGTGGCTCGCGGGGAGATCGCCGTTGTACCCGGGCCGGGCCAGACCCCGCTCGTCGTAACGGGCGGCGAGGGCGGCTTCGACCTCGGCCTCCGCGCCATGCTCCCGAATGTAGGCCTCACACTGTTGGTCGACGGCCGCGTTCATGAAGAAGGCCAGCACCATCGGCGCCGGCCCGTTTATCGTCATCGAAACGGAGGTCGCCGGATCGAGCAGGTCGAACCCGGAGTAGAGCTTCTTGGCGTCGTCGAGGGTCGCCACCGACACGCCGGAGTTGCCCACCTTGCCGAATATGTCGGGGCGGACGGCCGGGTCGAACCCGTAGAGGGTCACGGAGTCGAAGGCGGTCGACAGGCGTTTCGCCGGCATCCCGGCCGACAGATAGTGGAAGCGCCGGTTGGTCTGTTCCGGTGTGCCCTCGCCGGCGAACATGCGAGTCGGGTCCTCCTGGGTTCGCCGGAAGGGGAAGACTCCTGCGGTGTAGGGGAAGCGGCCCGGCAGGTTCTCCTGGGCGATCCAGCGGGCCCGGTCGGCGGCCCCCCGCAAGCGAGGAAAGGCGACCTTGGGCACCGCATTGTGGGAGAGCGTCTCGGTGTACTGATCGATCTCGATCGTCTGGCCCCGCACCTCATAGGACATCCGGTCGGCCCGGTAGTTCGCCGCCGTCTCGTCCCATGCCGCCAGCGACTCGGCCATCTCGGGATCGAGGTCCCGGCGCGCCTCGTCGAGGGCGGTGGCGATGGCCCGGCTCGCCGGATCCACGGCGGCTGCCGTCTGGAGCGCTTCGAACCGTCCTGCGATCCCGGCCTGACGCTCTGCGGTCTCGTTGTAGCTGCGGATGCTGGCCGCAATCTCGCCGAGATAGCCCGTCCGCGGCTTGGGGATGATCGTCTCGGCCTGCGAGCCGACCGGTCGCGATTGCGGCACGAAGCGGCGCGGTGACTTCACGTCGATAGCGGCCATCAGCCCTTCGTAGAACTCCGACGTGCCCGGATCGTTGAAGTGCGACGCGATCGTCCCGTAGACGGGAAGGTCCGTATCGGCGGCCGCGAACAGCGAACGGTTGCGCCGGTACTGTTTCTTGACATCGCGTAGGGCGTCGTCGGCGCCGCGGCGGTCGAACTTGTTGATGGCGATCAGGTCGGCGAAGTCGAGCATGTCGATTTTTTCGAGTTGCGAGGGAGCGCCGTATTCGGGAGTCATCACGTACACCGAGATGTCGACCAGGTCGATGATCTCGGTGTCGCCCTGCCCGATGCCCGAGGACTCGAGGATGACCAGGTCGTAGCCTGCCGCCTTCACCAGAACGATGGCGTCCGTCACGTGTGGCGAGATCGCCCGGTTGGGCTCACGAGTCGCCATCGACCGCATGAAAACCCGCGGATGGGTCGCCGAATTGAGGCGGATCCGATCACCGAGCAGCGCTCCCCCGCTGCGCCGCCGCGTGGGATCCACCGAGATCAGCCCGATCGACCGATCCGGGAAATCGTGAACGAAGCGACGGACGATCTCGTCCACGAGCGACGATTTGCCGGAGCCGCCGGTGCCGGTGATGCCGACAACCAGGGCATCGCTGGCCTGCGCGGCCGCGCTGGCTTCCTGCGGGACCACCGCACCATGGCTCTCCACCGCCGAGATGAGACGAGCCAGCGGCTGGGCTGCGTGCACGGAGAGTTGGCCGGCGAGACCCTCAATGGAGTCTCCGCGAGGTGTGTCGCTGGCCGCCACGATCTCGTCGATCATGCCCTGGAGACCGAGTCGGCGCCCATCGTCGGGGCTGTAGATCCGGGCGATGCCCTCGGCGGCGAGCTCGGCACCCTCCTCGGGCAGGATCGTTCCCCCACCACCACCAACCAACTTGACGTCGGAGCCCCCCTGCTCGTCGAGGAGCCGCCGCAGGTAGCGGTAGAACTCCATGTGGCCGCCCTGGTAGGACGTCACGGCGACGGCCTGGGCGTCCTCTTCTATTGCCGCCGTTGCGATCTCGAGGGCACTCCGGTTGTGCCCCAGGTGAATCACTTCGGCGCCGGACGCCTGCATGATTCGCCGCATGATGTTGATCGAAGCGTCATGACCGTCGAAGAGCGACGTTGCGGTGACGATCCGAACGTTGTTGGTCGGCTGGTACATCCGAGCCGATTCTACGGCGTGCCTACCGCCCTTCGTACACCGGGGGCCGCTTCTCACTGAAGGCGGCGACTCCCTCGACGCCGTCGTGGGTGTGTGTCATGGCGGCAATCCCCCTTGATTCGAGCTCCATCTGGGTTTCGAGCGTTCCCGTGAAACTGTTGTGCAGCAAAGCCTTCACCTGCCCGAAGGCCACACTTGGTCCCGTCGCCAGCTGCCGGGCCAAACCCATCGCCTCGTCCATGAGATCGGCGTCGGGTACCACCTTGTTGACCAAGCCCCATTCGAGCGCTTCGGCCGCACTGAGGCGGCGGTTCGTCAGCATCAGCTCCATGGCCCGGCGGGTGCCGACCAGGCGGGGCACGAAGTAAGTGCAGGATCCGTCCGGCGACAACGCCGCCGCCGTATAGGCCGACGTATACCGGGAGGACTCGGCGGCAATCGCCAGGTCGCAGGCAGCGACGAGGCTGAAACCGGCGCCCGCCGCCATCCCGTTGACGGCGGCGACGACCGGGGCGTTCATCCGGGAGAAGCGGGAGATGGCGGCGTGGTAATGGGTCGTCATCTCGAGGATGAGGGCGCCGGCTTTCTCGCCTGCGGCCTGAAACGAGGCCAGGTCGCCTCCCGCCGAGAAGAAGGCTCCGGTGCCGGTGATGACCACGGCCCTGATCTCGGGGTTCTCGTCGCATTCGATAGAGATGTGCATCAGACGTTGCATGACGTCGAGATCCATGGCGTTGGCCTGGTCGGGACGGTTGAACGTGACCGCGCCGACGCCGTCGACAACATCGAACCGGACCTTCTCGTCGGTCATTTCGCCTCCAATGGGTTCAGCGCAACTCGTCGCGCAGGAATTCGAGCGTGCGTTGCCAGGCCAGGTCGGCGGCCGCCGCATCGTATATCTCGGGCCGCTCATCGTTGAAGAAAGCGTGATGGGTTGCTGGATAAAAATGGAAGTGGGCCGACTTGCCCAGAGCGTGCAGCTGGGCCTCGGTTTGGCGAGCGATCTCGTTGTTGTCGGGATTGTCCAACTCGGCATAGTGCCCCAGGTAGGCGGCGTTCGAAGCCGTGTAGTCGGGCTGGACGGCGTCCCAGGGAATCACTCCGTAGAAAGGCACGCAGGCCGCCACCTCCGGCCGGATCGTCGACAGCCAGAGCACCATGCCACCTCCCATACAGAAGCCCAGCGCTCCCACTGTCTCGGTATCGCACGCGTCATCGGCGAGGAGAAAGTCCACGGCGCCGCTCATGTCGAGTGAGGCGCGGGGAAGATCCAGGCTCATCATGAGCTTGCCGGCGTCATCCGGCTCGGCGGTCGCTGCGCCGTGGTACAAGTCGGGTGCCAGGGCGGTGAACCCTTCGGCAGCCAGGCGATCGCACACATCCTTGATATGTGGCACCAGCCCCCACCACTCCTGGATCACGATCACGCCGGGCCCCGATCCCGAG
Organism: Acidimicrobiia bacterium; assembly: GCA_041608315.1. Lineage (GTDB taxonomy): Bacteria > Actinomycetota > Acidimicrobiia > Spongiisociales > UBA5794 > JAHEJX01. Next base: position 2,393 of record JBFISZ010000035.1, on the reverse strand, counting down.
AGCGAATTGGCGAGGTAACCGATGGCATCTTTCCCGTTGGAGGCGAACTCGACCATGTGACCCATCGATGACTCCTCTCACGCGTGCGCCCGCAGGATACGCGGATCTAGGGGGCTGTCGAGCAGAGCGTCAAGTCGGCGCGACCAAACCCTCCCCGCGGCGGCAGACCGGCGGAGATCGACTCGTCCGTGAAACGAGTCACGGGAGCCAGCTCCGGTGGGAGCTGCGTCACATCACCCCACGGCTCCACGATCCCCTCCGAGAGCATCCGCACCTGGGCCCGAGATGCCGGCGGGATCTGCATCAGCTTCTCGAGGACGAACGCATGAGCCCGGTGGAACGCCACCGGCGCCCGGAAAGTCCGGGCCCGGTGCCCGGTCACCGCCGCCACTCTGCGGACTGCCTCACCCAGCGGCATCTCATCGGGTCCGAGCAGCGCCACGGTCTGGCCCGACAGCCGATTGCCCACCAGCGCGGCCGCTATCGCCCAGGCCGCGTCGGCCACCGCTACCGGGCGAACCCCGCGGTCGGTGAAGCCCACCAGCGGGAAAACCGGGAGCGAGTGCAGGACCTTGCTCAGGTGATCGAGCATGTGGTCGCCCCGGCCATAGATGACTCCGCTCTTGAAGATCGTGAAGTCGAGCCCCGAATTGCGCACGATCTGCTCGGCTTGCCATTTGGACTCGTGGTAGGGCGAAGACGTGCCCGGGCGGGCGCGTAGGAAGCTGAGCAGCACGGCTTTGGGCACGTCGTTGGCCCGAGCAGCCGCGACGATGTTCTCCGTGCCCCGCACGTGGACCGCATCGAACGACTGGCCGGGCCGCTCCAGATTGATTCCGGCCAGGTGGGCGACGGCGTCGCACCCCGAGAGGGTGCTGTCGACCAGCTTGCGGTCGGTCACCGACCCCCGCACCCACGTGACGTTTCCCGCCGACAAAGCCGGGTTGGGATCGACCCCACGGGCGATGACGACCACGGTGTGACCTTCCTCGGCCAACAAACGCACCACGTGGCGTCCCACGAACCCCGTTCCTCCAGTGACTGCGATCTTCATCGCCGCTCCTTTCGTGCGGTCTTGCGGCGCTGTACTTGCTGAGTTGGGCACACGGCCCCGAGAAAGTCTGTGAGAGTGGCCGCGATCTGATCCTGGGCGGCCGCGTAGAGGATGCGATTGCCGTCGCGCCGTTCGGCAACGAGGCCGGCGCCCTTGAGCACGCCGAGGTGACGCGAGATGGTCGGCGCGGCTATATCGAACTTGGCCGCGATAGCGCCGGCCGACAACTCGCCGCGCCGCAAGTGGAACAGGATCTCCCGGCGAATCGGGCTGGCGAGCGCCTTGAAGACATTCTCTTCGGTGGACATTGTTAGTATTTTAGCTAATTAGCTACTTATGTCCAGAGCTAATTAGCTAGAAATGCCTCGCAGCCTCGCGGCCGCCCATCGCGCCGGCCCGATCCAGCGGAACCGCTGCGGCAGCCAGGGGCGCACTTCGCTCAAGAGCCGCAGATTGAAGTCGAGCAAGCGTTGCTTGGCCGGGGACCACTCCACCTCGTACATCTCGTGCAGTTGCCCCGGCAGCGTCCCAAACGCGGCAAACGAGATGAACTGCCACAGCGGCTTGAGCGCCGCCGGAACCGGGCCGCTCCGAATGAGCTCGGCCACATTGTCGGACACGTCGGTCCTGACCAGGGCGCCGCCGTTGAGGACCCCTTCCACATAGTCCTCGAGGTCGCCGTAGGTGGGCGGCACCTGGTCGCGCTCCAGGAGCACCAGCTCGGCGGCGATCAGCGACTCCTGATGGTATCGCTCGAGCTCGTCCGGTTGAAGGGGGCGGACGGTGCGGTTGAAGAACCAGACGCTCGACACTTCGAGACAAGCGTGAACCCACAGCAGCAGGTCGGGCGCCAAGGCGTCGTAGTAGTCACCCGTGACCTCGTCATCGCCCTTGATGATCCGGTGGAGCTTGTTGATGCGATCGGCAGCCTGCTGCGCTTCGGCTCGGGTTCCGAACGTCACCGCGTTCTGCAGCGACAGCGTCCGGATCAAACGGGCCCAGGGATCGCGCTGGTACATCGCCGTCTGCCTGGCGCCCGCCGACACGAGCGGATGGGCCGCGTGCATCAGCAGCGCCCGCGCTCCGCCAAACAGCACCGTGAACTCCCGGTTCACCTGCCACGTGACACTGTCGGGGCCAAAGAAGCCGGGGTCGCCTTGCACCCCGCCAGGCTAGGTTCAACGGTCTCTGATGGCGCCGGCACCCGGGACCCTCCCGGGTGCTAAGACTTCGTCACCGGCCCTCCCATGGCCCAGGCTTGAGGTGTGATGCCGAGACAGTGGTTCACATTGTCCGGCAGGGCGGTGGTCCCTGAGTAGTAGTCGTGAGTGAACCCGCT
>JBFISZ010000034.1:0-17964 GCA_041608315.1 Acidimicrobiia bacterium | reverse complement strand
GCTCGAGCCATTGCCTTCTCTACGTCGTCCTTGCCGACGCCGGCAATACCGAAAAGAAGGTCACCGGCTTCGATATCGGCGACCTGCACCAGGCAGACCGGTTCGTCACCCACCTGCCCCAGGGCGACAGCTCGCACTTCGAGAGTCCAGCGACCATCGAGCCCGGCCTCGATGGCTCTGGCGGCGGCTTCGGCCACCATCTTCAGTGTGTCACCGATCTGTGCCCCTACGGAGGTGGTGGCACTTCCCGAGTTGGTTTGATCGCGATAGGCGAGCGTGACGGTGGCCGATTCGAGGGTACCGGTTCGGACGCTTTCGATCGTTGCGAGGATTGGGCGCTCTGTCATCACCCACCAAGTTAACCGGTTCCGCCCTCGAACGAAGTCACATTCCACAGAGGGCACGCCCTTGCGACCCGGTCCGCGGAGCGAGGGCCGAGAGCTTCCCGTGGTGTGCAATGCCGCGGTGGCACCTGATTTCGCGTCCGCACCGGCCTTGCACAGTCACGTGGCCGGCGTCGCTGGCAATCATGTCCCTGGTTCCGACGAACTCGTCCGACCCGCCTCACAAGACACCTGCACCATGCGCGGGGCATAATTGACGTAGGCGGCGCGGCCATCTGGCGATTGGAGAGGGGGCGATGATGTCATTTCGCTGGAACGCACGGAGCCTTGTCGATTTGCCCTTGGTTTTGTTGCTTGCTGCAGCCTCCGCCGGAACGGTGGCAAGCTGCGGTGGTGGCAACGACAACGAGCCGCCTTTTGCCAGCACGGCAATCCCATCCCCAGCCATGACGGATCCACCTACTACGAGTCCTGAGCCAACTACCACCAGAACCACGACTACAGGCGCAAGCATGACGGATCCCCCTCCTACGAGTCTCGAGCCGACCACGACCAGAACCGCTACTACAGGCGCAAGCATGACGGATCCCCCTCCTACGAGTCTCGAGCCAACCACGACAACACGCTGTGTCCCCAATAGAACCGGCGGCGGATGCGGAGACAGCACCACCACTACCACCACGACAACACGTTGTGTGCCCAATAGAACCGGCGGCGGATGCGGAGACAGCACCACCACTACCACCACGACAACACGCTGTGTCCCCAATAGAACCGGCGGCGGATGCGGAGACAGCACCAGCACTACCACCACGACAACACGCTGTGTCCCCAACAGAACCGGCGGCGGATGCGGAGAAACAACCACAACTCGGGCCGTAACGACGACCAGGTCGCCGTGAGTCGCCTCCTCGCCGGACGGACCGATGCCCAAATGAGATCCGTGCCGCGGCGTCTCAGCGGCAAGTCGCATGCGGGAGCAGACGTTGGCCGACGATGACTTTGGAGGTCCCGTCGGTCCCGTCGGTCCCGTCGGTTCTGACTCGGCCGAGCTCGACGTCTTCATAAGCTACGCCCGCGAGGACATCAGGCCCGCCAACGCTTTGCGGAAGCTCCTTGTGAAGAACGGCTTCGAGGTGTGGTCTGACCAGCTGATCCAGCCCGGTGAGCAGTGGGACGATGAAATCGATCGGGCGTTGGCGGCTGCGCGTTGTGTCGTAGTCATCTGGTCCGAATATGCCGTGGACTCCGATTTCGTCAAGGCTGAGGCCAGCGAAGCACTGAAGTTGGACAAGCTGGTTCCCGTGTCCATTGATGACGCCAAGCCGCCTCTCGAGTTCCGCCGTACTCAGTATCTCAACGTGCATCGGAGTTTCAGGCGTCCAGAGGAAGAAGTGGCAGACCTGGTCGCGGCCGTAGCAGACCAAGTGGATTCGGACGTTGAGTTAGTCGAGGTTCAGGTCCCGGGCGTTGCCGCGAGGAAGCGGCTCCTCATTGGCGCGTTATCGATCGCGCTCGTGACAATCTCGATTGTGGTCGCGCAACTAATCGGCCGGAACCGGCTGCCCGACCCACCGCAATTGACGCGCGTCGAACTTGGTGGAGCCCCTCGAGCTGTGGCAGGGGCCGGCTCAATGATATGGACGGCCGATCCTACTGCCGGCCTGCTGTGGCGGGTGAGCGCGCTGGATCGCTCGTACATTCAGGCAGAGGCTCCCGATATCTTCGAACTTGCGGCCAGTGGTAGCCGATTGTGGACGACGTCGCTGCGAGGGACGGAAGTGCGGGTCCGTGGTGACAATCTCGAGATAGCTGCGAGCGTTGACGCAGGAGGTGTTGTCGACGACATCGCCTTCGGTTTTGGGGCAATGTGGGCGGCTCAACGAGAGCTCGGACGCGTCGCGAGCATCGACGAAACAACTCTCTCCATCGGCACTATCGATATTCCGGGCGAGCCGACCTCGCTAGCCGTTGCGTCGAGTGGAGTGTGGGTGACCGATGTGCTCGGGGGAGCCGTGTACAAAGTCGATCCGGTGACAAGGCAGGTTCACGGCCCCGCGGATGTGGGCTCCAGCCCGCTTGGGATCGCTGCCAGCTCGACCCACGTGTGGACGGCTAATACGCACGACAACACAATCACGATTCTTGATGCTGCCAGCCTCGAGCAAGTTGCCGTCCTCGAGGTCGGAGCTCAGCCCCAGGATATTGCGATTACGGATGAGCACGTGTGGGTGGTCAACGCCGGAGAGGGGACGGTTACTCAGATCAGCCTTCGAGATCATCGAGTGCTGCAGACCTTCGAAGTTGGTGCCTCTGTCAACCGGATAACCGCCGTGGGCACTTCAGTGTGGGTCACCGACCCTGAGGGCGAATCTCTCTTCACTTTCGTCCCATAGTGACTTGCTGGACAGGTGGAGTCCCGGCGACAGCTGGACCATTGTCCGCATCTCGCCATGCGGGTTCGCTACAAACCAGAGGTTCCGTGGAAATCGTGATCTGCTTGGTGAGCCGGCAAACGGGCGCGTCGCGGGCGCAGCACCATCCCCGCGGGTGACCGAAAGCCCTCACCCGGCCGAGACGAAGCCCGGGAACGCCAGGATGAGAACTGCGACCGGCAACAGTAGGGACGCGGTCAGCACGGTCCAGCCGGCGACGACTCGCCCGTCGCGCGGGATCAGCTCAGGTATGGCGCTCGCATCATTGGCGACGTTGCGGGTCACGATCCAGAGGGCGCCGGCGGCGGCGACCCCGAGGGCGCCGGCGTAAGCCACGGCAACGACTGCCGAGCCCGCGGGGGTCGCTCCGATCTCGAAGGCGGTGGCGGCGACGGTCACTGCCGCCAGGGCGCCGTTCCACAGCGCGTGGGCCCCGGCGCCGAAAGCGAAGTTGCGGATATACGATCGGCGGGCGCCGCCGTTGCGGTATTGCCACCAGGCGACGAACACCAGGCCGGATGCCAGCGGGTGCACGGCAGCCCCGAGGCTGCGGCCTACCAGGATCGCCTCCCAGGGGTAGGACGCCCACAGCGCGCCGGTCGCATAGAGACCGTTCTCGACGATGGCGAATCCGACACCGGCGGCGACCCCGGCCATGAAGGCATGAAGCCGATCGGCCGGGCGTGCCAGCCGGGCGCCGAGCGCTTTGCCGATCTCCTCCGTCGCCGGAGCCACGACGACCAGTTCGATGAGCAGGAGAATCGTCCACGGCGAACCGAGGACGGTCGTCAAGCGGGGGTCGATGCGCAGGGCGTCGAGCAGCGCCGTTCCGGCCTCGGCGAATCCGAGGAAGAACACGTAGGCGAAAGCAAAGACGGCGGCGTGGCTGACGACCGCCACTGCGACGCCGATCGTGGCGCCACCGAACAGCGCGGGCCATGAGGGCTCGATATCGAGACGCCCGGCGACGGCGAACAGCACCGCGAGCGGCACGGCGGCGCTGCCGAGGATGAGGGCTCCCGGTAGGGCCGACGCCGGGCTGGCGCCCACCCATACGACTGCCCCGACTCCGGCGGCGAGTGCAATCAGGGCCCATTGGTAGTACCGCTTCATGCCCAACCGTCCATCAACTGATCGAAGCGCTGCACGAACCTTCCCTGTCGTGATCGGGAGGCTTCGATGATCCCGGCGACCGACATCACGGCGAATCCCAGCCCGACTGCCGTGATCCAGAAGCCCGCCGAATCGGGGGCGCCCAAGGTCAGAGCGGACGACACCATCATCACCGCGGATCCGGTCGCCACCGCAGCGGCGGCGACGGCCCGCCGCCTGATCCTCGTGACGATGGCCCACAGCAATAGCAGCGCGGCCACCGGGAAGAGCAGCAGGCCGGCCCGGGGACCCCGGAAGAACATCTCGACGACCGCGGGGACCGCAAGGAGGGCAATCCCGAACCATTCCAGCGTGAACAGCTGTTGAGTCGATATGAGGTGGGAGTCGGCCCTCCTCCGCAGACGGATGATCTCGACCTCAGAGAGGATCACGATCGCCAGCGGTGTCGTGTACCACTGGACACTTCCGGAGACGGCTTCGGCCACGGTCAGCACGAAGGCGACCGCAATAGCCGGTGGCCCCGCTGCCAGCAGCGCCGGCCGGTTCAAGCCGATGCCGACGGCGACTGACTGGATGCCGACTGCCAGGAGAACGGTGGCAATGAGTGGGCGATCAGGAATGGTCGATACGGCGAATCCGGTTGCCGTCAGATTGGCTACCACCGCCACTATTTGGAGGGGCGGCAACCAGATTGACTCGGCCTCCTTGCCGACGACCTGCAGGATCGCCACGCTGGCTGCCGCGGCAACGATCAGCATCACGATCACGAAGCCCGTGGTGCCGGCACCCGAGCCGTAGAGGAACGACGCCACCGCCCCGAGGCCCACCAGCCCGGACGCTTCTCGCAATCCGGCGGCGCCGAGCGGTCCGGCACCGCGGGCCGCGGCAATCGCCAGCAGCGCCAGGCCGCCGGCAATCCCGTACTGCCATGTCGACTTGTCGGCGCCCGTACCGATCGCGGTCAGGAAGGCGGCGAACACGCTCATCGCCCCGAGGAGCGCCCACGCCTGCGAGATGGTGAGGTTCGCCGGTGGGCCCGATGCGGTCGGCTCCGCGGCGGACCGCCACGCCAGCTCGACGACGGCCAGAGCGAGCGCTCCACCGATCACGGCGGTGAGGACGATGCCGGCGTCAGCCGATACCGCAGCTCCGACGAGCCCGGCGAGCCAGCTCGCCCCCGTCATCACGACGGCCCAATACCTGAGGAAAGCCTCGAACGGCTTGGCGGCCAGCTCGAGGGCGACGGCAAATGCGGCCAAGCCGATGGCGAGACCGAGTCCGACGACTCCCGGTTCGCCGCTCCCGGTGGCAAAAGCGACCTGGGCGGCGCCACCGACAAACCCGACCGAAACGATGCCGCCGGCGGCGAGGGACCCCCAGGCGATCGTCGAGTCGCGTTTCACCAGGTGGCGGCGGCTCGTGACGGCGACGGCGAGTGACCCGACTCCGAAGAGGATCGCCGAGTTCGATACCACTCGAGCGATGTCCCAATCCTGCCAGACCAGGACGATCCCCCATGAGGCGGCAGCCGCGCCGACGGCGATTACCTGGAACATCGTGCGCAGGTTCCCATCGGAGAAGTACACGCCGATCAGTCCGCGCACGCTCAGCGCGGCCAGAGCGAGCGCCAGGGCCCCGAGCCCGACGTAGCCGGCAGCAACGATGAACATCACGATCGATGCGTCGAGCCACCAGCCGCCCCGGCGCCATGCCGCCGTTGCCAGTGACACCAGTCCGAGCAGCAGCCAGGTGAGCTCGGGTGCGGGGGTTGCGTGGGCCACCGCCAGGGCCACCACGCCGACTATGTGGGCCACCGCCAGCGGAGCCATCTCCCACGACAACCACACGTCGCCGGCAACCGCATCGGGTTGGAACCGGCGGGCGCCAATTGCGACGCCGACCAGCACGGCTGCCACCACGGGGAGGAGCGCCGGATCGTCGCCGATCGACCAGGGCGAGAGCGACACCGCCCCCACTGCGGCGAGTGCGTAACCGGGAGCCGTCGGCAGACCGGCTCGCATCAGTATGGCGACGACGAAGTAGCCGGCCGCGGCGGCCAGGGCGGACCAGCCGAGGATTGCGGCGTCAAGGGAGAACACGGGGGCGAGGCTCACCGGAACCGCCAGTGCCCCGATGAACACCGGGTAGCGTGCCCAGCCGGCTCGCAATCCCGCGCCGCGCGGACGGCGGCCGGACACGACGTCGTCGGCTAGCAAGCCCCCGAGCAGCAAGGCGACCCCCCAGCTGAGCGACACCAGGTAGAGGAACCGCGGGGCGACTCCGGCCCGCTCGGCGAGCAACACCGCCATCACTCCCGACATCACCCAGGCGAACCATGTGAATGCGACCTGGCGATCATCCGCGGCGAGCGCGAGGGCGACGACGACGGTCGAGCCTGTGGCCAGGATCGTGGGCCACGCGACGGGGGCTGCGATCGCCACGCCCATCACCGCCAGGGCGGCGGCACTGATGGAAACCACTCTCCGCAGCGGCTCACCCGACCGCAACCATCGGGTGGCGGACGCGTAGCCGACCGCGAGGAGGGCAAGCGCAACCCCCGTCCACGAGCGATTGTCGACGAAGTCGGGCCACAGGTTCGCCGTGGCCAGCGCGGCAATAGGCAAGCTGGACGCGAACAGGACGGGCACGATCCATTGCAGCGCCGCCCGGGCGGCTGCGTTCCCAGATGACTCGCCGTCACCTGGCGGCGTGAGATCGATGCCGACCGCGGATTCCATCAACCGGGTCAGCGAGGCCCGCCCACCGGAATCTGCGATGAGCGACAGCAACCAGCCCAGTGACCAGGCCCACATCACGACGGCAAAAGCCTCTCCGCTGACGTCGATGAGCAGGGCGCCGGTAATCGTGAGGTGGCCCACCGCGGCCAGATGGTCCGCCAGCGACTTCTGCGAGACGCCGGCAACCATCACCGCGGCCAGCCCGGCGGTCGCCCACACCAGGGATCGGACCTCCGGAGAAGCTGCCGCGCCTTCGAGGCCAAGAGCGACGGCGGCCGCGACCGACCCGCTTGCCAACCAGAGGCGCAGCTCCGGCCACTGCCGGCCAAGGCCGATTGTGGCCGCCACGAGCAGCAACGTGATCGGGGCGAGGCTCTCGGGCCCTTCACCGCTCGCCGACCGGAATACGTTGTCGATGGCGAGGCCGCCGAGAACGAGGGCCAGGGCGGGGGGCCACAGTGACCAGAACATGTCTCCGGTGTCGAGCAGCCGGGCCGCGGCGGCGATCGCCAAGACGAGGGCGGCCATCAACAGCACGGCGGGGTAGTGCGCCATGAGATCCCACATCGCCCAGCCGACCCCGATCGGCAGGATGGCGGCGGCCGCCGTCATCGCATCGGCGGCACCGTCGATCGGGATTCCGGTGACGCGGCGCCGGTGGGCCCACAGCGAGGCGGCGGCGAAGCCGGCAAGGGCGGCCGGCGCCGCAAACAGTGACAGCGCCAGGCCGGCGGCGCCGCCGAGGGCGCCCGCACCCCACACGATCGCGTCCGGGTCCTCGTCGCGGCCGATCCACTCGAGAACCGCCACGGAGGCGACGGTGGCGATCGTCCCGGCCCACGCCAGCCCGGTATAGGGGAGCAGGGCCACGACGCCGATCACGGTTGCGGCCCAGACGCGCAGTCCCAGCCACTCCCGGCCGAGGAGGATCGTTGCGGCCACCAACGCCAGTGTGAAGATGATCAGCGGATCGGCACCCACCGGTGCGATCGACGTGAACACGCTGCGGTCAACGGAGACGGCGCCGACGACGACGGCCAAGGCCGGCGGCCACAGCGACCAGAAGATGTCCTCGCCGGCGAGCCGGCGAGCGCCCAGGGCGACCGCCAGGAGGATGGCCGCCATCAGTAGCAGACCGGGGTGATGCCCCAGGAGGTGCCATAGCGCCCAGCCGACTCCGATCGGCAGCGTGGCGGCGGCCGCCGTGATGATATCGGCGGCACCCTCGATCGGGATTCCGGTGACGCGACGCCGGTGAGCCCACAGCGAGGCGGCGGCGAAGCCGACGAGCGCGGCCGGAGCGGTTCCCAGCGACATTGCCAGGCCGATGGCGGCCCCGGCGGCGGCCATGATCGCCACCACCGGATCGGCGTCTTCGTCTCGACCGATCCACTCGAGGGCCGCAAGGTACGCGACCGCGGCGACCACGCCGGCCCATGCCATCCCCGTGACCTCGATCAGAGGTGCGATCGCTCCGGCGAGCAGAACCGGCGTTGCGAGAACCGCGAAGCGAGTGCGGTCGAAAAACCCGGCGATGGCATGGACCGAGACGATCGTGGCCAGGCCGGCGAAGACGCCGCTGAGCGGGTGGCTCCACCCTTCTGCAGTGGCGAGGCCCAGCGTCAAGGCATACGTCGCCGGCACCCCAACGAAGCCGGCGAACATCGCGGACCTCTCGAACTCGCGGAGGGCCCCGCCCCATCTGGCGAACGTCAGCACGGCCGCAATCGCAACCGCGGCCAGCGCGGGCTGAGCAGAGACGAGATGCGTGATGGCGATGCCCTGCAGGGGCTCGTCGGTCTTGAACACGAAGCCGAGAGCGAGGGCGCCGAGCCACACCATCGGCGCTACCAGGAAGCGCAACATCGATTCGGGCCGCCTGCGGCCGACTGCGGCAAAGGCTGCCGCCAGCCCCAGGGAGGTGAGCGTCATGACCGCCACCAGCAATCCGCCGGTGGCGTCCGGCGGGATCGGTGCGTCGTCGACGAAGCCGGCGAACAAAACCAGGGGCAAAGTCATGCCCCCGATGAGCTCGAGCGCATTGGCCACGGTTGACGCCTCCTGGCGCCGCAGCGCCCAGGCCCACCCGAAGAACACAAACGCGATGAAGAGCTCGACCGCCGGTTGCACCGAGTCGGGCAGGTCCTGGAAGGCGAAAAGGAGGAAGCCGAGCACCCCGACGAAGGTGAGGAGCACGCCGAGATAGGCGAGTCCATGCAGCGCAATGTCCGATGAGGCCGCTTCCCACAGCTCGGAAGCCCGCTCGCGCAGGCGAGTCACACGTTGCTCCAGGGGGCTGGGGACGCTCCCACCTTCGGTCCCTGGTGCCACGGAGGGTGCCGGGGACGGGACGGCGGCCGGAGGCACATCGACCCGCGCCGGCGCCGGCACCGGCACCGCTGGACGGGAGACGGGGGCGGGTTGCTCCTGCCGCGGCACAATGGGTGGGGGAGCCTGTGAGAGGAGGTCGGCAGCGGAGTCGGCGGGGCCTTCACGGACGGGAGCGGCGGCGGGCGGCGGGGCTTCCCGGTAGAAGTCGAGCAATCGGTTGCGCACGTCGCGGGGGATCACTCCGGCGGCAAGGGCTCGATCGAGAAAGCCCAACAGCTCGTCGGGTCGCAGTGGAGCCGCGGTTGCGCCGTGAATCTGCTCGGGCTTTGGTGCGCCGCTCGGGTCGGAGATGTCGTCTGGCTCGGGGGCGAGCGGCGGAGGTGCCGTCACGGGCGTGCCGTCAGCCGAACCCGGCCGGCGTTCCAGAACCCACGGCGAGCCCGGCTTGGCGGGGCGCAGTGCGCCGACGATCGGGAACCAGGCGAGGAACACGGTGAAGAGTGGGAACAACCCGGCTATCCCGGTCCAGGCGAACCCGATCTTGCCCTTCCTGAAGCACACGTATATCGAGTACACGTAGCCGCCGATCAAGGGAATCCAGATCAACTCCATGGGAAGGCCTTCGGCCGTCTGTAGGAGTTGCCTGGCAACTCCGGGAACCGGTGGACGGTGCCGCCCGCTGGGCGGTTGATGCTCGCTCCAATTGCGATCATGCCTCCATGGTCCTCCATGATCGCCCGATTGAGAATGGGGCATCTCCCCCTATTCGGCCCGGGGGTCGGGAATGGCAACCGTGCCGCCACCCGGGCATGGGCTTCCGCCGGCGGACTATGTCATGGTTGCCACAGGTCGTGAAAGCGATCCCGGAGCACGGCCTTCTCGATCTTGCCCATGGCGTTGCGCGGCAGGGAGTCAACAAAGACGACCCGGCTGGGCACCTTGTACTTGGCGAGAACCTCCGCCAAGCTATCCCGGATCTGCTCTTCCGTTGGCGGGTCAACGCCGCGGGATGCCACCACCGCGGTGACCGCTTCCCCCCATTCATGGTGAGGAACGCCGATCACGGCGCTTTCGGCAATGCCCTCGAGGGCGTCGAGGGCGTTCTCCACCTCGGCGGGATAGACGTTGTAGCCGCCGGTGATGACGAGGTCCTTGTCGCGTCCAACGAGACTCACGTAGCCCTGATCGTCGATCATGCCGAGGTCGCCGGAAACGAAGAACCCGTCTGGGCGGAACTCCTCCTTGGTCTTGTCCGGCATTCGCCAGTACCCGGTGAAGACATTGGGGCCGCGGATCTCGATGATGCCAACCTCGCCGTGCTCGAGCGGCTCTCCCGTGTCGCGGTCGGTGATCCGAATCTCGACGCCCGGCAGCGGGAATCCCACGGTGCCGGCGCGGCGATCTCCGTCGTACGGGTTCGAGGTGTTCATGCTGGTCTCGGTCATCCCGTAGCGCTCGAGGATTGCGTGCCCGGTGCGGGCGGCGAACTCCTTGTGGACCTCGGCCGACAGCGGCGCCGAACCAGATGTGAACAGCCGAATGTGCCCGACGAGGTCTTTGGTGAATTCGGGGTGGGCGAGCAGCCGGGTGTAGAACGTGGGCACCCCCATCATCGAGGTCGCCTCCGGCAGAAGGCGGATGATCTCGTCGAGGTCGAAGCGGGGGAGCAGGATCATCGAGCCGCCCGCCATCAAGCTGACGTTGGTCGCCACGAAGAGGCCATGGGTGTGAAAGATGGGCAGGGCATGCAGCAAGACGTCCGTGTCGTCGAATCGCCAACAATCCATCAGAGCCCGGGCGTTGGAGGCGAGGTTGCCGTGGCTCAGCATCGCACCCTTGGACCGGCCCGTCGTGCCCGACGTATAGAGGATGGCGGCCAGGTCGTCGTCGCCGCGAGCCACGTCGGCAAAGTCCGGGTCGCCGGTCCGGGCCTTTTCCATGATCGTTCCGTCGCCGTTCGTTCCCAGCGTTTCCAGGTGGGGGACGCTCGCCTTCCGTCTGACCGGGTCGGCGGCGCCGACGGCGCCGGGGTCGCACACGAAGACATGCGGCGAAGCATCGCCGAGGAAGTAGGAGAGCTCTGCACCCGTGTAGCCCGGGTTCAGCGGCAGGTAGGCGGCCCCGGCGCGCAGACAACCCAGGTAGAGCAGGAGCGATTCGGCCGACTTGTCGACCTGCACTGCTACGCGGTCACCGGGTTCAACGCCTATCGCGACCAGGGCATTGGCGATGCGCCCGGTCGTCGCTGAGAGATCGCCGTAGGTGATCGTCGCCCCGGCCGGCGTGCGAATGAATACTCGGTCCGGGTCGGTGATCCGATCGCGTAGTGTCGTGAAGAGATTCATGTCGTTTGTGCTCCGCTCAGAACCTGACTTCGAACCCATGGAGTGCCTCGTCGGGCGTGACGTCCTGAATCGTGACTGAGGTGACGACAGCGCCGGGCGGCCCGGCCTCGAGGAAGGTGATGAGCCGGTCGACGGCACCCTCGGATCCCTGGGCGCACAGCGCAACCGATCCGTCGGGCTGATTGCGCACCCAGCCGACCAGGCCGAGCTGCTGAGCTTGGCGCCGGGTGGTGAAGCGGAAGCCGACTCCCTGCACGGTCCCGGTGACGACGATGTGGACGGTGCGCATCGGAGCCAACGCTACCTCGACCGGAAGTCCGCGGCCGCGCAACACCAATCCGCCGGCGAGGGCGGGCTGCTTGCGTTGCGCCGCAGCACTCAGGCAGACTGCCGCGGTGGACATCACCTTTTTCGATCGCGACCTCGAGACCGCCCCCCGCGAGAGGCTCCGCACACTCCAGGAGGAGAAGCTCTCCGAGATGCTCGACCTAGTCCACGGCAAGAACCGGTTCGTCACTGCCAAACTCGACGGCGTCGGTGCCGAGCCCGCGGATGTGCGCACCCTCGATGACCTGGCCCGCCTGCCGTTCACCACCAAGGCCGAGCTGATGGCCGCCCAAGACGGCGCGCTGGTCAGCGATAACTGCACCTTTCCGGAGACCGCCTACACCCGCATGCATCAGACGTCGGGGACCACAGGCGCTCCGCTGCGGGTGTTCGACACCGCGGAGAGCTGGGACTGGTGGGGCCGCTGCTGGGGGTACGTGCTCGCCGGGGCCGGGCTCACCTCGGAAGACCGTCTGTTCGTGCCCTTCTCCTTCGGTACCTTCATCGGGTTCTGGTCGGCGCTCGGCGGCGCCGAGAAGATCGGGGCCCTGATGATCCCGGGTGGCGGGCGCAATTCGGAGCAGCGGTTGCGCGTGATGGCCGAACTGGGGATCACGGCGATGTGCTGCACGCCGACCTATGCATTACGCCTGGCTGAGGTCGCCCGCGACGAAGGTTTTGACGTCGGAGACCTGCCGTTGCGCATCACGGTGCACGCCGGTGAGCCCGGCGCCAGCGTTCCCGCCACCAAACGGCGCATCGAGGCCGCGTGGGGGGTCAAGTGCTTCGACCACGCCGGTGCCTCCGAGGTGGGGCCGCACAGCTTCGAGTGCCAGCCGCAGCCGGGAGCGACGCACGCCATCGATACCGAGTTCATCGTGGAGGCCATCCGGCCGGGGACCGGGGAACCGGCCGCGCCCGGCGAAGACGGCGAGCTCGTCATCACCAATCTGGGCCGCATCGGGTTCCCGGTGCTGCGCTACCGGACCGGTGATCTCGTGCGCATCGACGACAGTCCCTGCCCGTGCGGGCGCACCTTCACCCGCTTCGCCGGAGGGGTCATCGGCAGGGCCGATGACATGGTTGTGGTGCGCGGAGTCAACATCTACCCGTCGGCGGTGGAGAACCTGTTGCGGTCATACGCCGAGGTCGAAGAGTTCCGTGTCACGATCGCCCGGCGCCGCGAGATGTCCGCAGTGCTCCTCGAGATAGAGTGCCGCCACGGAGTCGCCGGCGACGAGGTCGGCCGTCGCGTGGCTGCGGATTTCGTTGCCAAGCTGGGCATGCATGCCGAGGTCACCGCGGTTGCCCAGGGAACGCTGCCCCGCTTCGAGATGAAGGCCCGCCGCTTCATCGTCGAGTAACCGGGCGGCATACGAAGCTCTCAGGACGTTGCAGGCTGAGACCTATGGGAGCGGGATCTCATCTCGGTGGCCGAAGCCCTTTGAATTGTCGATGAGGTAGCAGCGCTCCGGGACGAGCTCGTACCAGGCAATGCGCTCGAGCGCGGCCCTGATCAGCTCCGGTGCTCGACCGGGTCGAACGACTGGGAACTTCTTCGCATAGCGAGCAATGGCTGCGGCGCGTTCCGTGCCGGACAGCCGCCGCACCGGCCCCTCGAGCTGGATACCTTTTATATCCGGCCAGTCGGGATAATCCTCGTGGATGGCTGCGGCGCAGCGAGCTTCAGCCGTCAGGTCGCCGCCGTGCCGGCTGCGGGGCGAGGACAGGAAATACAGCGTGAACCCGTCGTTGACATAGAAGACGGCCGCCGCCCACGGCCCCTCAGCTCCTGACGTAGCAAGGGTCATCACATGGTGGCTCTCGAGATAGCTCAGCGCCTGCTCGCGACGCCCCGACATTCGATGTCCCTTCTTGTCCGGCTGCGGCCGCGCCGTGAGAGTACCCTGAGCCTCGATTGTGCGAGCGCAAAGGAGACGGGAATGAGACGTCTGGTCGTAGGGCTGGCGGGAGCCAGCGGCGTGGCCTACGGGATCCGGATCCTCGAGGTGCTACGTGACATCCCCGACATCGAAACCCATCTCGTCATCAGCCGGGGCGCCCAGCGCACGATCGAACTCGAGACGGACGTCGAACCTGAGGCAGTCGAGGCGCTCGCCGATCGGGTCCACGATCTGCTTGACGTCGCGGCTCCGCTCTCTTCCGGCTCATTCCGGACGATGGGAATGGTTGTCATTCCGTGTTCGATGAAGACTCTGTCGGGCATCGCCCACTCCTACAGCGACAATCTCCTCATGCGAGCCGCGGACGTGACTCTCAAAGAGCGGCGTCCCCTGGTGCTCCTGACGCGAGAGACGCCCCTGCATCTCGGGCATGCTCGCCTAATCGTGCAAGCCATAGAGATTGGCGCCATCGTGATGCCTCCCGTACCGGCCCTCTACCACCGTCCGAAGACAATCGAGGACATCATTGACCATTCGGTGAGTCGGGTGCTCGACCTCTTCGGGATCGAAAACGAGCTCGTCAGCCGGTGGGGCGGCGGATAGGCGATGGCCGACTTGCCAACCAGTTCGGTGGCGCCCCTGCCATGGCCGGCCGTTCTCGATGACGACCAGCAGGCTCTCTACGCCCGGGTCCGGCAAGTCGCAGCACGGGTGTTGGCCCCGATCGCCGACTCTGGCCAGCCGGGAAGAGTCAACCGGCCGCTGCTGGCTGCTCTGGCCGCCGAGGATCTTCTCCCGTACCTCTTCCCAGCGGAATACGGCGGGAAACAGCCGGAACGGGTGCGGGCAACCGACCTGTGCCTGCTGCGCGACGCCATTGCCACGGAATCGACGGAGGCCGAAACGGCACTCGCCATGCAAGGGCTCGGCTCGTATCCCATCCTGGAGTCGGGTTCGTCCGAATTGGCACGGCGCTGGATTCCGGAGGTCGCCGCCGGCAGAGCAGCTGCCGGGTTCGCTCTCAGCGAGGCGGCGGCCGGTTCCGATGTCGTGGCAATGGAGGCAACGGCGGAACGCGACGGTGACGGCTACCGCATCTCCGGAGAGAAGTTGTGGATCTCAAACGCGCCGGAAGCCGACGTATACACCGTCTTCGCACGCACCATGCCGGGCGACAGCTCGCGGGGCATCACCGCGTTCGCCGTTCCCGGTGACAGCCCGGGGCTCGGCGGCGAGTGGCTCGAGCTGCTGGCACCTCATCCCATCGGCAGCCTGACACTCGACGGTGTCTTTGTGCCCGACGGCAACGTCCTCGGCGAGCCCGGCCACGGGATACGAGTCGCCCTGCAGACCCTCAGCCGCTTTCGTCCCAGCGTGGGGGCATTCGCCGTTGGGATGGCCCAGGCGGCGTTCGAACTGGCCAACCGCCATGTCGACGAACGCTCGGCCTTCGGCGGGAAGCTGCGTGACCTCCAGGTCGTCTCCCACAAACTCGCCGCGATGGCCATGTACCTCCATGGGGCCCGGCTCGCCGTCTACGACGCCGCGGCCGCCTTCGATAGGGGCGACGACCGGCTGGCGTTCCGTTCCTCGGCCGCCAAGGCGATCGCCACGGAAGCCGCCCAGGCGGTAGTCGATGATGCGGTGCAGCTCCTCGGTGCCAGAGCATTGGTAGCGGGACACCCCCTCGAGCTTCTCTATCGCGAGGTGCGGGCCCCTCGTATCTACGAAGGGGCGACGGACGTCCAGCTCGAGATAATCGCCCGCGAGCTCACCGGATAACATGCCGCCCGTGACTGCAACCGAAGCGAGAGTGGCGGTGGTGACCGGGGCCAGCCGCGGGATCGGAAAGGCGATCGCCCAGCGCCTGGCGGCCGATGGGATGCAGGTCTACGCGCTGGGCCGTGATGTGGCAGCTCTCGGCGAAGTCGCCGACTCTTCTCCCAAAATCGACTCCAGGGTCTGCGACGTCACCGACGAGGACCAGGTATCCGACCTGTTCGCCGGACTTCCCCCGGTCGATGTGCTCGTGACCAACGCCGGAGTAGCCAGCTCGGCCAAACTCACCCGGACCACACTCGAAGAGTGGGAGCGGCTGCAGGCGGTGAATGCCACCGGAGCGTTCCTGTGCTCCCGAGCCGTGCTCGGTGGGATGGTCGAACGCGGCTGGGGCCGGATCGTCACTATTGCTTCGGTGGCCGGCCAGCGCGGCGGTAAGTACATCGCCGCGTATACCGCCTCGAAACACGCCGCCATCGGGCTGACGCGCTCGATCGCGATGGAGGTGGCCGGCACCGGCGTGACCGCCAACAGTATCTGCCCACCGTACGTTCGCACGGAGATGACCGCAGCGACCATCGCCAACATCGTGGAGCGGACCGGAATGACCGAGGCGGAGGCCGAGGACGCCCTCACCGCGGACACGGCGCTGGGTCGCTTATTGGAACCGGAGGAGGTGGCGCACGTGGTGGCCTTCCTCACAAACGACGGCTCGGGGGCCATCAACGGCCAATCGATCGTCCTGGACGGAGGAGACATCCAGACATGAGTGGCTTTCGTGCATCTGCCGAGTTCACGACCGATTGGCGGCACTTCGACTACTCGGAGGTCGATGGGGTCGCCACCGTCACATTCTCCCGACCCGACAAGCTGAACGCGCTGACGTTCGATGTCTACGCCGACCTGCGGGATCTGCTCCGGCAACTCCCGCACCGTGACGTCGACGTGCTCGTCGTCGCCGGCCGGGGTCGGGGGTTCTGTTCGGGGGGCGACGTCGAGGAGATCATCGGCGAGCTGGCCAAGTTTGACAGCCGGCGCCTGCTCGAATTCACCCGGATGACCGGCGAGGTTGTCGAGGCAATGCGCACCTGCCCGGTGCCCATCATCGCATCCATCAACGGCACGACGGCGGGCGCCGGCGCAGTGATCGCCCTCGCCGCCGACTTCCGGATCGCGGTCGACAAGGCCCGGTTCCACTTCCTCTTCACCAAGGTCGGCTTGTCGGGCGGCGACATGGGGTCCGCCTATCTTCTGCCGAGAATGGTCGGCGTGGGGCGGGCGACTGAGATTCTCATGTTCGGCGACCCGGTCGATGCGGCGCGAGCGCTCGAGATCGGTCTGGTCAATCAGGTCGTGCCGGCCGATGAACTGGCGGCGGCGACGACGGCCCTCGCCGGCCGCCTCGCTTCCGGTCCGACCTTCGCCTATGCCGCCACCAAGACGCTCATCACGCGGGAACAGGACATGGATCTCGGCGGCGCGATCGAGCTGGAGGCGATGACGCAAGCCCTTCTGATGACGACCGAAGACCACGCCGAGTTCCTGGCGTCATTTCGCCAAAAGCGTGATCCGGAGTGGACCGGGCGTTAGGGCATCGGAAAACCTGTTGACGGCCTGAGGCTCATGGTGTACGGTTCTGCATCAAGAACGGAGTTCTATGATGCGAACGCATCATGACCCGTGGGCTATCTGCATCACGGTCGCCACCTTGCGCCGTGCAGGGCCACCGTGGTAGCCCCGGTGTCGGCGGTCGAGCGGGCAATTCAGATCCTGCGAGCTTTTGAGCGGGGCGAAGAGTACAGCCTCACCGAGCTGGTGACGTTGCTCGAGCTGAACAAGAGCACCGCCCACGGGATCCTGCAGACGCTGGCCGACAACCGCTTCCTCAGTCGAGATCCTGAGACTCTCCGCTTCCGACTGGGGCCGGCGCTGATCCACCTCGGCCATCTTGCTCACGAACAAATCGACGTGCGCCGCGTCGCTCGTCCGTACATGGCGGAGCTGGTCGCCGAAACCCGCAAGTCGGTGCTGCTGGGCACCTTCCACAATGGTCGGCTGACGATCATCGACAAGGTGGATCCAGTGGGGACGCTGCATGTATCGGCCGCTATCGGTCAGCAGGTTCCCTTCTCGGCGGGTTCCTTCGGTCGAGTGTTTCTCGCATGGCTCCCGGAGGACGATGTCGATGGCCTCATTGCGACCCATGGTCTCGAGGCGTTCACTCCGGCGTCGATCACGGATCCGGCCGTGTACAAGGCCGAGCTCGCCAAGGTCCGCAAGCTGGGCTACGCGGTGGACGATACCGAGGAGTTTCTGCTCGGCGTCCGTGCCGTCTCCGTGCCGTTGATGGGACCGGAGGGTGTCGTTGCCGGTTTGACCATTGTCGGATTCACCTCGCGTACCGGCGACCAACCGGGGGAGAGAGCCATCAAGGCTGCCCTGGCGGCCGGCCGCGAGATCTCGGTGCAGCTGGGTGCCGATGTGACCGAGCTCGAGGGGGGCCCGAAGGAGAAGGAATCGCGACGGCCGGCCGGCGCGTCGCGTAGCGATTGACGACGAGAAAGAAGGAGAAGAACCGTGCCGTTCGACGACCTGCGATCGTTCATCGACCGACTCGACGTGGAGGGCCAGCTCTCCAGGGTAAAACG
>JBFISZ010000033.1:0-18004 GCA_041608315.1 Acidimicrobiia bacterium | reverse complement strand
TCCACCCGTTCCCATTCCGAACACGGAAGTTAAGCCTGCCAGCGCCGATGGTACTTGGGCCGAAGGGCCCCGGGAGAGTAGGTCGCTGCCGAACATAACTAAATTGGGGCCGTCCACAGTTCGAGCTGTGGGCGGCCCCGGTCGCGTTTGACCGCCTCGCACTCGCACCGAGTAGAGCCGACCCGACGAGAAGGACGAGAAGACAACCGTGGCACAGGACCGTTCAGATCGCGGTGGCAAACGCGGGGGGTCGGGGGGCAAGGGCCGCTCCGGCTCCGGCCGCTCCGGCTCCGGTAAGTCACGCGCGGGCGGCTCGAGCGGCGGCGGCCGTTCAGGGGCCGGCTCCGGCAAGGGCGGCAAGCGCTCGAGCGCTGGATCGCGGGGGGCCCGGGGGAACTCCGGGGGCCGGCCGAGCACCCGCTCGGAAGCCCGGGGTACGTCCAAGGCTCGTCGTGATCTCAAGGGCGCCGCTCTCGACCTGCCGTTCTGGGTGATTGAAGATCTCACCCGGGTTACGCCGAAGGAACGAGTCAGTGACGCCCTCACCGAGCTGGGCAACGCCAGCAGTGCCATGATCGAGGGCCGCTACAAGGTCGCCTTGCGATCGGCACGTCGCGCCAAAGCGCTCGCGCCGCGCGATGCCACCGTCCGCGAGACTCTGGGCCTCGCCGCCTATCGAGTCGGCGATTGGCTCACAGCCCTCACCGAGTTGCGCGTCTACCGGCGCCTGGCCGGCGAGCCAACTCACATGCCGATCGAGATGGACACGTTGCGGGCACTGGGGCGGGGACCGGAGGTCGGAAAAGTCTGGATGGAGCTCCAGCAAATCGGCGCGTCACCTGCCGTTCTCAAAGAAGGGCTGGTCGTCTACGCGTCATTCCTGATCGATGAGGGCCAAGTCGAAGAGGCGCGGCGTTTGGTGACTCCAGAGCGGCTGAAGTCGAACCCCTATCCGGCGGACCTGCGGGTTTGGTACGTCGCCGCTCGAGCGAATGCGCTCGCCGGAGACGTGACCGCGGCCCGGCAGATCCGGGACGCCATCGTGGTGGCCGACCCGGGCTTTCCCGGAATGGACGATCTAGAGACGACGATCGCCCGATCGACTCCGTGACGGCGTGTCACAGCTCTCCGATAGGTTGCCTGTATGTGCGGTGAAGCAGCAGCCGCACACCGAGTCAACAACACCACAGGGGGGGTTCACATGGATTCCGAGGAGCTGGATTTCAATCTCGTCGTTTTGGCCGGGAGGATCGCCGTGCCACCGGATCTGGAGGAGCCGGGCGACCCTGCCGTCCGGCGGCTTCTGCTCACCGTACGCTCCACCCTTCCGACGCGCCGCCTGGATCTCATCCCGGTCGCCACGGCCGCCGATGCGATCCCGGAGGGATGCGCTCTCGGTGATCACCTGTGGGTCGTGGGATCGCTGCAACGACGCTTCAGCGCAACGAACGGGCGCAGCCGCATCGAGGTGGTCGCCGGCAACATCGAACGGCGCAACGCCGGCCCGCCTCCGCCTCCTTTCACCGGACGGGCGGGGCCGTGAATACCGCGGCACTGTGCGCCGCGCGGCAGTGGGAACGAACCGGGCCGTGTGAAAGCTAGATTCGTCCGATGAAAGTGATGATCGCGGCCGGCTCGCAGATGGCCGCCGACGCCGGGGCTGAGGTCGCCGCGAGCGGCGGCAACGCGGTTGACGCCGCGATCGCCGCCATGTTGGTGTCGATGGCGACGGAGCCGGGAATCGTGGGACCGGGCGCCGGCGGATTCCTGACTATCTGGCCTCCCGGAGAGGCTCCCGTCGTGATCGATGGCAATATCGAGATGCCGGGCCGGGGTCTCGCTGCGAGCCGGTTCGGGCGGGGAGCAGAATTGGTCCATCTGGACTACGGCGGGGGAGTGTCGACGTACGTTGGCTACGGCTCGGTCGGGACGCCGGGTGGCATCGCCGGCCTGGAAATGGCCTCTCAGAGTTTCGGCTCGCTCACCTGGTCCGCCCTGCTCGCCCCCGCGATCAGCGCCGTCGAGGCCGGATTCCCCCTGCCGACGGCCGCAGCCGAGTATCTCGACTCCGCCCGGTTGAAAGTGTACGGTTGGGACCCGGCGTCTCGCGCCGCGCTGCACAACGCAGACGGCCGCCCCATCGGGGCCCACGAGCCGGTTCATCTGCCGGCCCTCGCCGAGTCCCTCCGCGTGCTGTCGCGGGGAGGCGCCGCCGAGATGTACACGGGCTCGATCGCGGCTCAGATCGTGGCCGCGATGGAAAGTGGCGACGGCATAGTCACCGCGGCCGATCTGGCGGCCTACGAACCGATCGCTCGGGTGCCAATCACGGTTCAGCACGGCCCATGGCGCGTCGCCACGAACCCGGCGCCTGCGGTCGGAGGAGCCGTGCTCGGCGCCCTGATTCTCTTGGCGCCTCAGGATTCGGTCCCCTTCTCGGGGGAGTGGGTCGACGCCTACGCCAGAGTGCAGGCCGATGTTCTGCAGTTTCGCGCCTGTCGGATGGGTGTTGACGACGACCGGCTGACGGCGGCGGCCGACTTGCTCGCGGCAGCTTCGGCCGGGGACCGCCGGATGCTGCACGGTTCGTCGTCGACGACCCACACGTCGGCTGTAGATGCTTCGGGACTGGCTTGCGCCGTCACCATGTCCGCCGGTTACGGCTCGGGGGCCATGCCGGCGGGTATCTGGCTCAACAACTCGCTCGGCGAGGTCGAGCTCGTGGGGGAGGGCATTCACGCCCTCGCTCCCGGGACCCGCTTGATCTCGAACATGGCGCCGACCGTGGCGCGTCATGCCGATGGTTCGGTGCTGGTGATCGGTTCCCCGGGCGCCGATCGGATCACGACGTCGATCGCTTCGACACTGCTGCGTTACACCGATCAGGGATTGGGCCTGCAGGCGTCCGTTGATGCGCCCCGCATGCATATCGAAGTGAACGGCGACGTGGCGGCTTCCGTCGAGCCAGGAATCGAGCCGGCCGGCTTTCTGTTGCTGCGATACCCCGAGCACGCCATGTACTTCGGAGGTGTCCAGGCGGTCTCGTGGCACCCCGATCGCGGCTTCGAGGGTGCCGCCGATCCAAGGCGCACCGGGGGTGTCGCCCTCAGTTGAGACGAGCCTGCGCTCAGTAGGGCGGCCACGGAACCGAGTGGCGATCCTCCGGCGGGATGGGGTGCCGGCCGGTTTCGATGAGGGTGTCGACACGCGCCAACAATGCCCGGAGCTCATCGTCGCTCAGATCGGCGGCAAGGCGTTCACCGAGTGGTCCGCCGAGCTCGATTCGGGCCCGGCGAAGCTTGGCGGCGATCGCCGGTGGAATCGGTCGACCACCGAAGCCCCACAGCACGGTGCGCATCTTCTCGGCGACATGGAAGGTCAGCCCATGGTCGATTGCCCACAGCCGGGAGTCGTCGTCCCGCAATATGTGCCCTGCCTTGCGATCTGCATTGTTGACGACGAGATCGAGCACTGCGATGGGCCAGAGCGCCTCATCACCGGCGTTGATGAGATCGATCACCGCTTGGTCGGCGGCGCCGGCAACATGGCGCTGCACGGCGCCGGGCCCGAATGGCCCGTCGGCCATCGTGGTCTCCGGCACGCTGGAAAACCCGAGAGCCTGGTCGATCCGGTAGGTCCACACCTCTCGGTAAGCGAGGGTTCTGGCGTCGAAATCCCACAGCGGCCGGGCCCCGTCGACCGGTTTGTAGATGACGCGAACCCCGTCGGCGGTCTCGGCCAGCAGGGTGGCGTTCGACGCGGCGACGTAGCGGCCCTCGACCGAGACGACTCGAGGCTGCCAATCAGGGACGATGATGGCGCAGGTCTCCGTTGGTCGTGGGGCAGGCGTGACCATCGGGGTCCAGCGCCAGGCCACACTTGGGACACAGGGGCCGCCCGCCGGCGACGGCAGCCTCGCCTTGCCGGGCAGCGGCGGCAAGCTGGTCCAGGGTCAACCGGTACGTGACGTCGTCGTCTTCTTCTGCGACCGACGAGATAGTGAGCACGCCGAAACCGGTCGATTCGTCGTAGCCGAGCGCCAGCTGGGCGACACGGAAACGCGGCGGCTCGTCGATCAGCTGCGCGGCCGCCGCGGTGGCGTCGGGCACATCGTCGGTCTCGGAGATCAGGTGATTGATGCCGGCAGCCAAAGCGCCCACCTGGGCTTTCTCGAGCAAATAGGTGTGCCGGCCCCAGGGGCCGGTCAGTTGCAGCAAAAACGTCCGCTCACCCGGCTCTCCCCACGCATCTGCGGCAAAGCCGGCGACATCCGAATACTCCATGTACATCCTCCGATTAGGGCTAGAGCCTAGGGGCGTTCACGATCAAGAGATGGGAGCCGTGGCCGGGAGCCGTCTGGAGAACTGTGATACCGAGAGGGGAGACGTGCAGCCGGTGAATGAGATCCGTGGAGCCGCTGAGAGTATGAGCCACGATCGAGCGGATCACGTCCCCGTGGCTGACGGCGAGAACAGTGGCGTCTTCGTGCTCCGCGGCGAGCCGCGCCACGACCTTGACCGATCGCACGCGGACTTCATTGAGAGTCTCCCCTTCCGGGAACCGGAACGCCACCGGGTCCTCCATCAGCGACTTCCACGCCCGGAGGCGGTACAGAGATCGCAGGGTCCGCCCCGACCACCGTCCGTATTCCACCTCGATGAGACCCTGACGGACGCGGGGCCGGAGACCGTGGGGTCGAGCGAGGATCGCCGCGGTCTCGCGGCAGCGCTGGATGGGCGACGTGTAGACGGCGGCCAACCCGTGCGGTGCCAAGTTGGCGGCCAGCTCGGTGGCGGCATCGACGCCCTCCCTGCTGAGAGGGATGCCGGGATTGCGTCCGCTCAGCCGGCGGCCGGTTTCTCGGGTGACGGCGTGGCGCACCAGGATGAGTTTCATCCGATGACCATAGTCAGCGGTAGCATCTCGCCGTCATGACACCATCTGAATTCGTGCGTCTGCTTCTCGACCCGGTTCGGCTCGCCGTCGCCGGGGATGCGGTGGCCGGGGGCAGCGATCTCGAAGTGCTGGCCGATCGCCTCGGAGTGGAATACCGCGCGGTCGTCGAGGCGCGCGGCAAGCTGGTCGCGGCGGGTTTGATCACCAGCGACGGCGTCAACGCCGAGCTGATGCGAGCCGTCGCTCAGTCGCTTCCGACTACGCCTCCCGCCGACGAAAGCGTCGTCGATGGACCGTGGACCGCGGCGGAGGCGGCAACCCTCGGGAGGTTCTTTTCGGGCGGCCGCTTGCAGTCGATCCCGGCGAACCTCGCCAAGCGGCGCATCGTGCTCGAGCGCTTGGCCCAGGAGTTCGAGCCGGGACTGCGGTATGAAGAGGCCGACGTCAACTTCCGCCTGCAGCTGTTTCATGCCGACTATGCCACGCTGCGCCGCTATCTGGTGGATACGGGCATGATGAGCCGCGCCGATGGGTTCTACTGGCGGACGGGCGGGCGCCACCTCGACGAGCGACCGCCGGAGGTCGCTGCCGGCGATGACTGATTACGGGTTCACCAGACAGCCGCGGTGGTTGGTGGGGCATATCGTGGCGCTGGCGGCGATCGTGCTGTTCGTCAATCTCGGCATGTGGCAGCTGCGGCGCCACGACGAGTTCGCCGCCCGCGATGCCTTGCTCGAGGAACGCATAGCAGCCGAACCTCTCACCGTGGACGCGGCTCGCCGGATGCCGGTGGATGAAGTAGACCTCCACCGGGTCACCGCTACCGGCACATATGATCTCTCCGGGGAGATCGTCCTCCAGGCCCGGTCGTTCAAGGGACGGTCGGGTCACAACGTCCTGACGCCTCTCGTGGGCAGGGACGGCACCGCGGTTCTCGTCAATCGGGGATGGGTGCCGATCGACATCGAAGGCCCACCCGTCGTCGGCGCCGAGCCGCCGGGCGGAGAGGTGACCATCATCGGGGTCGCCCAAGACACCGAGATTCGCCAAGGGCTCGGTCCGGTCGATCCCGCCGAGGGCCGCCTCGAACGGGTGAGCCGTGTCGATCTGGAGCGGATCGGCGCCCAATCCCCGTATCCGTTGGAGCCCTTCTTCCTTCAACTGGTGTCTCCTGAGCCCATAGGGGAGTTCCCGCAGGTTCTCGACGTTCCGGAGCCCGGCAGCGGGCCCCCCAACCTGTCCTACGCCATTCAGTGGTTTGCCTTCACGGGCGTCGTGGCCATCGGGTATCCGCTATTGCTGCGATCGACCGCCCGCAAGCAAAGCGAGGCTGAGTAGCGCCGATAGACGGGTCGCTCGCCGCCATGATGAGCGTTCTCGACTGAGGTACAGCGGAGGCGGTCAGTCCGCCACCCAGATCACTCACAGTGGCTTGCGATGAGACTCCGAGCCCTGTGGGACCTGCCGTCGGCCCATCCGCATCAGGCCTGGGATTCCTTCCAGGCTTTCTTGCGGGCCTTGAGCTCTGCCAGATCCTCGAGCGAGTCGACATCGACGATCGACGGCCAGTCGGGCACGAAGCTCTCCCAACCGGACGGCTTGACGTCGAACCACTTGGAGACCACTCCGAAGTAGACGCGGGCCTTGTAGTCGCCGAAACCCGGGGGCTTCTTCATGTTCTTGATCACCTGGGCCGCCTCATCGATCCCGCGCCACAGCGACTCGACGGACTCGTCGAGCTCCTCGACCACATAAGTGCACGTTGCATGGACTCGCTTGGCCATATTGGCCGGGAACCGGTGAATCGCCGGCGTCTCCTGAAAGATCGAGATCACGTCGGCGACATCCATGGAGGCGACGCGGACTGCGGTCAAGTCCTCGCCGAGGCGCTCCTGAAGCACGGCCGGCCCGGCAAAGGCCTTCTCAACCGGGATCTGCTGATAGAGGACCATCCCGGTCATCAGCGCCAGCGGATTGGCCGCCAACAGCCTCTGGGCATCGAGGTCGGGCGTGAATGGAAGTGCAGTTGGATTCATCCCGGGGAGGGTAGTCCAGGGGTTCATTCAGTAGTCAGTACTAGGCACTCAGTATTCAGTATGGCGGCGGTCGACTCGCGATACTGGCTATGGAGGGCTGAGTACTCTTGCCTCATGACTGAACGCATCTACTCGACGAACTCCTATGCCAAAGACATGACGGCCTCCGTGGTCCGCCGCGACGAAGCCGACGGCCGCATCATGCTGGACCGAACGGTCTTCTATCCCGGCGGGGGCGGCCAGCCCTGCGACATCGGGGAGCTGTGGATCGGCGACGATCGGCTCACGGTGACGCGAGTCGATCAGGACGCCGCCGGGGTCTGGCACTGGGTCGAGGATGGACTGCCGGCAGTCGGTACCAGCCTCGACGGCAAGGTCGACTGGGATAGGCGCTATCTGCTGATGCGCACCCACACCGCAATGCACGCATTATGCGGCGTGATCTGGGAACGCTTTCAATCTCCGGTGACCGGAGGCAACATGACGCCGGGGGAGGGGCGGCTCGACTTCGAGCTGCCGCAGTGGGATCCCGAAGACAAAGCGCCGATCGAAGCCGAGCTCAACCGGCAGCTCGCTCTGAACCGCAACGTCGAGGTGTCGTTCCTACCGCGCTCGGAGGCCGATCAGGACCCCAGCTTGATCCGCACCAAGGTCAACCTCCTGCCGCCGTCGCTGCAAGAGGTCCGGGTCATCGACATCGTCGGCCTCGATCGGCAGGCCGACGGTGGCACCCACGTCAATGCCACCGATGAGGTGGGTCAGATTCGGATCAAGAAGGTCGAGTCCAAGGGCAAGGGGTTCCGCCGGATTCGCTTGGAGCTCACGACTCCGGCGGGGCCGTGACCTCGATCAGCACCTCATCGAGGCTCTTGCGCCGAATGTCGGGTACCCGAGCGCCCTCGGCCGGGTAGCCGACCGGGAACAGAATGAACGGGCGCTCATTCTCCGGGCGGCCGAGGATCTTTGTCAGGAACGCCATCGGGCTGGGAGTGTGCGTCAGGGTGACCAGACCGATCCGGTGCAGCGTGGTCACGAAGAGGCCGCAAGCGATTCCGACGCTCTCCTTGACGTAGTAGTTGTGGTGCTTCTCTCCGGTATCGGTCAATCCGTAGCGGTGCTCGAAGACGACAACGAGCCACGGTGCGGTCTCGAGAAACGGCTTGCGCCAGTCGGTGCCGAGGGGAGCGAGCGCGTCGAGCCAGTGTTGCGGCAGCCGCCCGCCCTCGTAATTGACGCGCTCCTCGTGCTCGGCCGCTTCCCGGATGCGGCGCTTGGTCTCCGGGTCCCCAACGAGCACAAATGTCCATGGTTGGTGGTTGGCCCCCGAAGGAGCCGTCGCCGCCGCCCGGATGGCGAGCTCGAGAGCTTCGCGGGGGACCGGCTCCGGGCTGAAATCCCTCACGCTGCGCCGGGTATTGAGCAACTCATACTCGGCGCGAGCCCGTTCGATGAGCGTTTCGCGGTCGAGCTGGAGAGGCTCATACGCGATGGTGGGGTATTGGGTCATCGCGGCGCAGGCTACAGCGGAATGTCGGGAAACCTGCAATTGTTGAACCGGCCGCGAACCCCGGGCGTTTTAGTGGAGATGCTCATAGTAACTGAGGAACGAGAATGGCCCGCACCCCGAACCTGATCCGGCGTTTGGCCGTGGCCGCGGCGGCGCTGGCCCTCATTGCCGCCGCGTGCTCGGGCGGCTCCAATGACGGCCCGCCGGACCCCGTTGCGACCACCGGTGGCGGGGACGATCTCGTACCGACCCGCGAGTTCACCACTTTCGCCGGCGAAGTGGCAACGCTGGCCAGCTATGCCGGGAAGCCGATCGTGCTCAACTTCTGGGCATCGTGGTGCCCGTCGTGCGTCGCCGAGATGTCGGCCGCTTTCCGTCCGGTCGCCGCCGACCTCGGCGGCGAGATCACTTTCATCGGGATGAACATTCAGGATGACCGCGCCCTGGCCGTCGAGCTGCTGGAGACGACGGGGGTCCAGTGGGTGTCTGCCGAGGACCCGGACGGCAAGCTCTATGTCGAGCTTGGCGGCATTGCGATGCCCTTCACGGTCTACATCTCGGCAGATGGTCGAGTGGTCGACAAGCACAACGGGCCGCTCACGGAAGGCCAGCTCCGCGACCAGATTGCCGCTTCCCTGGGATGACGGCGGCACTCGCTCTCGCGTTCGGCGCCGGCATGGTGGCAACGGTCAACCCTTGCGGATTCGCCATGCTCCCGGCGTACCTGTCGTACTTCATGGGGATTCAGGATGAGGCGCGGAGCCGGGCGGCCACGCTGCGATCGGCGCTCGTCGTCGGGGGAGTCGTCAGCTTCGGGTTCCTCGTCGTCTTCGGGGCCGCCGGAGTCGTCATCTCCGGCGTCTCGACGCGCCTGGCGAGCGACTGGATTCCTTGGCTCGCCCTCGCCGTGGGCATCGGGCTCACCATCCTCGGACTCGCAATGCTGCGCGGCTTCGAGCTCAAGGTTGGGTTGCCCAAAGCCGGCCGGGCTTCGACGGTGCGAACCTACCGGAACATCTTCGGCTTCGGCGTGTCGTACGCTATCGCCTCGCTGTCGTGCACTTTGCCGGTCTTCCTCACGCTGATCGCCACCCAGTTCTCGGCGCGGTCTTTCGCATCGGGGCTGCTGATCTTTGCGGTGTACGCCGCCGGCATGGCGCTGGTGCTCTTGTCACTCACCGTGATCCTGGCCCTCGGCAAGCGCTCGATCGTCACCCGGCTGCGCGGTGCCGGTGCTCACATCAATCGCGTTTCGGGTGCCCTTCTCGTCGGGGCCGGCTTGTGGATCACGTGGTTCTGGATCACGTCGATCCGCTCCGGGGCCGCCAGCCTCAACGAATCGTCGGCTTTTCGCTTTGTCGAGGATCTGTCGCAGCGGGCCATCAACTTCGTTGCCGACAACACTCTCGGCGTGGGCCTCGGCCTCGGTACACTGATCGTCGTGACGATCCTGGTGGCAATACGTAGCGGCGGATCCGCAGACGAAGCGCCTGTCGAGGATGAGCCCGCCGTGCGCGCCCTGGTCTAGTCGTTGGCCGGCACGCTCGTAGAGCAGGGTCAGAAGCGAGCCCTCGCGGGGATCGCGGTCAGCCAGCTGTTTGTCCTCGCCCTGTGGTTCAGCACGGCCGCCATTGTCGCTCCGCTCGAGGAAGCCTGGTTGCTGTCGAGCAGCGAAACGACCTACCTGGCCATGGCGGTACAGCTGGGCTTCGTTACCGGGGCGCTCGGATTCGCCGTCGGCGGGGTTGTCGATGCGGTGCCGGCGCGCCGTCTCTTCACGGTCTCCGCCATCGCAGGCGCGCTGGCTAATGCCGCCCTGCTGGCGCTCGGGCCGGGAGACGTGGTGTGGGCAGTGGCTCTCCGCTTTCTCACGGGAATCACGCTCGCCGGCGTCTACCCGAGCGGGCTCAAGGCGATGTCGGGTTGGTTTCAGGCAGGGCGGGGGATGGCACTCGGGGTTCTCGTCGGAGCCCTCACGGTCGGCAGTGCGTCGCCCCACCTGATAAGCGGCCTCGGGCTGGAATGGCAGGGTGTGCTCCTGGCTGCGTCGGGGCTGGCTCTCCTTGGTGCGGCCATCATGTCGCTCGGTGTTGGTGACGGGCCCTACGAGACGAAACGCTCGGGCTTCGAATGGCGCCAGGTGGGCAAGGTACTGCGGAACCGCGGCTTCCGGCTGGCGACGTACGGATACCTCGGTCACATGTGGGAGTTGTACGCCATGTGGACCTGGACGGCCGCCTGGCTGCTGGCCTCCGCCGAGCAGCGGGGCGGGGCGACCGGCTGGGTTCCGATCGCAACCTTCGCCACCATCGCCGTCGGCGGTGCCGGGGCCTGGCTGGCCGGACGCTTCGCCGATCGACGGGGCCGGACCCGCGCTGCAGGGTTGTCGCTTGCCGTGAGCGGCAGTTGCGCAGTGGTCACTCCGCTTCTGTACGGCGCCGCCCCGCTCGTTGTCGTTCCCATCTTCCTCGTATGGGGTTTTGCGGTTGTGGCCGACAGTGCCCAGTTCTCGACGATGGTGACCGAGGTGGCCGACGACAGTTATCGCGGTACGGCCCTGACGTTGCAGACCGCCGTCGGCTTTCTGCTGACCTTGGTGACCATACGTGGCGTGCCGCTGCTGGCGGAGGCCTGGGGTTGGCAGTGGGCGTTCCCCGTCCTCGGCTTGGGCCCGCTGGTCGGTATCGCCGCCATGGTGACCCTGAAGCGGTCGAGCTTCGCAGCCTCCCTCGCCGGTGGCCGCGGCTAACCGGCACCGGACGGGGCATAATGGTTGGGGACAGTGTCGTATCTCCGACCATCGGGACCGTTGATGCGGCGGGAGGACCTTGGGAACAGTCGGATAGCCGACAACGTTGCAATCACCATACTCAACAAACGAGGCGCGCTACATGGTCACTGCGGAACAGCAACATCACGCCTGGCTTGCCAGGTCTTTTGGGCGAACGGACTACTTGCCTCTCTTCGAGCGGGACTTGGACGCTCTCGCGTCCGCCGGCGAGTACGTGGACAAGTACCCGGGAACCCACTTGTTCAAGGAGGGCGATGAGGCGGAGTCGGCCTACGTGGTTCGCAAAGGGAGCGTCGAGCTGTACAGGAAACGCCAGTCCGGCTCGCGGGTGGTCACGCGTGTGGGAGAAGGCGCCGTCATCGGAGACATCGCCATGTTCCAGAACCGCCCATATCACTCTTCGGCCAAAGCCGTCTCACCCGTCAAGGCATTCAAGCTCGACCGAGTGAAGCTGATACCGGTCCTTCTCGACCACCCCCGTGTTGCGATGCGCTGGCTCATCTCCGGCCTCAACCAACTCGAAGCAACCCAGCGTCGGGTCATCCGGCTCATGCATCGCACCGTGAAGGAGCAGGTGGCCGAGATGTTGCTCGACGAGTCTGATCCCTACGGCGAAGTCCAGCTGTCGCAAGCGTCACTGGCGACACTCCTCGGCGCCAGCCGGCAATCGGTCAACGAATCGCTTGCCGAACTCCGCGACGCCAAGCTGGTGGAGACGGGCTATCGGATGATCCGGGTCGTCGACCGCCCCGGATTGGCCAAAGTGTCGGGTCGCGGCGAGGCAGATCTCTAACCGGGCTCCGACCGGCGGCGTGCGATCGGCACCGGCTCGCCGTCCACGTCGATGACCGCCATCGACTCTCCGTATGCCCGTTGAAGGATCTCGGCAGTCATGACCTCGTCGCGGGCTCCTTGGGCAACGATGCGTCCCTCGTCCATCACCAGGTACCTGTGCCCGAATTGGGCGGCGGTCATCAAGTCGTGCATCACCGTGATCACGGCGCGATCGCCGCGTACCGAGTCGAGCAGGTTCAGGGTCTCGATCCTGGCGTGCGGATCGAGCCCGGCGGCCGGCTCGTCGAGTATGAAGACGGCGGGATCCAAGGTGAGCAGCCGGGCGATTCCCGCCTTTCTGAACTCACCACCCGAGAGAGTGCCAACGTCCTGATTCGGGTCGAGTGAGCACGCCTCGAGCGAGCGCCCGGCCCGCTCGATCTGGCTGCGGCTCTCGCCCCGCCAGGATGCGGCGGACCCGAGAAGCGCATATTCGAGGGCGGTCAGGCCATACGGACGTCGGGGCGACTGCGAGAGGAGGCCGATACGCTCGTCGCACTCGACGATCCCGGAAGAGACGCGCACCGCACCGGCGAGGGCGTTGCACAGCGTGGTCTTCCCCGCTCCGTTCCTACCCAAGATCGTCACCCACTCGCCGGCGGCGACGTGCACCGAGATCGGTCCGAGAATGCGGCGGCCGTTTGGCGCCTCGACTACTACATCTGTGGTTTTCATGTCTTGTTCAGCAGGTAGATGAAGGCCGGGGCTCCCGCCAGAGCCGTGACGACCCCCACGGGAAGCTCGGCGGGAGCGAACGCGGTACGGGCGAATGTGTCGGCAGCTACGAGAAAGATTGCGCCCATGGCCGCGCTGATAGGGACTATCCGGCCGTATGAGCCTCCCACCAAGCGGCGGCTGGCATGGGGGATGATCAGACCGACGAATGCGATGAGCCCGACCGCGGCGACGACGGCGGCGGTGGCGAGGGTCGCCGCGCCGAGCACGAGCAGCCGCGTCCGATCGGGATCGATACCGAGCGAATGGAGCTCGGCGTCGTCGAGATGAAACAGGTCGAGGCGCCGCCTCATAGCCACGAGCAGGCCGACGGCCGGAACTACGTACACCAACACGGTCAGCGGCTCTACCCACCCTGCCGTCGATAGTCTTCCGATCAGCCAGCTGTAGACCTCCGCGATGCGAGGCGAGTTCGTGACGAGGAGAAAGGTCTGCAGGGCCGAGATGAACGCCGATATCGCGATTCCGGCGAGAATCAGCCCTAGAGTGCCGCGCCGTTGCCCGACCACGGCCGCGATCGCCACGGCGAGGATGGCGCCGGCAAACGCGAATCCCGGAACCGCCCACGGCGTCGCATCGGGGGCAAGGACGAAGATGATGGTTGCCCCCAGCCCGGCCCCGGCGGCGGCACCGAGCAGGTACGGATCCGCCAGGGGGTTGCGAAACACGGCCTGATACCCGGCACCGGCGACGGCAAGCGAGGCCCCGGCCACCAGTCCGAGCACGATCCGGGGAGCCCGCCACTGAGAGACGATGGACCATTCGGCGGCATCCAAGCCGTCCAGGAACGTGATGTCGGCGGCTCCGAGCCCGATCGCAACGACGACAGTGGTCGCAACGGCTCCGGCCCACAGGACTCCGTGGCGCCGGTTGAGCCGGAAGGGGGGGAGTGCGGCCCTCACCGGTTGACCGTCACAGGCCGGTTGGCCACGGCTGCCATGGCTTCGACGTATTCGACGAACCGGGGCCCCCATCGCGAGGAGATGTCCGAGGGGATCACGATGATCTGGTCATTGATGACGGCACTTATCGTGTCCCACCCGGGGCGGGCCGCGATGTCGGCAGCAGTGGTTCCGGTATCCGTGCCGACGATGATGACGTCGGGGCTCGACTGGATGATCGCTTCGGCACTGAGCTGCGGGAAGCCACCACCCCCGCCGTCGGCGGCATCGGCGATGTTGGTGAAACCGAGGCCGCCGAGCGCCGCACCGACGAATGAGTTCGACGAGGCTGCGTAGAAAGTCGGATCGATCTCGATGTAGACCGAGGCCCCCCCTGCATCGGCCTCGTCGGCCAGGTCCCAACGTGCCGCAATGTCGCTCGCCAGTGCGACGGCTTCGTCCAGGTGGCCCGTCAGGGCGCCGAGTTGTTCGATTTGTGCCAGCAGATCGTCTCGGCCGGTGGCAGGGAATTGCGAGACGACCGGCACCTCGCCGGAGAAAGCAGCGCCGATCATGCCCTCCGGGTCGAAGGCCACGATGATGAGATCCGGGTTGAAGGAGGCAAGCGCCTCGATGTTCGGCGTGTAGCCGGAAAGGTTGGTGATCGGGGCGTTCTCCGGGTAGTTGGAGTACTCGTCGACGGCCACGACCTGGTCGCCGGCGCCGATCGCGAACAGCGTCTCGGTGGCCGTCGGCGACAGCGAGATGATCCTGGTCGGTGCCGCTTCGAGGGTGACCTCGCTGCCACCGACGGTCACGGATACGGGAAAGGCCGCCGCCTCCGGGGCCGCAGTAGTCGTCGAACTGGTGGTGATCGGCGCAATGGTCGTGGTCGGACTCGCTGCAGTTTCCTGCGGCGGTTGGGTGATGGTGGTCGTTGGATCCGCGGCGGCCGACCCGCATGCGGAGCCAAGGAGGGAGAGAGCGACTAACCAGGTCAGACGGCGATTCATCCAGTACCTCCTTGTCTCGGGAGGTGTGGCATCTCGCCGTGAGATACGCAAGCCCTTGCTCCGAGGGTGGTTGACGTACGCTCCGCAGGGGACTCGACCTGGCTACCCGCGAGGCGGGATCACAGTTGCGGCACAGCGCCGGGATCTCACCGGACTTCGCTCCACATACGGAGGTCGACTATTGCCGACAGGCTGAGCTTACACCACTCGAATGGAGGGTCGGCGTCTCTGCGAGGCCGCCATCGGATCGCCGGCACACCACGCGGACTGTCGTAGAACCGACCTTTCGCCGCGGCCGATTCCGTAATCCACGTTGTTGGAACAGATCCCGAGAAGGCACCAGCAATGAAGCAACACCGCATCCTCACATTCCTAGGCACACTGACGATCATCGCCGCAGCCTGCGGCGGAGCCGTCGCCGGCGACGAGAGCCCGGCCGCGACCGAGGCGCCGACGACCACCGAAACGCCTTCAGGCGAATCGCCGGCCAGCGTTGCGCCAGCCGCTCAGGGAGCGCTACCGACCGGCCCCTCTGCGCTCGCCGACATGAACGCGGCCGAGTTCCCCGAGCCGCTGGTCGACCCCGGCGAGATCATCTCCGGGGGGCCGCCGCCCGACGGCATACCTCCCATCGACGACCCGGTGTTCCTCGACGTGGCAGACAACCTCGGAGTCCTCGAGGACAACGAGCCCGTCGTGGCACTCGTCATCGGTGACGATGCTCGTGCCTACCCGGTATCGATCATGATCTGGCACGAGATCGTCAACGACACCGTCGGCGGAGTGCCGGTGAGTGTCACCTATTGCCCGCTGTGCAATTCGGCCGTGACCTACGGCCGTGAGATCAACGGAATCGAGACCACCTTTGGGACTTCGGGCCGACTGTTCGCTTCCGCGCTCGTGATGTACGACCGGGCTACCGAGTCGCTGTGGACCCACTTCGACGGCCGCGCCGTGGTCGGGGTGCTCACCGGAACGGAACTCGAAGTGTATGGATCGCCGCTGATGTCATGGGCCGACTTTCGCAGCAATTACCCGACCGGCAAGGTGCTCGACGAGACGCAGACCGGTTTCAGGCGCAGCTACGGCAGCAACCCCTATGTCGGCTACGACGATTCCGACACCGAGCCTTTCCTGTTCCGCGGCGTTCCCGACGGCCGGGCTCGGTCCAAGGAGCGGGTCGTGGGCGTGTCCCACAGCGATGTCGACGTTGCCTACAGCTTGCAGTCGATTTCTGGAGACGGGCCGACGGCGACTGCCGTCGACCACGGTGGGGAGCAACTCGTCATTCTGTGGAACCCCGGCCAGTCGACGGCGCTCGAGGGCGCCGGCGTCGACGACGGTCGCGACGTCGGCTCGGTGGGCGTGTTCGTGCCGCAGGTGGGGGAGCAGACCCTGACGATCGTTGCCGACGGCGACGGCTTCGTCGATGAAGAAACCGCCTCGCGTTGGACCGTTGCCGGAGTCGCCGTCGACGGCGAGCTGGCCGGTTCCGAGCTGGAGCGTATCCCCCATCTCGACACCTTCTGGTTCGCCTGGGCGACCTACCGACCAGGATCGGGTCTGGTGGGGGACGTTGCGGCCATCGACTGAGCCCGATCCCCCTCAGCCGTTGATTGCCGGGATCACCTGGCGGCCGTAGGCCTCCAACGTGCCCTCCCGGTCGTCGTGCATCAGGTAGATACCGAACTGGTCGACGCCCATTTCCCGCAGGATGGTGAGCTTGGCGATGTGGTCCGCAGCCGTTCCCAGGACACAGAACCGATCGACGATCTCGTCGGGCACGAAGTCGGTTGAGGGGTTGCCGGCGCGCCCGTGGTGCTCGTAGTCGTAGCCCTCGCGCGCCCTGATGTAGTCGCTGAGGACCTGGGGGACCTGGGAGTCGTCGTGTCCGTAGCGTTTCACGATGTCGTGGACGTGATTGCCGACCATGCCGCCGAACCAGCGCAGCTGGTCGCGCTGATGGGCGATGTCATCGCCAACGTAGGCCGGCGCCACCACACAGATGGCGATGGAATCCGGATCGCGTCCGGCCTCCATCGCCGCCTCCCGCACCGCTCGCACCGTCCACTCGAGGATCTGCGGATCGGCCAGCTGGAGGATGAACCCGTCGGCATGGGCTCCGATGATCGCCAACGCCCGCGGGCCGTAGCCGGCGCCCCACATCGGGAGGTCCCAACCGTCCGTGATCCACGGAATCCGGACGGAGGTACCGTTGTAGTCGACCTCCTCGCCGGCGACGAGACGCTTGATGACGTCCATCGCCGCGGTCATGGTGGCGAGCGTCGTCGGCTTCTTGCCGATGTAGCGCACCGCCGAGTCGCCCCGCCCCATGCCGCATATCGTCCGCCCGCCCGACATGCTGTTCAGCGTGGCGAAGGTCGAGGCAATGAGAGTCCAGTCCCGGGTTGTCGGGTTCGTCACCATCGGCCCGACGATCATCCTCTCGGTCGCCGCCAGGATCTGTGGGTAGATGACGAACGGCTCTTGCCACAACATGTGCGAGTCGAAGGTCCACCCGTAGGTGAACCCGTTGTCTTCGGCGAGCTTGGCGAGCCGGACTACGCGCTCCACCGGCGGGTCGGTCTGCAGGACTACGCCAAAATCCATCAAATCAGCAGCTGACTCGCGCCCCGCTTGAGGTACTCACCGTCGCCGGCCGTTCCGTGGTATTCGCCGTCTGCGATGATGACCTTGCCCTTGCTGAGCACGGTCTCCACCGTCCCGGTCACCTCGATGCCCTCATAGGCGGAGTAGTCGACGGCCATGTGGTGCGTCTCGACGCTGAGTGTCCGGCTGCCGGCCTGGTCCCAGAGCACGATGTCGGCGTCGGAGCCGACGGCGATCGTGCCCTTTTTGGGGAACATGCCGAACATCTTGGCCGGCGCCGTTGCCGTGATCTCGACGAACCGGTTCAGCGAGATGCGTCCTTCGGTGACGCCACCTTGATGGATGAGCTCCATCCGGTGCTCGACGGTGCCCATGCCGTTCGGGATCTTCGTGAAGTCGCCCACTCCGAGCTGCTTCTGCTTTCCGAAAGTGGGATGGTCGCCCATGCAAAACGGACAATGATCAGTCGACACGATCTGGAGGTCGTTGGTGGCGAGACCGCGCCACAGCCGGTCCTGGTGGCCCTCGCTGCGGTCGCGCAGCGGCGGCGAGGCGACGTACTTGGCGCCGTCGAAGCCGTTACGCATGTTGTCGAGGTCGAGGAACAGGTATTGCGGGCATGTCTCGGCGAAAACGTTCTTGCCCAGATCGCGGGCCTCGGTAACCGCCTCGAGGGCTTCCTTGGCCGTCAGGTGGACGAT
>JBFISZ010000032.1:0-18011 GCA_041608315.1 Acidimicrobiia bacterium | reverse complement strand
GCAGTCCCGACAGCCCTAGCCGCGCACACCAGCCCCACACCGCGCCTCCGCCCAGGAGTTGCGCAGCAACTCCCAAGGAACCCGAAGGGTTCCCGCCCCCCTCCCCCACCGGCGTCGGGGACTCCCCCCAAACGTTGCCCGACTTCGTCGTTCAACGGGGGGAGACACCTCAGATCCTTGATCGAACATATGTTCGATGCTACGTTGATGCGCCCGACGAGAGGCCGCACTTCCCGATGCTCGGTCAGAGATCATTTGCCGATCTCGGCACGCCGCTCCACGACGTCACCTTCGTGATCCTGGATCTGGAGACCACCGGTGCGACTGCTGCCAATTGTGAGATAACCGAGATTGGGGCGGTGAAGTACCACGGCGGCGAGCTCATCGGGACCTTTCAGTCGCTGATCAACCCCGGGGCTCCGATCCCGCCGACGATCACGGTGCTCACCGGGATCACCCAGGCGATGGTGATCGATGCGCCCAAGATCGACGAAGGCATGGCCTCGCTTCTCGAGTTCATCGGCGGTGCCGTGATCGTCGGCCACAACATCCGCTTCGACATGTCGTTTCTGAACGCGGCGGCGGTGCGGCTCGGCTACGGCCAACTCTCCAACCGCACCGTCGACACTATTGGGCTGGCGCGGCGCCTGGTGCAGACCGAGGTCCGCAACCTCAAGCTCTCGAGCCTCGCCGCCTACTTCCGCTCCCCCACCAAGCCGAACCACCGGGCCCTCGAGGACGCCAGGGCCACTGCCCACGTGTTCTTCGAGCTCCTCGAGCGGGCCGGCAGCGTCGGCGCTACCTACCTCGAAGACCTGCTGCGGCTGCCAACGGCCAAGGGCAGGCCGCACTACGACAAACTCCATCTGACGGACCGTCTGCCCCGCCTGCCCGGTGTGTACCTGTTTCACGATCTCGACGACAATGTCATCTACGTCGGCAAGGCAAAGAATCTGCGATCACGAGTCCGCTCCTATTTCTACGGCGACACGCGGCGCAGCGTCACGACGATGCTGCGGAATCTCGCCCGCGTCGACCATCGAGTGTGTCCCACCGAGCTCGAGGCCGAGATCACAGAGCTCCGTCTCATCCACGCGATGGCCCCGCGCTACAACCGCCGATCGCGGCCGCCGAAGACGACCCACTGGCTGAAGCTGACCGCCGAACGCCACCCGCGGCTGTCGATTGTGCGCACTTACCGGGAAGAAGACAGCACCTATCTGGGACCGTTTCGATCCAAACAGGCCGCGGCGACGGTGATGACCGCGATTTGGGATGCGGCGCCGATACGCCGCTGCACCGGCGGCCCCGGCCGGGCAACCGCGGCCTGTAACTTCGCCCAACTCGGCATCGCCATGTGCCCGTGCTCTGGAGACATCGACGAAGCCCGCTACGCCCGAGTGTGCGAAGACGTCCGCGTCGGCATCGCCCATGAGCCGGAGCGGCTGCTGGCGCCGCTCGCAGAGCGCGTGAAGGCCCGTGCCCGCGACCTGCGCTTCGAAGACGCCGCGCTGGCTCGTGATCGGTTCCAGGCGCTGGCTACCAGCCTCAACCGGAGGCGCCAGTGGCAGAGCCTCCAGGCCGCGGGTCGGCTTTGGGTCGAAAACACCGCCGGCGACAGCGCCCTCATCGATCAGGGACGGCTCGTGTCCACGTGGACGTCCGGCGCCGGCTCGCCGCTGTTCAATATCGCCGGCGGCGATGCTCTCGAGCCGAGCCAGGTGCCGACATCCATCGCGCTCCAGGAAGAAGTCCAACTCGTGTGGCGCTGGCTGATCCGCCCCGGATCGAGAGTGATCGACACCGTGTCTCCGCTGGCTTCGCCGGCGCGCCCGGTGCCGTCACTCGAGGCGCTTGCGGGATGACCGGCGACCGCCACTAGCCTCAGTCACATGAAGTTCATCGTCCGCCAAGGAGCCGATCCCCAAGCTAGAGCGGATTCCGTCCTGCTCACTGCGATGGGATTACCCGGTGGCGGCGTGATCGCGATCGGTCGCACGCACGTGCTCGTAGTTCCCGGCGAAGTGGCGACCGCCAACACCATCACCCTCGGCGACCGGGCCCGGCGCAACGCCGGGCTCGGAATCGGTGATTCCGTGGACGCCAAACGCACCATCCTCCACGAGGCGAAACGGGTGGTTGTCGGCGGTGCGGACGTCAAGCTCGATGCCCGCCACCTGGCCCGCTCCTTGCAGGGCAATCCGGTCACTGTGGGCGATACCGTCGTCGTTCACACCTCTTACGGGGCGGATTCCGGCTCCCAGGAAATCGAGCTGAGTGTGCTGTCCGTCGAGCCGGGCGATGCCGGCCTCGTCGGCAGCTCCACGGTCGTCCATGAAGAGGGTGAGGTCCCGCCCGAAGTCATCGCCCACCCGACCGGCTACCCCGGCGGGGAGAGCCCGACTACGGCGGCCGCCCTCCTCGCCGGCCTCGACACCGAGCTGGAGACCCTCACTGGGTGGCTGGCGCTGCTCACGAGCCCCAACGATCTCACCGGGGCGTGGAACCTGCCCAAAGTCGCCGGAGTGCTGCTCGAAGGGCCAACGGGGAGCGGAAAGTCCGAGCTCGTGGCCGCGGCGGCCGACGCCGCTCGGGCCTCCGTCGTGGAGATCTCCCTCGAGCTCGTCTTCAAGCCCGACAAGCTGCTCGAGCGTCTCGAAAGGGCGGTGTCGACGACAACGGGCCCGGCCGTGATTTTCGTCGATCGGCTGGATGCGGTGGCCGGAGACGATGCCATGTTCCGCAACCAGGTCACGGCGATCCTGCGATGGTTCCTCGATGCTGTAGCCGACAAGCCCCGGATAGCCACCGTGTTGGCGATCTCCTCGGTGACCAAGCTGTCGCCAACCATCACCGGCTCGAAGCTGGTACCGCGCACGTTGTCGATTCCGCCTCCCGACCTGAACCGGCGCGCTCTCCTGTTCGAAGCCGCCCTATCGGCCGTGCCCACCGAGGAACTCGACTATGAGCGCCTTGCCTCGAAGACTGCGGGGTTCTCGGGTGCCGACATCCTCGCCGCCGTTGTCAGCGCCTCTGCCCTGATTGCCGGCACCGGCAGACCGCTCACGGACGAGCTGCTCGATCGCGCTATTCGCGACACCACACCATCGCTGGGCACCGCCTCGCTCGGCGAGCTCCCGACTTACGGGTTCGACAGAGTCGCCAACCTCGATGAGGTAAAGCAGCGCCTCACCGAGGCCGTCATCTGGCAGATGCAGGAGCCGGAGCGCTTCGAGCGCCTCGGCATCGAGCCTCCCAGAGGGCTGTTGCTCTACGGCCCTCCCGGGACCGGCAAGACGTTTGTGACGCGCGCCCTGGCCCACGAATCGGGAGCGGCGTTCTTCACGATCAAGGGCGCCGAGCTGCTCGACAAGTTCGTCGGCGAATCCGAGCGGGCAGTTCGTGAGGTCTTCGCCAGGGCCCGGGCCGTGGCCCCGGCGATTCTCTTTTTCGACGAGGTCGACGCCCTCGCCCCCACCCGCGGCAACTCGACCAACTCCGTCACCGATTCCGTCGTCGCCGCATTGCTGACCGAGATGGACGGCGTCTCCGATCGCGGCGACGTCTTCGTAATTGGGGCGACCAATCGCCGCGACCTCGTCGACGCGGCCTTGCTGCGGCCGGGAAGGCTGGAAACCCATCTCTACCTGGGACTGCCCGAACAGGAGTCGCGCCGCGCTTTCTTCGGCATCCAGGACATCCCGTTTGCAGACGACGTCGACCCCGAGCACTACATCGGCGCGACCGACGGGCTGTCATTCGCCGACATGAGCGGCATGCTGCGCGAAGCTGCTTTGCAGGCGCTGCGTCGCGACTCGACCGCCATCGAGGTCACCAAGGCAGACATGGACTTCGCTCTCGACCGCTACACCAACGAACCTGGAGTGGTCGACGAATGAGCGCCGGATCGGATTCCGGCTAGCTCGCTGAGCCGGACAAGCTGCCTCGGTCCGAGATCGGGCCCACCGGACTGACCTGCTGTTCGATGCGGGCGCAAGCGCCGCATTGGCCTCATCGGTATTGTGAACAGCAACGAGCGGCAGACAGCGCGTTGGCGCGCTGCTGCCTCGGCATGAGACGCCACCACACGGAGAATCCTATGCACGAGCCCCGTTTTCGAGGTTGCACGGGCCAGGTGGGCTGCCATTACCGGGCCGAACCTGTATTCCCGGGTGGTCTCAGGATCAGGTTCGAACCCAGAACGCCGTTGGCCGGATCCGGCTCCACGGTCGATGCCGAGGGTCTTCCACCGATCAGAGACGGTTACGACATCAACCTCGAGCCTGCCGGTGAGGTCACGCTCACGTGGCGCGACATCTTCTTCACCCAACGGCACTCGTTGCTCGGTCCGGTCTGGCTCAGCAAGGATCCGTCCCGTCACTCGACAGTCGCGATCCGATCGATCGCCGACGACCAGGAGTCGCTGTTCCCCGCGAGGACCGAGGCACGGTTCTATTGGCGACTGGAGGTTCCGCGATTCGGTTGGACGATGGTGAGCGACGAACCGATGGTGACGAAATCGATCCTTCCCCATATCCACCGGTACCCTATTGAAACCGGATGGTACGGCGTGGAGAAGCCGGCGGCTTTCAGCCCGGCGCCGAGCGGGCCGCCGCTCGTGCGTGTGCTTCGGCTGGACTCGATGCGCCCGGTAGCAGTCCAGCCTTGGTCGGAGTTTCTCCAAGTGAGTGCCGATGCGACGCCCCAAGGATCTGGCTCTTGGCGCATCGAGTTCACCGTCGACTCCTACCGGCACGTACCGGGGCCACGTGCGTTTGACATTGCGTGGGTTCTCTGGGACCAGCACGCCGGGGGTGACCCGTTGTCGCCCCACCGGGGCATCGAGCCTATGCGACGGGGTCGCCCGTTTGTCGGGACGATCGATTGGACGCCGGCGGAGCCGATGGACCAACCGCCGCCTCTCGAGCTGGTGGCGATCACGGTGGATCCGTGCATACCCGGCTTTTCCCTGGCCACGATTCCGCTAGACCAGGCGGGGTGAGCCGCGGCGGCGCCAGCTGACGCCGGCCCCACCCAGGCGGTAGGGCCGAACGGATGGATTCCGCTACTGCCCTCTGATCGCAATCAGCACTTTCTCTCCCCGTCATCGAGCCACACCTCCGAGCATTGGGCGCACGGCCGGAACGGCGCCTTCCGGTTACGCCGCCGCTGGCGATCCAACCGCCACAGAATGAACGGCACATGGATCATCAGCAGAGGCACGCACTTCGGGAGCTGTCCATCGTAACGAGAATGGCCCGTGACCTGAACGCCAATCGGTGATATTGTGCCACGTTAAGTGGTGGAACAATTACCTGGAGTGGTGATGAATCGGAAGTCTGTCGCGTTCGTGGCGGCGATGTGCCTCGTGTTTGCCGTGCCCATGGCGGCGCTGGCGGCGCCCAAGCCCAAGGTGACGATCTGTCACATCCCCCCCGGCAATCCGGGGAATGCCCACACCATCACGGTTGGGGCCAAGGCCGCCGACAGCCACATCGCCAACCATGGCGACACTCTCGGGCCCTGCGGCGATGAGAGGAACCAGCCGCCGAAGGCCGATGCCGGCGAGGACGTTTGTGTGCTCTTCGGTGACCAGGTCGTCCTCGATGGTTCCGAATCGTCCGACCCCGAAGGCGAGCCCCTCACGTACCAATGGGCCGTCATCAAGAGCCCGAACGGCTCGAGTGCCACGCTCGGAAGCAGCACGGCAGCAACCACCCCTTTCAATCCGGACCGGCTCGGTGACTACGTGATCGAGCTCGAGGTCGACGACGGCGAACTGTCCGATACCGACAAGGTTCGGGTCGGCGTCGCCATGGAGGTGACGCTGGATTTCCAGGTGTATGTCGTCGCCGCCGGCGAATCTGAGCCGGCCACCGTCACGCTGACCGGGCCCGCCCCGGCCGGAGGCGCCGAGGTGCACATCACGCTGCAGCCCGCCCCTGACGAGGACGAAGAACCCGCGGCGGCCTACGTCGCGCTCACCGAGAACGGTGAGCCGGTCGACTCGATCGTCATCGCCGCGGGCGACGATTCCGCCGACTTCTTCATCATCGGCGAGGCACCGGGCACGGTCACGCTGACGGCTCGAATCGGCTCTGATTTCTGCCATCGCGATGTCACCGCCGAGGTGGTCATCGCCGATTCGCTCATAGAAGCGATCAAGGTCCACATCGACGAGGACCTCGAGCGCCTGGCGGCCGATCTCGAGCGCCTCCTCAACTTCGGCCTGTCACAGGATCCCGAGTTCGAGTCGTCCAGCCTGTGGACGGCGCTCGGCGACGCCCTGATCAGCCTGGGCATCCTGATCGACGAGATCATCGACGTTCTCGCCAACCGCTAGCTGGTCCGCAGCGCCCTCCTAGGAAACCGCGGCGACCGCCTCGGCCACGGTGAAGCGGTTCTCGTATATGGCTCTACCCACAATCGCTCCGGCGGCCCCGGTGGCTGCGATGGCGTCGAGGTCGGCGAGG
Organism: Acidimicrobiia bacterium; assembly: GCA_041608315.1. Classification (GTDB taxonomy): domain Bacteria; phylum Actinomycetota; class Acidimicrobiia; order Spongiisociales; family UBA5794; genus JAHEJX01. The sequence goes on along the minus strand of JBFISZ010000032.1, from coordinate 11,538 downwards.
GTCCCGACGCCGCCCGAGGCAATCACGGCGAGTCCGGACTCGACCGCCCTACTGAGCAGCTCCAAATCGGGGCCCAGCATCATCCCGTCACGGACTATCGCAGTCACCAGAATTCGCTCGACCCCCACTGCCACCAGTTCTTCGAGCACCATGTCGAGCGGTCGTCCTTCGTCGAGCCAGCCGGCGCCCCGCGCCCGGCCGTCGGCCACATCGACGGCGACGACGAGGCCACCCGGCCCTACGGCCCCGACCATCCCCGCCAGCTCAGCCGAATCCCACAGTGCCGTGGTTCCAACGACCGCCCGTTCGGCCCCATCGGCGATCGCCGCCAGGACGTCCGCCGCGCTCCTCAGCCCCCCACCCGTCTGGAACCGGACACCGCCGACGCCCAGTTTCCGCCGCAGTGCTGCGTCGGCCGAGCCGGTGCGAGCCCCCTCCAGGTCGACTACATGGACGATCGGCGCCCCGGCGTCGAGGAAGCTCTGCGCAGTCGCGATCGGGTCCGATCCATAGACGGTGACGGCCTCGTAGTCACCACGCTCGAGCCGGACGACATTGCCGCCGAGCACATCGATGGCGGGAATGAGTTCGAACACGGATCCGTCCTTTCCGGCTTGCCAAGCTGCCCATATCGGGATAAGGTCTTGTATCAGCGTTTTAGTATGTTAAAACATTAGTACACCAAACCGACCGCAACGAACCCGGGCCCACACAGCCAAGCAGAGTCGAGCAACATGACCAACACGACAGATCCCGACGATTGGCGCAACGAAGCGACCGCCGAGCTCTTCGACGTGATCCTCTCCCTGGAGGGTCGTGACCAGGCGGCGGCGTTCTTTCGCGACCTGTGCACTCGGCGGGAGTTAGAGGAGATGAGCCGCCGCTGGCGAGTCGTGCGAATGCTGGCGAAGGGAACACCGTATCGGCAGATCGCCGCCGAAACCGGAGTGTCGACCGCGACGATCACCCGAATCAACCAATGGCTGAAACATGGACGCGGCGGCTATCACGATGCCCTGGTCCGATTGGAATTGCTACCAGAGGAACCCGAATGACCGAAACGAACGGCGCGCCAATGCGCTTTGCGATCCCGAACAAAGGCCGCCTCGAAGCCCCCGCCGCCCGCCTGCTCCAGCAAGCGGGATTCCGCTACGAGCGCGGCGAACGCAGCCTGGCGGTGCCGGTCCTCGAACGAGACATCGAGCTGCTCTTCGTCCGCGCCGACGACGTCTGTGAGCTGGTCACCGACGGGGTCGCCGATCTCGGCATCACCGGGCTCGACCTGGTGGCCGAGAGCGGCGCAGACATCGAAGTCCTCGCTGAACTCGGTTTCGGTCATTGTCGACTGGCCGCCGCCGTCCCCAGGGCCAGTTCCGTCGAGTCGATCATGGACTTCGAGGGCCTTCGCGTGGCCACGTCACATCCGCACACCACGGCCGGATTCTTCGCCGACAAGGGCGTCACCGTACGGACGATCCCGCTGCGCGGGTCGGTCGAGGTGGCTCCGAAGCTCGACATCGCCGACGCCGTCGTGGACCTCATCTCCTCGGGCTCCACAATGCGGCTCAACGGCCTGCGGCCCGTCATCGACCTGATTGAGTCGCAAGCCGCGCTGGTTCGCCCCCGGGGCGCCGGCGAGATCACCGAAGTCGACCAGGCAGTCACGATGATCACGTCGGTCGTCGCGGCGCGGCGCAAGAAGTACGTGCTGATGAACGCCCCGGTGAATGCGGTCGGCGAAATCCGGTCGTTGATCCCGGGCTTCGATGCCCCCTCGATCGTGCCCCTGGCGGATCCCACGATGGTGGCTGTCCACTCCGTCGTCGATACCAGCGCGGTGTGGGACGTGATCCCCCAATTGAAAGCCGCCGGAGCCACCGGCATCCTCGTGCTCCCCATCGAGCAGCTCCTGCTGTAGGGCCCGATGATGCGCACGATCGACCTCGCCTCCATCGACGCTGCGGAGCGGCGCCGTCTCACGAGGCGCAACCCGGTAGCCGATCCGCAGATTCGCCGGCAGGCGCGGACCATCGTCGAGGCGATACGCGACGGGGGCGACGCCGCCCTGGGCGAGGCCAATCAGAAGTACGGGGGCGGCCCGGCTCGAGGAACCGGCACCCTGACGGCGGTCGACATGGCCGCCGCCGCCGACCGCATCGACCCCACGCTGCTGGGCGCGCTGGAGGCAGCGGCCGCGGCGATCGGACGTGTCCATCGCGACCAGCGTCCGATCGGACTGTCGGTCTCCCCGATCGACGGAGTCGAGGTGGAACGGCGCTGGGCGCCGCTGCGGCGAGTCGGAATCTACGCCCCCGGTGGGCTCGCTCCTTACCCCTCAACCGTCCTGATGGCGGCAGTCCCCGCCCGGCTCGCCGGAGTTGCCGAGGTTGCCGTCGCCTCCCCGGCCGGCCCCAACGGCATCCTCAGCGACACGGTGCTGGCGGCATGCGCCATTGGTGGTGTGACCGAGGTTCACACAATGGGGGGTGCTCAAGCCATCGGGGCCCTCGCCTACGGCACCGAGACCATCTCCCCCGTCGACAAGATCGTGGGCCCGGGCAATGCCTGGGTCACCGCGGCCAAGCTCGAGGTCTTAGGCGTATGCGCCATCGACCTTCCGGCCGGGCCCAGCGAGGCCATGGAGATCGTCGACGAGAGCGCCTCGGCCCGGGCCGTCGCCGCCGACCTGATCAGCCAGGCTGAGCACGGGCCGGACTCGATCGCCGTGTTGGTCGCCACCAGCCCGGCCGTGGCCACGGCGGTATCGGCCGAGATCGAGACCTTGCTGCGACGCCTCGACCGCGCCGACATCATCCGCGCTTCGCTCGAGAAGAGCTCCTTTATCGTCGTGGCCGCCGATGAGGCGGACGCCTGCGCCTTCGCCAACGAGTTCGCTCCGGAGCACCTCGGTATCCACACGGCGGACGCAGAAGCGATAGCCGGCGCAGTGACCTCGGCCGGATCTGTGTTCGTCGGTCACTTCGCCCCTCATTCGGCAGGCGACTACGCCACAGGGGCCAACCACATTCTGCCGACGGGCGGCCTGGCCCGGTCCAGCGGGCCGCTCAGCGTCGAGGATTTTGGCTCGTTTCGCCAGATTCAGCGCATCAGCCAAGATGGTCTCCGCAGCCTTCAGCCGACTGTGAGCACGCTCGCCGCAGCCGAAGGGTTGACTGCGCACCAGTTGGCCGTCGACATCCGCTTCGAGGAGACACCGTGACCGTGCCCCGCTACAAGTGGCAGCCGACCACACTCGAGATCGCGGCGGCCGCCGGTATCGATCCCAGCGAGGTGGTCCGGTTCGACCACAACACCACGCCGTGGCCCGTCAACTGGGCGCTGGAGTTGGCCGCAGCCGCCGCCTCAGGGCTCAACGAGTACCCGGGTGCGAGCTACCTCGGTATCCGCCGGGCGGCGGCGACGCGCCACGGCCTGGAACCGGACCAGATCGTTCCCGGGGCCGGCGCCGACGAGCTGATCCTGCTGGCCGCCCGCGCCTTCCTCCAACCGGGCCAGGTAGCTGCGGCCGTGACACCGACCTACCCGCTCTACCAGATTGCCTGTGCCCAGGTCGGAGCCCGTTTCGAACAAGTGGCGGCGATGGCCCCGAGTTTCGAGGTTCCGCTCGACGCCATCGTGAGCGCCGCCCGCGCCGCCGACCTCGTCTGGCTGTGTGTGCCCAACAACCCGACGGCCGCCGACATGACCCCCGAGGCCGTGGACGCCGTTGTTGCCGCCACCGATGGGGTCGTTGTGGTCGATGCCGCCTACGCCGAGTTCACCGGGACCGACTGGGCCGAGCAGGTCACGCAGCATTCGAACCTGATCGTACTGCGCACCCTGTCGAAGGCCTTTGCTCTGGCGGGAGCCCGGGTGGGATACGCCATGGGTCACCCGTCGCTCATCGATTGCATCGACGCGATGCGACCCCCGGGAAGCATCGCCAGCATCTCCGTTGCTCTCGCCGAAGCGGCGTTGCAGCGCCCCGAATTGGCCGAGCGCGCCGTGCTCACGCTGGCGGCGGCCCGGCAGAACCTGGCTGCAGATCTTGGTTCACTCGGGTTCCGGGTTTTGCCATCGGAGGTCAACTTCTTGCTGTGCGAGGTTGGCGCGCAGGCCGGTGTCATCGCCGCCCAACTGCGGGAGCGCGGCCTGGTCGTGCGCACCTTTCCGGAGGAATCCGGTCTCGAGGAGTATCTGCGGTTCACGGTCCGCAGCCGGCAACAGAACGACCGACTGATCACGACTCTCAGGGAGGTGCTGCCATGAGCCGCACGGCATCGGTATCGCGCGAGACCACAGAAACCACGGTGCGCCTCAGCGTCAACCTCGACGGCTCCGGCCAATCAACCGTGGCCACGGGAGTCGGGTTCTTCGACCACCTGCTCGAATCCTTCGCGCATCACGGCATGCTCGACCTCGACATCGAGGCGCAGGGCGACCTGCACGTCGACGAGCACCACACCGTCGAGGACACGGCTCTCGTTCTCGGCACCGCAATCGCCGAGGCCCTCGGCGACCGCTCCGGCATCCAGCGGTTCGGCAACGCAGCCATCCCGATGGATGAAGCACTGGCCCAGGCTGCGGTCGATGCGGGCGGCCGACCGTACGCGGTCATCGACCTGGCATTCGACACCGATCGGATCGGGCAACTCGGCACCCAGATGATCGCCCACGCCATCGAGTCTCTGGCGCGCGGCGCCGGGATGACGATCCATGTGACTGCGGGTGGCCGCAACGACCACCACATCGCCGAGGCCGCCTTCAAGGCGCTCGCCCGAGCCATCCGGGCGGCCGTCGCTGTCGATGGGAACCGCCATGGAGTGCCCTCCACCAAGGGATCCACATGACGCGGCTGGCTGTGATCGATCATGGCGCCGGCAACCTGGTGTCGGTGGCCCGGGGACTCGAGCAGAACGGCGCTGCGGTCGAAGTCGTCACTGCGCCCGGCGGGCTGACCGGCTGTGACGGGGTCGTGCTCCCCGGCGTCGGCACCACTAGAGCCGCCATGGAACGGCTGGCGAGCCAGGGGCTGATAGCGCCCCTCCGTGACTGGGAGGGCCCCCTCCTCGGCATTTGCGTCGGTCTTCAGCTGTTCTTCGACACGTCCGCAGAGGACGACACCGCGTGCCTGGGACTCATCGGTGGCCACGTCGCCCGGCTGGACGCGGCCCCGCTCCTCCCCCACATCGGGTGGAACGACGTCACCCTCGCTCCCGACCCGCTCTTCGCCGGCCTCGGCAGCTCGACGCTGTTCTACTTCGTGCACAGCTACGCCCCGGTGCCGACCAAACCCGGCGACGCCATCGCCTGGAGTGATTATGGCGAACGGTTCGCCGCCGCCGCCCGGAGCGGCAACCGGGTCGGCGTGCAGTTCCACCCGGAAAGGTCCGGCAGCGCCGGCCTGACGGTGCTGGCGAACTTCATCGCAGAATGTGAACGGGGACGGCGTGCTGCGTAAGCGGGTGATCCCCTGCCTCGATGTGACCGCGGGCCGTGTGGTGAAAGGCGTTCGGTTTGTCGACTTGACGGATGAGGGCGACCCGGTCGAGCTGGCGGCCAGGTATGCCGCCGGGGGCGCCGACGAGATCTGCTTCCTCGACATCACCGCTTCGAGCGACAACCGCGACACCATGCTCGACGTGGTGCGCCGCACGGCCCGCAACGTCTTTGTGCCCCTCTCCGTCGGCGGCGGCGTTCGATCCGTGGCCGACATGCGGGCAACGCTGCGCGCCGGCGCCGACAAGGTCGTGATCAACACCGCGGCGCTGGCGGATCCAGCGCTGATCGACCGGTGCGCCGCCGCCTTCGGCCGGCAGTGTGTCGTGCTCGCGATCGATGCCAAGCGGCGCGGCGACGGTTGGGAGGTGTACTCGCATGGAGGCCGCACGGGCACCGGCCGCGATGCCGTCGCCTGGGCGGCCGCAGGTGCCGGACGCGGTGCCGGGGAGCTCCTGGTGACCTCCATGGATCGCGATGGGACCTACGAGGGCTACGACCTGGAGTTGCTGCGCGCCATCAAGGCTGCGGTCACCGTACCCGTCATTGCCTCCGGAGGCGCCGGCTCGATAGAGCACTGTGTGCAAGCTCTCAACGGCGCCGAGGCCGATGCCGTCCTGGCCGCATCGATCTTCCACCGCGACGAGATCAGCCTGACCTCGCTCAAGACCGGCCTGGCCGCGGCCGGCATCGCGGTCAGGCTCTGAAAATGGAATTCGACGCAACCGCCGTGGAGTTCGATGAGGCCGGACTCGTCCCGGCAGTCGTCCAGGACGAGCGATCCGGAGCCGTCCTCATGGTCGGCTACATGAACCAGGAGAGCCTGCAACGGACTCTGGATGAGTCGCTGGTCACCTTCTGGAGCCGCAGCCGCCGCGAGCTGTGGCAAAAGGGGGCAACCAGCGGCAACCTGTTGCACCTCGTCGGGATCACCGTCGACTGCGACGGTGACGCCCTTCTGGTGACGGCGCGGCCTCAGGGCCCGACCTGTCATACCGGGTCCCCTTCCTGTTTTGCCCCCAGCGGCGCCCGGCAGGGATTCGCCCAACTCGAGGGACTCTGGGCCGTGATCGCGGATCGGGTCACCGACCAACCGGCCGGCTCCTACACCGCGAACCTGGTGTCCCAGGGCGTCAATGCCACGACTCGCAAACTCACCGAGGAAGCGACCGAGGTGTTGCTGGCGGCCAAGGATCACGCCGCCGGCCACGATCACGGGGAGCTGGCCGAAGAAGCGGCCGACCTGATCTACCATTTGCTCGTTGTGCTCGCCGAGCGCGGCACGCAGCCGGCGGCTGTGTTGGACGTGCTCGAGCGGAGGTCATGAAACTGCGAAGGCCCCTGGTGGCACTGGTGCTGGTCATCGCCGCGTGCGGGACGAACGTCGACACCAGCTCCATTCCCGACCTCGCCGAGGTCTCCACCGACGACATCATCGCATCCATCCGGCAAGCCGGCAGGCCGGCAGTGGTCAACGTGTGGGCTTCCTGGTGCGGCCCGTGCCGTTCGGAGGCACCGTTGCTTGCCGCCGCCTCCTCCGAGTACCGCAACATCGTGGAGTTCATTGGGCTCAACGTGCGTGACTCGCCGGAGAACGCCAAGGGCTTCATCGCAGAGTTCTTCGGGGACGCAGCCATCCGCCATGTCGCCGACAGCGACGGCTCGGTTGTTGCCGACCTCGGCGGCGCGACGGGCGTTCCCCTCACCTTCTTCGTCAACTCCGACGCCTCGGTAGCCAAGATCCACTTTGGAGTCATCGACGAACGCACTCTGGCGCTCGAGGTCGACGAGCTCGTCCGGGCCGACGGCACCTAGTGGAGTTCACCCTCCTCCTCGCCGCTGCGATGGCCTTCGCCGCCGCAGTCGTCGCCCTGCGCTGGGAAGCAGCCCGGGGTAATGCTGCCGACTGCACCCGTGACCTGGGCGAGATCTTGCTGACAGCCTCCGTCGTCGGGTTATTCGTCGGCCGGTTGGTCGCCATGGTCGGCAGCGGGGTCAACCCGCTGACCAGCCCGATGGACATACTGATCGTACGCGGCGGGGTCGCCACCGGGCCGGCCGTACTGGCCGCGATGGTGACGGTGGCTTGGGCGGCTCGGGACGAAATCGTTGTCGTCGCCGACGCGACAGCGGTGGCCGCTCTGGCCGCTCTCGGCGGGTGGCATCTGGGCTGTCTCCCTAGGGAAGCGTGCTTGGGATCACCCACCGACCTGCCGTGGGCGATGACACAGCCGGGCAGCACGATCGGCCGTCACCCGGTGGAACTGTACGCGGCGGCCATATTCCTGCTGGCCGCGGCCACGCTGGCAGTAGCGCGCCGGCGACGGATTCCGGCCGGTCTCGCCGCCGCCACTGCCCTGATCGTGGCCGCCGCGGGCCGCCTCCTGACCGAACCGTTGCGACCGAGTCTCGGCGGGGGTCCCGTCTGGTGGTACATCGCAGGCATCGTCGCGGGAATCGGCGCCGCCGCCTGGGCGCTATCCCGCCAATCGGTCAGTTCTCCGTCTCCAGCCCGGCCCGAGCCATGAATCGCCTCCGGTCGACCACGACCCGGGTGTGGGTGCCGCCGGCCACGATCTGGTCACCCTCATAGGCGGAGACCGCAAACTCGATCCGGGGTCCCTCAGCCGCGGTGACTTCCGCTTCAGCGCGCACCTCGGCTCCCACGAGTGTGGGGGCGGTGTGATCCACCGCGATGTGGATACCGACCGTCGTCATCTCTGGCGGCAAACCCTCGAGCGCAGCCACCGCGGCGGCTTCGAGCCAGGCCACGACGCGGGGCGTGGCCAGCACGGGCACATCGCCACTGCCGAGGCTGATTGCGGTGTCACGCTCAGTTACTTCGGCGACGTATGTGCCGCTTCTACCCGCGAACACGTAGGCAGTCATAGGCTCCATTGTGGCTTACCTCTGCGACGCCGGAAACCTCGGCGGCCAGACGATGCCGGCGATCGCACCGGCACCCGACGAGATCGTGCTCGCGCCGGGACCCTAGGAGAACAGGCCGCCAAGAAACTCATGGTGGCGCCAATGGCCTCCTCAACCTCCACGCCACGCAGGAATTGCGCTCCCGCGCTCATCGCTTGCGACGGCGCCTCAAGAGCTGCGCCAGAGTCTCCTCTTCCGGCAGTGCCTCCCGACGCGGTGCCGGCCCGGCGGTCGGCGGGACCTCGCCGGAGGGCGGTTCCGCCGGCGGCTCACTCGTGTCCAGCGCGGCCACCGGACGCTTGGCCTGGGGTCGCATCGCCTCGCGCCACACTTCGAAGTCACCGCGAGCGACCACAATGCGGCGCAGTGCCACGTCGACGAGGAACAGCACCAGCGCCAGCGCCGCCAGCCAGGGCCACAATGGGGTGGCGGCGTCCCCCCGCACCGGGGCCGCCTCGAAGGCCGCCGTCGCCGGCGGATCGACCCGACCCGATGTGGCTGTCGCGACGTCTCCAGCCAGAGCCGGATCAGGGTCCCGGAAGGCGAACTCGTCCGCGTAGCCGGCAACGACCCCGCCACTACCGGACGCCAGCGTGCCCGACGGATCCTCGACCTGCACCGCTACCCAGTAGGCGCCGGCTGCCGCAACCGGTACCCGGGCACTGAAGGTGGTTTCATCGGTTCGCTGCAGCGGCTCCACAGTCACGTTGCCATCGGAATCGCGGATCGTGGCGATGCCGATGGCATCGAGCGGAACCTCCGCCTGATATCCGATCTCGAGGGTTCCCCCGTCGAGCCGTACGGACGGCGGCGTGTCCCGCCCCGGTGGCAAGACGTCGGACACCATCCGGCCCCAGAAATCGACGAAGCCGTCCCACTCGACCCAATCGGCCGACCAGCGCACGGTGGCATCGGACGTCCACACTGCGGCCCGCCCGAGGCCCCGCTGCCAGGTCGCGAAGAGAGGATCGCCGGCGCCCACCTCGAGCGGCACCGCCGCCGTCGGCTTCGTCTTCGTCAGCACGTACCCGCGCAGTGGGGGAGCCGCGGTGAGACCAACGGTGACCTGGGACACAGCCCCGAGAGTCGGCAAGAACAGTCCCTCGGCGATCAGCGGCCGCGACACGCGCAAGGTCTCCTCGATGAATATGTCGGGAATGGCGTCGAGATCGCGCCCCGGGTAGTACTGGCCGCCGCCGAGGGCCGCCGCCCGCCGCAAGGTCTCTCCAGTCCCCTCCCCTGTCCCGAGCACCGACAGTGTGATTCCCGCATCGGCGATCTCCTGAGCCATGGGAAGCAGGTTCGTGTCGTTGCCCCAGCCGTCGGTGAACAGCACCATGTGGCGGATCTCCTCGGGAGCGTCACGCAGCGCATCGAGGGCCTCACGCAAGGCGACCGCGATCTCCGTGTCGCCCTGGGGCGTCAACGTGGCCAATGCCGTCGCCACGGTGGCTTCGTCGGGCTTGGTGGCGAGGGGTAGCGCCCAGCGGACTCCCGAGGTGAAAGCCAGCACTCCAACCCGATCCGAGTCCTGCAACGCCGAGATGGCAAGGCCGGCACCCGCCCGCGAGATGTCGGTCTTGTTCACCCCACCCTGTTCCGACACATCGTGTTCCCCGCCGCCACAGTGGCAGTCGGCCATGCTGCCGGAGGTGTCGATCACCAGGACCTCTGCGACCGGTTGGCGGCGGATGAGGTCGTCGGGGTTGCTCGACACCGGGAGGGTCTTCTCCAGCGGCGAAGACGCGTAGTCGCCGAGCCCGTACGCGTTGTCCCCGCCGACGACCAACAGCCCCCGGCCCAAGTCCTCTACGAAGGCGGCGAGGTCGGCGGCCTGGGCGTCGGCGGGTGCGGGCGCATTGACCAGCACCACGGCGTCGTAGTTGAGAAGCTCGGCCGCAGACGGGATCGCCGCCAGTGTCGCCACCTTCATGTCGGCTGCCGTCAGCGCCCGCGCCAACTCGGCGCCGTCGCCGATCCTGCCTTCGACGACGGCGACACTGGCGGACCCGATGACCTCGACGATGACTTCAGTCGAGTTGTTCTCGGCGATGGCGTCGAAGCCGGCTACGACCTCAGCCTTGATCGGCAGCGTGCCGGTGGCGCCGGCCGGGATCTCGAAACGCACCGTGTTGGCGCCGACGGCCAGCTCGGTCACCACCTCGTATGTCCGGCCGGCAGCCGTCACGATTACCGTCGCCGGTCCGGCCGCCGTCGCCTGGACCTTCACAGTCACCGGAACCGATTCTCCTTCGCGCACGAGGATCGGCGCATCGATCCCGGTGACGAGGGCGTCGGAGGCGCGACCGGTGTCGAGCTGCACCACGTCGACCGCAAGCCCGTCGTCGGCTAGGGCCGCAGCTGCCGCCCGGGCGTTACCGGTCGTCTCCACGGCGTCCGTGAGCACCACGATGCGCCGCGAGCCCTCCGTCGGCAACACTGCGGCCGCTCCATGCAGGGCCGCCGCCAAATCGGTGGAGCTCGAGTCGACGACGGTGCGCACCTCGTCGAAAGCGGGGTTCGCCGAAAGCGCGGTGTCGAGCCGCAGCTCCTTTCCGAAGACGGCCACCGCGGCGGTGTCCTCGGCGCCTGCCGCGGCCAGCGCCGCGACGACGTAGGCCTCCTGGGCCGCTCTTGCCTCGGCGGTGACGGAGGCCGAGCGGTCCAGCAGGAAGAGCACCGATCGCTGTGATGAGCCCATGATCAGCAGCGGCTGGGTGAGCGCCACCACGAGGAGCGTGACGCCGATCATTCGCAGCCAGACGGCGACGCGATGCTGGGCGACGGGCACCGCCCGCCGCCCCGAACGCGCCACCAGGAACACGACGAGCAGCAGGGGCGGCAGGGCGAGCAGCCACCAGGGATGTTGCAGGCTCACGACGCCACCTCCGGATCGGTCCTGCGCAGACGTGGCCGCGGCCTCCCGAAGGCCACCCACCATTCGAGGATGACGATCAGGAGAAGCAGACCGAGAATCAGCGGGGCCCATTCACGCAGCAGGGTCCCTTCCTCCGCCGTCGCCGATTCGTCGAACGATGTCGCAATCTGCCGGGCGGCTCCCGCCGACTCCGTCGCGACGAACTGGCGAGCAGCCAGGGCCTCGCCGGCCGG
>JBFISZ010000031.1:0-18107 GCA_041608315.1 Acidimicrobiia bacterium | reverse complement strand
GCCCTGGCGGCGGCCGCGATCGGCCACTATGGGCGAGTCAACGTCGTGTGCAACAACGCCGGAGTCGCCGGATTCGGGGGGATGCTCGAAATGAGCGTCTCCGACTGGCAGTGGGTGATCGACGTCGACCTGATGGGCGTGGTCCACGGCGTGAAGGCCTTCCTGCCCCACCTGGTGGAGCACGGCGACGGGCATATCGTCAATACCGCCTCCGTCGCCGGGATGCTCACCCAGCCGGGGATGAGCGCCTACAACGCCGCCAAGTTCGGCGTCATCGCCCTCTCCGAGTCGCTCTTCTACGAGCTGGAGCTTCTCGAATCAACAGTCGGCGTCTCGGTGCTGGCGCCGGCGTGGGTGCAGACCCGGATCTTCGAAGCCGACCGCTACCGACCCGGCGCGGAGTCGCCGGTTGGCAAGGTGGCCGAAGCGGTGCGCCCCATGATGCTGAAGCTCGCGGAACGGGGGCGCCTCACCGCCGACGACATCGCCGACAGGGTGGTGGCAGGGGTCAAGGCCGACCAGTTCTACATCCTGCCGCACAAGGGCATTCTCTCGATCATCAAGCATCGCCACCAAGATATCGAGGAGCTGCGGAACCCGAGCGTCGATCAAGGTCTCTGAGATGAAGCTGAGCTTTGAGCAGGGTCGGGTCCTCGGGGTGATGATCGAGAAGGCGATGACGACGCCGGCCAACTACCCGATGTCGCTCAACGCGGTGGTTGTGGCATGCAATCAGGTCTCGAACCGAAGCCCGGTCGTCGAGTTCACCGAGGATGAGGTCGAGCTGATCCTACGGGGTCTGGCCGACGATGGGCTGGCCAAGATGGTGCATCGGCCCGGCGACCGCGTGGTGAAGTACCGCCAGGCGCTCGACGAGGAACTGGAGGCGAGCCGGCAGGAGGCGGCGTTGCTTGCGGTCCTCATGCTCCGCGGCCCGCAGACGCCGGGTGAGTTGCGGCAGCGCACGGGCCGGTATGTGGAGTTCACCAGCTTGCCGCAGCTCGAGGAGGTCCTCGTCGGTTTGGCCGGGCGGCAACTCGTCCAGCGTCTGGAGCGCCGACCCGGCCAGAAGGAGTCCCGTTACCGGGAGCTGCTGACGGGTGCCGCCGGCGACGCAGAGGAACCCGGCAGCGAGCCACGAGCCGCGGAACCCGCAGAACCGGAATTCTCGGGAGGCGTGGAGCCTTCCATCGATGCGACGGGGGAACTTACGGCGCCTCCGACCAACCTGGCCGCGGAGCTCAATGAGCTGAAGCGCCGGTTCGAAGAGCTGCTCGACCGCCTCGGCGAGACGATCGAATAGCCGGCGTTGCGGCTCCGGCCGGGTGCTAGCCGCCGTTGTCGGCGCCCCGCGTCAGGATCAGCCCGAACACGATCCCCTCGACAACGGCTTTCCACGAGGCATCGATGATGTTGGGGTGCACGCCGACCGTTCCCCACGAATCGTCCCCGTTGCTGTGCTCTGCCAGTACCCGAACCCGGGCGCTGGTGCCGTCGCTGGAGTCGAGGTCGCGCACCCGGTAGTCGATCAGCTTGATCGATGCCACCTCGGGATAGGAGCTGATCAACGCCGCCCGGAGGGCACGGTCCAGGGCACTCACCGGGCCGTCGCCCTCGCGCGTTGTCACGATCCTCTCGTCTCCGACGAATACTTTCACGGTCGCCTCCGCCAGGACTTCAGCGGCGCGATGCTCGACGAAGACGCGGTACGACTCCAGCTCGAAGAAGTCCTGCTTCCAGCCCAGGGCTTCTCGCAGCAGCAGCTCGAAGGAGCCGTCCGCCGCCTCGAAGTGGTACCCGAGGTGTTCGAGATCCTTGACCCTGTCGACCACGCTCTGGGCTTGCTCGGCGGTCAGCTCGAAGCCGTGCGCTTCTGCCTTGGCGAGGACCGTAGAGCGGCCGGCGAGCTCGGAAACGACCACGCGGGTGTGGTTGCCCACCTGCGACGGGCTCATGTGCTCGTAGGCGTCCGGGCGCCTGGCGAGGGCGGACGTGTGGAGACCGGCCTTGTGGGTGAATGCCGAGTTACCCACGTAGGGGAGATGGGGGTCGAGTGTGAGATTGATGACTTCGGCGATGTGGTGCGAGACGGTGGTGAGTCTCTCGAACCGGTCCTTGGGTATCGTCTCGAAGCCCATCTTGAGGCCGAGGTTGGGGATGAGCGAGCAGAGGTCGGCGTTGCCGGTGCGCTCGCCGTATCCATTGATGCAACCCTGAACCTGGTGGACGCCTTCGAGCACGGCCGTGATCGAGTTGGCTACGGCCATCCCGGAGTCGTTGTGGAAGTGGCAGCCGAGGGTGGCATCACCGAGAGTCGCCGCCACCTCGCCGACGATCCGCTGCACGTCGTGGGCGAGGACGCCACCGTTGGTGTCGCACAGCACGAGGCGCTCCGCTCCGGCGTCGTGAGCCGACTGCAACACGGCGAGGGCGAAATCGGGGTTCGTGCGGTATCCGTCGAAGAAGTGCTCGGCGTCGAAGAAGACGCGCCGGCCCTGGCTCCGCAGGTACTCGATCGAGTCGGCGACCATTTGCACCGCTTCGGTCGGCGTGGTGCGGAGGGCATGCTCGACGTGGTAGTCCCACGACTTGCCGACCAGGCAGATGACGTCGGTGCCGGCCGCCAGCAGAGCTGCCAGTTGCTCATCCTCCTCGGGTCGCGCATCCTTGCGGCGCGTCGAGCCGAAGGCGGTGAGGGCGGCGTGCTGCAGGTCGAGTTCGGTCTTGGCCCGTTCGAAGAACTCATCGTCCTTGGGGTTGGCACCGGGCCAGCCGCCCTCCACGTAGGCAACGCCGAGATCGTCGAGGAGGCGGGCCACGACGAGCTTGTCGTTGGCCGTGAGCGAGATGCCCTCCTGCTGCGTTCCGTCGCGCAACGTGGTGTCGTAGACCTCAACAGATTGTTGGTTCATAGCTCTCTCGGGTAACTCGGTGTTGGGGCAGAAAAAAACCCTCCGGGCGGAGGGCGAACGGCACACACGCCCCGGTCGGGGCGGTGCGCCTACGGAATAATGATGCGGTAGCTGTGCTCCATTGCCCCGGAGTATGGACGGGAGCGCGAAATCCGTCAAGGTGGCGGCCGGAGCCGGCCGTCTCGTTGGGCTCCGGCGCCGCTGCTAACCTCGCCGTCATGAATACGACCGGACGTTGGTGGTGGCGCAGCTGAGGACTCTCCGCGCGCCGCAACGTCTACAGAACGCCGGAGGTCATGGCCCCGGCGTTTCTCTTTGGCCATGACCTCCCCGAGAGAATGAGAAGCAGAACATGAGTGATCGCCAGACTGTGTTTTCCGGTCTCCAGCCAACCGGGAACGTTCACATCGGAAACTATCTCGGTGCTCTGGTCAACTGGGTGAACCTGCAGGACGAGTACGACACGGTCTACTGCGTCGTCGACCTCCATGCCATCACGGTCAGCTACGACCCGGCCGAATACCAGAGAGAGCGGCTCGAAGCCGCCAAGGTGCTCATGGCGTGCGGCATCGATCCGGGCCGTTCGCTGTTCTACTTTCAGAGCCAGGTGCCGCAGCACGCCGAGCTGTCGTGGATTCTCGGGACCATGACGCCCACGGGCGTGCTCAACCGCATGACCCAATTCAAGGAGAAGGCCGAGGCAGCCGGTGCCAATCTCGGCCTGTACTCCTATCCGGTGCTGATGGCGGCGGATATCCTGCTGTACCGGGCCAACCTGGTTCCGGTCGGCGACGACCAGCGCCAGCATCTCGAAATGACCCGTGACCTGGCGGAGCGGTTCAACAATCGGTTCGGGGATGTCTTCCCGATACCCGATGCCTTGATCCCGGAGAAGTCGGCTCGTGTCATGTCGCTCAGCGACCCGACGTCCAAGATGTCGAAGACGGATCCCAACGAGAAGAGCCGGGTCCTGATCCTCGATTCGCCCGATGTGATCCGGAAGAAGATCAAATCCGCAGTCACCGATTCGGAGCCCACGGTGCGCTACGACTGGAACGCCAAGCCCGGCATCTCGAACCTCCTCGAGATCATGTCGGGGTGCACCGGGCGAGCGATCGATGATCTGGCGGCGGAATATGCCGATTCCGGGTACGGCGCCTTCAAGGACGCGGTGGCCGAGTCCGTCGCTGCCAAGCTGGCCCCGGTGCGCCGCGCCTATCAACAGCTCGAAGATGGTGAGGTGGCTCGGCTCATGCAGAAGGGGGCACTCGATGCTCGCACCCGGGCCGAAGGCTTCCAGGAGGAGATCCGCAAGGTCACGGGCCTCTCCGCTCCGTGAGCCCCGCAGGGATCGCAGTGCCTACCTGGCGGTCTCCTCGTCGCGGCTGACCACGTGCTCGGCGAAGCGGGCAATGCCCGAGATTGTGATGTGGGTCCGGATCGAGTGGACGATGTCGAACGTGTGGGTCGCCCCGGGAAGCTCGGCATAGACCACGAGCGAATCGGAGACGTCCGCTAGGGCGGCGTAGAACTGGCGCGACTCATGGGGAGGGACGACGGCGTCCTGGGCGCCATGGATCAGCAACCATGGTGGCGCTGCCGGGGTCACCCGGTCGAGAGGAGAGGCTGCCCGGTAGGCCGCGGGAGCATCCTCGGGACGCGCCTTCATGACGACGTTCGGAATCAGAGGCCAGCCGTCCCGGGTCCGGTTGCGATTGAGGAAGTCGTATATTCCATAGAGAGTAACGACGCCGGCGACGCTCGTGTCTTCACCCTCGAAGCCCGGCTGGTATGAGTCATCGCTCGGCGTGAGTGCGGCCAGCGCCGCCAGGTGGCCGCCGGCCGAGCCGCCGGTGACGATGATCGAATCGGGATCACCCCCGCGGCGCGGCGCCTCGCGTTTCAGCCAGACAATCGCCCGCTTGACGGCTACGAGGTGCTCGGGAAACGTGGCGGCCGGAGACAGGGGGTACGTGATCGAGGCGCAGATCCAGCCGCGGGCCGCCAGGCGATCCATCAGCGGGCGGGCTTGCTGCCGCCGATTGCCGCCCCGCCAGCCGCCGCCGTGGACCTGGAGCAGAATTGGGGCATGCGCCGGGGTTCCGTGGCGAGCGCGATACACGTCCAGGTGCAGTCCCGGCGCGTATTCGATGTCTTCGAGCCGTTCGACGTTGCTCGGCACGCGCCACGGCCACGCGAGCAACGCTCGCCGCCAGTCGATCTCGACGAAGCCGTTGGTAGAGATTCCGGCCTCGGCCAGCGCCGCTCGCATCACAGCCCCGGTCTGTAGTGAACGACGGACCAGCAGCACGTAGACCCCCCACGTCGCCAGGGTGAGCCAGAGGGCGATCCGACCGGCCCGGTGGTCGAGCGCCCCGGCCCAGATGAGCAGTCCGCCGCTGATGATCCGGGTGAGCACCCGCAGCGGGACCAGCTCGGCCGTGAGCAACATCGGGATCCACAAGGGCCGGCGCAGCGGCGGCACATCCGGCGCCGAGTGGCGCAACGTGTTGAGCGCGGTGAGGAAGCCCAGAAGCGCAATGAAGAAGAAGAAGCCGGCAGCCACCATCGAAGGAGCCTATTACAGCCTCGGATCTTGTTTGGCGGCTGCATCTTGCGGGAGCGGCTAGCTTGCGCCGATGGACAAGATCTCACCGTCATCATGGGTTGTTGCCGGAGCCCGTGCGCGTCGACCCGGCGAGCCGCTCAACGTTGCCCCGGTCCTCGCTTCCAACTTCTACCTCCCGAGCGAGCGCATCTACTCGCGGGGCGACGGCACGACAACGGCCGAGGCGCTCGAAGAGCTGATCGGTGGCCTCGAAGGCGGTGCCGCACTGGCGTTCTCGTCGGGCATGGCGGCGGTGGCTGCGGTACTTCACCGCTTGCCGGTAGGGGCGGTGCTCGCAGTTCCCGAGGATCCTTATCACGGCGTCGCCGGGCTGTGCGTCGAAGGTGAGGAGCAGGGCCGCTGGACGGTGCTCCGTCTCGATCTCGCCGATACCGACGCCTGGATGGCGGCGGCATCGACCGCCGACCTCCTCTGGCTCGAATCGCCGGCGAACCCGCTCATTACGGTGGCTGATCTCCCGGCAATATGTGGGGCCCCCCGCAAGTCGGGCACGCTGGTCGCGGTCGACTCGACCTTTGCCACGCCGCTGGTGCAACAGCCCCTGGCACTAGGGGCCGACATCGTGATGCATTCGGCGACGAAGTTCATCGGCGGTCACTCCGATCTGCTCGGGGGGTTGTTGGTGACTCGTCAGGTCGATCTGTACGACGAGCTGGCCGAGCGCCGCAAGCTGACCGGAGCCATCATCGGAGCGATGGAGGCATTCCTGGCAACCCGGGGCGCCCGCACCCTCAGCCTGCGGATGGAGCGGGCCCAGCACAACGCCATGATCCTGGCGAAACGCCTCGAGGCCCATCCCGAGATCAGCCGGGTTCGCTATCCCGGTCTGGAGAGCCACGACACCCATGAGGCGGCGCAGCGGTTCATGAACGGGTTCGGAGCGATGATGAGCTTCGAGACCACCGGGCCGGGGGAGCGAGCCGGCGCCGTTTGCGAGAAGGCCGAGCTGATCAACCACGCCACCAGCCTCGGCGGTATCGAGTCGACCATGGAGCGCCGGGCCGTCATACCGGGCCAAGAGACGATCCCGCCGACCCTCATCCGCTTCAGCGTTGGCTGCGAGGACGTCGAGGACCTCTGGAGCGACCTGAGTCAGGCTCTGGAGTCGACGCGGGGGTAACACCGCCGCGCCTCAGCTGCCCCTCCGTCCGGCTCCTGCCTCGCCGGCCACCAACTCGGGACGTTTGGCTATCGGCAGGACGGCAAGGCTCCCGGACGGCGCGGCCTCACCCAAACCCCCCTCGCCCCCAACGCTCGCTGACGCTCGCGGGGGAGGAGACAGTCTTGTCTCTCCCCCCGTTTGACGACGGAGTCGGGAAACGTTTGGGGGGAGTCCCCGACGGAGGAGGGGGAGGGGGGCAGCAGAGGCGCGGGACCAACGTCTCTCGTGGCTCGACACATTCTGCCCGCTCTTATCGCTGGTACCCTGCGCTGCAGCTGGCGAATCTGAAGGGGCCTTCGTGGAGATCGAGATTGGTATTGCGAAATCGGGTCGGCGGGCTTGGGGTTTCGACGACATAGCCATCGTCCCATCACGGCGGACCCGGGACCCGCACGACGTCGATCTGTCATGGCAACTGGACGCCTACAAGTTCGAGCTCCCGATGATGGCCTCAGCCATGGACTCGGCCGTGAGCCCCCGCACCGCCATCGAGATCGGCCGCCTCGGCGGGCTTGCCGTCCTCAATCTCGAAGGCCTGTGGACCCGCTACGAGGACCCGATGCCGGTCTACGCCGAAATCGCGGCCGCTCCCCATGACGAGGCAACTCGTACGATCCAGAAGGTCTACCAGGAGCCCGTGAAGCCCGACCTCATCGGCCGCCGCGTCGAAGAAGTCAAGGCAGGCGGCGTGATCACGGCGGCGAGCCTCACGCCGCAGCATGTCGAAGCCCTCCACAGGCCGGCGCTCGAAGCGGGGCTCGACATCTTGGTGATCCAGGGCACGGTGGTGTCGGCGGAGCACGTATCGAGTCGTGTCGAGCCGCTCGACCTCTTCAAGTTCATCGCTGCCCTCGATGTGCCCGTGATCGCTGGCGGCGTGGCCTCTTTTGCCGGAGCGCTCCACATCATGCGCACTGGGGCCGTCGGCGTGCTCGTCGGCGTCGGGCCGGGCGCCGCCTGCACGTCGCGCGGCGTTCTCGGTATCGGCGTGCCCCAAGCGACCGCCATCGCCGATGCGGCCGGGGCGCGCACCCGCTACCTCGAAGAGGCCGGCCGCTACGTCCACATCATCGCCGACGGTGGCATGCGCACCGGCGGCGACGTGGCCAAGGCGATCGCGTGCGGTGCGGACGCCGTGATGCTCGGCTCGCCGATCACGGCGGCAGAAGAAGCGCCCGCCCAGGGCTATCACTGGGGTATGGCGACCTTTCACCCCACGCTGCCGCGGGGAACCCGTGTGCAGACGGGCCGGCTCGGAACGCTGGCGGAGATCCTCAAGGGCCCCGCATACGAGAACGACGGGCGGCGCAACCTGTTCGGCGCCCTGCGCGTATCGATGGCGACGACCGGCTATGCCGACGTCAAAGAGTTCCAGAAGGCCGAGGTGATGGTGGCCCCCGCCCTGCAAACCGAAGGCAAGCGGCTCCAACAGACCCAGGGTGTCGGAATGGGCCACAGCTCGCGGCCGGCTTCATGACCACACCCAGCACCTCGGGCCAAGCTTCGGGTGGAGATTTCGACAAGGTGCTCGTCGTCGACTTCGGCGCTCAGTATGCCCAGCTGATCGCCCGGCGCGTGCGCGAGGCCAGCGTCTACTCGGAGATAGTCCGCCGCGACATCACGGCTGCCGAAGTCAAAGCCCACAATCCGACGGCGCTGATACTGAGTGGTGGGCCCGCTTCCGTGTATGCCGAGGACGCGTATGACCTGGATCCGGACGTCCTCGCGCTGGGGATCCCGACTCTCGGGATTTGCTATGGACATCAGGCCATGGCCCACGCCCTCGGGGGCACCGTGGTCGCCAACGACATCGCCGAGTACGGCCGGGCCGAGATGCATGCTGCCGTCTCCGGGGCTCTCTTCAGGGACCTGCCGGACGACCAGGTTGTCTGGATGAGCCACCAGGATGCGGTGGCGGCCCCTCCGGCCGGCTTTGTGGTGACGGCGAGTACCGCCGACTCGCCGGTGGCGGCAATGGAAGACACGGAGCGTCGACTCTTTGGCGTGCAGTTCCATCCCGAGGTGGCGCACACCGAGTTCGGACAAGACATCATCAAACGATTCCTCTACGACGTGGCGGGGGCCCGGCCGAGTTGGACCCACGTCGGAATCATCGAGCAGTCGGTAGCGGCGGTACGGTCTGCGGTGGGCGACGGCAAGGTGATTTGTGGTCTGTCGGGGGGAGTGGACTCGTCGGTCGCGGCCGCCATGGTTCACAAAGCAATCGGAGATCAGCTCGTATGCGTCTTCGTCGATCACGGGCTGATGCGCCACAACGAGGGAGCCCAGGTCGAGGACACCTTTCGCCGCGCCTTTCACATGAATCTCATCCACGTCGACGCCTCGGACCGCTTCATCGACGCACTGGCGGGGGTCACCGATCCCGAGCAGAAGCGCAAGATCATCGGAGAAACCTTCATCCGGGTCTTCGAGGAGGTCGCCGCCGGCCTCCAGGACGCTCGCTTCCTGGTGCAGGGCACGCTGTATCCCGATGTGATCGAGTCCGGTACCAAGGACGCGGCCAAGATCAAGAGCCATCACAACGTTGGTGGTTTGCCCGACGACATGGATTTGGACCTGGTCGAACCGCTGCGGGACCTGTTCAAGGACGAGGTGCGTGCCATCGGCGCCGAACTCGGGCTTCCCGAGGAGATCGTGTGGCGGCAACCATTCCCGGGCCCCGGGTTGGCAGTCCGGATCATCGGCGAGGTCACCCGGGAGCGTCTCGACATCCTCAGGGCCGCAGACGCCGTCGTGCTCGAGGAGATTCGGCGGGCCGGGCTCTACCGGGAGCTGTGGCAGACCTTCGGTGTTTTGCCGGCGATTCGATCGGTGGGCGTTCAAGGAGACGGGCGCACGTATGCCTATCCGTTGATCCTGCGGGCGGTGACGTCGGACGACGCCATGACCGCCGACTGGGCCCGGCTACCCTACGAGGTGCTCGCAAGAATCTCGTCCCGGGTGATCAACGAGGTCCCCGGCATCAACCGGGTCGCCTACGACATATCGAGCAAACCCCCCGCAACGATCGAGTGGGAATAGTGAAATCGGATCCCGTATCACGCACCTCGCACCACGCGTCTCGGTCGCGTTCGCAGTTCCCCGTGAGCGTGGCACGACCGGTATCTAGACACTCCTACAGCTGGATTGGGTTTCCGTCGATATCTCCCCTGCAGGCATTTGGAAGAACTCCTCCGAGGTGAATCGTGACCTGGACTGATGATCCAGAGTTGCAGGCGATGTTCATGTCCGAGCTCGAAGAGCGCTCGGCGCGGCTCGTCGAGGGTGGAGAGGCCATGATCAGTGGCACGATCGACCCGGACATCGTCAACACCATGCTCCGCGAGGGCCACACGATCAAAGGCACCGGACGAGTCATGGGATACGACGCGATCTCCGTGGCCGGCCAACAGCTCGAGATGCTGTGGCGCCGAGTGCAGTCCGAGGATCTGACCGCCAGTACGGAGATCGGCGAGGGCATTGTCGCAGTGGCTCGCGTTCTCACGGATGCCGGTACCGGTGATCCCGAAGCCGGGACCCCGGATCTGGTAGAAGCGATGCGCCGGCTCGACGAGGCCGTGGGCGCGGCGTCTCCGGCTGCCAAGCCCAAGTTGCGCGCCGTCGAGGCCGTCGATGCTCCCGAGCTGGCTGGGGAGGCGGCTGCGGAGGCCGTCGCGGAGGCGGGCGACACTTCTGCTGAGGAGGCCGCGCGCCGTCCCCGCATCAACCCGCAGACGTCGGAAACGGCCACCCCGGTCGTGAGCCGCCCGTCATCGGCGGCCGATGGTGCTCATGAATCGGGGCCGGGGGGGCCCGACGAGTTCCTTCACGAGTATGTGCGTCCCCGTCGTCCCAAGGTTCCGGATGTGCCGCTCCCCGAGCTCCAGCCGATCTCGATGGAAGCCCCGGCGGCGGCTTCTATCACTGCCGATCTCGGCGGGCTGCTCGGGGCGGTCGAGAGTTGGGCGAGCGTCGAGACGCTGCCGGTGAGCGCAGGACGAATGTACCGGCTCATCAATCTCGTGGCGCGGATTCGCATTGACCTCGAAGCGACCGACGGTCGGATCAAATCGGTCCGCAACTCCGATGACCTCGAGGCCCTCGAAGCCGCCTTCGGCGCGATCCTCCAGGCTGCCAACGAGCTGGAGCACGACGCCATGCAGCTGGCCGCAGTTCCGCTGTCCTCGATGACGAACACATTGCCCCAGCTGGTTCGGTTCGTTGCCAAGAAACTCGACAAAGAGGTCCGCTTCGAGATCGTGGGAGACACCGAGGTCGTCGTCGACAGGCAGGTGCTCGACAAGATCGCCGACCCGCTGCGCCAGCTCGTCGTGAATTGCATCACGCACGGCATTGAGTCCGCAGAGGCGCGCCAGAAGGCCGGCAAGGCACCAACCGGCTCGATCTCGCTTTCTGCGATCATCAAAGATCGCCGCGCCGAGCTCGTGGTATCCGACGACGGCAATGGCATCGATTGGGATTCGGTGCGACGGGTGGCAATTGACAACGGCATGCTCACGGCCGAAGAAGCCGCCGATCCCTCCAAGCTCAACGATGCGCTCTTCAACCCCGGTTTCTCCACCGGTGGCCTACCGGACTTGGGCGGCAGCGACAAAGGCCTTTCCTCGGTATCCGAGGCCGTTGAATCACTCTTCGGACGGGTTCGGTTGGAGTCGACGCTGGGCCAGGGGACGACCGTGACCATGACCGTCCCAACGTCGCGGGCTTTGCAGAGGGTGATGATCTTCGAGAGCGCCGGGATGCAGTGGGGGATTCCGGAAGCGGTTGTGGAAGAGGTTCTGACCATCGAGGGCGCGGCCATCGATTCAAGCGGCGGGCAGCCGATGCTCGAGTGGGCCGGCCAACGGTTGCCGGTCTCGCCGCTGGGGGAGCTCGTCGGTGCGACAGATGATCTGGCTCCCAAGCACATCCTGGTGATATCGCATCGGATTGGCTCGGTGGCCATCGCCGTGCGAAACGTTCACGGGATTCGTGAGGTGGCCGCCAAAGAGCTGGGACCGCTGCTGGCCGGCCCCTCGCACATCACGGGAGCTGCTCTCCTCGGGGGCGGCGAGGTTGTGCTGGTTCTCGACGCGGCCGCCCTCGTCTCGAGAACCCGATCCGTGCAGGCGGAAGACAAGCCCGACGCCCGCGTGCTCGTCGTCGACGATTCCATCGGAGCGCGCGCCGTGGTGTCGGGGGCCCTGGCATCCAGCGGCTTTGTGACCTCGGTCGCTTCGAGCGCGGCCGAGGCTCTCGACATCCTGGCCAGCAACGAAGTGGATGCGCTCGTTGTTGACTTCTCGATGCCCCAGCAGGATGGGGCTCAGCTCGTCACCGAGGTTCGCGAGCGCGGCATCAACGTACCCGTTGTGATGTTGTCCGGCGTCGCCAGTGAGGACGACAAGGCCCGGTCCAAAGCGGCCGGCGTTGATGTCTTCTTCGACAAGGCCGACTTCCGTGAGGGGGCCCTGGCAGAGACGTTGCGAGCCATGCTCGCCTCGACTAGCTGAAACTACGCCGGTGTAACTCGGTGCGGCCGTGCCCCGTATAATCGGCCACCATGCCGGACTCCCTCCTCCTCGATGATCTCAATCCTGCCCAGCGCGAAGCTGTCGCCGCCATCGACGGTCCCGTGCTCGTCGTGGCCGGTGCCGGCTCGGGCAAGACCAGGGTGCTGACCCGGCGGGTGGCCCATCTCATCGAAGATCACGGGGTGTCGCCGTTCGCGATTCTGGCCATCACGTTCACCAACAAAGCGGCGGCAGAGATGAAAGAGCGTGTCGGGGCGCTAGTCGGGGGGGTCGTTCGTGACATGTGGGTGTCGACCTTCCACTCCAGCTGTTCGCGTATTCTGCGGCGGGAGGCGCACCGGCTCGGGTATCGGTCGTCGTTCTCCATTTACGACCAGGCCGACTCGCTGCGGTTGATCACGCTGTGCGTCAAGGATCTCGACTTGGATCCGAAGCGATTTCCGCCGCGGAACATACGAGCGGCGATCTCGGCGGCAAAGAACGAGCTGATCGATTTCGAGAGCTTCGCGCACAACGACGCCGGCTTCTATCACGAGAAAGTCGCCGATGTCTACCGGCTCTATCAGCAGCGCCTCGTCGAGGCCTCGGCTATGGACTTCGACGACATGCTGATGGTGACCGTCGAGCTGCTTCAGGCCTACCCGGACGTGCTCGGCCACTACCAACAGCGCTTCCAGTACGTGCTGGTGGACGAGTACCAGGACACCAACCACGCCCAGTACATGCTGGTACGGCTCCTGACCGATACTCATCGCAACTTGTGCGTCGTCGGCGACTCCGACCAGTCGATCTACCGGTTTCGCGGCGCCGACATTCGCAACATCAACGAGTTCGAGAAGGACTTTCCCGACGCCCGCATCATCCTTCTCGAGCAGAACTATCGATCGACGCAAACGATCCTCGAAGCGGCCAACTCGGTGATCTCCAACAACACCGGCCGTGCCCCAAAACGGCTCTGGACCGACACCGGGCACGGTGACCGGGTCAGGACGTACGAGGCGCAGGATGAGCACGATGAAGCCGCCTACATCGCCGAGGAGGTTGGCACCCTCGAGAAGGCGGGGCGGCGACTCTCCGACATCGCGGTGTTCTACCGCACCAACGCCCAGAGCCGGGTGATTGAGGAGCTGTTCGTCAAATACGCCATCCCGTATCAGGTTGTCGGCGGCTTGAAGTACTACGACCGCCGCGAGGTGAAGGATGCGCTCGCCTATCTGCGGGTGCTGGTGAACCCGGACGACGTCGTGTCGCTGAAGCGGATCGTCAACACGCCGAAACGGTCGATCGGCGACACGAGCGTCGCCCACGTCGATCGATATGTCGAACAGAACGGGATCACGCTCTTAGAAGGGCTCAGGGAAGCCGATCAGAACGATCGGCTCAGTACCCGAGCGCAGAAGGCGATCGCGGAGTTCGTCGGCCTCTACGATCACCTGGCGGCCGCGGCAACCGATGGCCCGTCGGCGGCGCTCGAGGCGGTTCTCGAGATGTCCGGCTACATGGACTGGGTGCGGTCCGAGCGGAGCATCGAGGCGATGGGCCGCGAGGAGAACCTCAAGGAGCTCCTGTCCGCCGCCGCCGACTTCGAGGAGACCGGCCCGGCCGCCGTCGGGCTCGCCGACTGGACCGAGATGGACGGCATGGCCCGGCTCAACGAATTCCTCGAGTCGATCAGCCTCGTCACCGACATGGACAGCTACGAAGACACCGACGTCGTCACGCTGATGACCCTGCACAACGCCAAGGGCCTCGAGTTTCCGGTGGTGTTCATCGCCGGGCTCGAAGACGGGGTCTTCCCCCACATGCGCTCCCTGGGCGATCCGGTGGAGCTCGAGGAAGAGCGCCGGCTGGCCTACGTCGGTATCACCAGGGCCGAGGAGTCTCTCTATCTCACCCGGGCGTGGAGTCGCAACCTGTGGGGCGGCAACAGCTTCAACCCGCCCAGCCGCTTCCTGCGCGAGATTCCCGACCACCTCACGGAGCAGGCGACCCGGAAGAAACGCAGCCGCGTGGAGCTTGCCGCCGGCCCGCAACAACGGGTCGAGGGCGACGAGATCGGCCGCGGCGATCGGGTCCGCCACGCCCACTGGGGCGACGGGGTCGTCGCGGACATCACCGGAGAGGGCGATCGTGCCGAGGCCTTCGTCGAGTTCACCGCCCACGGAAAGAAGCGCCTGCTGCTGGCCTGGGCGCCGCTGGAGAAGGTGTAGGCGGCTCGCAGCGTCGATGCTTCACGAGTCGTCGGCCGAGACCGGCAGGCGACTGATGACCGCCTCCGCGTCCTCGAGCTCGATGAACTCCGCCCCTCGAGCTCGGCGGCGCTCCTGGGCGGCGAGGATGATGTCGCCCTCGTCGGCGTCGGCGGGCAGCGGGATGAGCCATGACAGGAGCTCGATGACGGCGCCGTTCGGGTCGCGAAAGTAGAGACTCCGCTCGTAGCCGCGATCGATCGGACCCTTGTAGGCGACGCCGTGCTTGTCGAGTGTCGCCATCGCCTCCTCGACCGACACGTCGAGATTCAGCGCCAGGTGAAGCATTGAGCCGAGCTGCCGCCGCCGTGGCGTCTCGGGCAGCGAACCTTGTTTCGGTACGAAGTAGGCGATGAACTGCCCCGGCCCCGCCTCGAAGAAGAGGTGTACCTGGCCGGCGTCGTCGAGGTTCGGCTGCTCGAGCACGAGGCGCATCCCGAGCACCTCCGTGTAGAAGTGGAGGGTCTCCTCATAGTTGCGTCCGACCAGAGCCGGATGGTTGATGCCGGTCGTGCGGATCGCCATCAGGCACGCTCCGCCGGGATGCGGCCGAGGCGGCCGGCCTGGAAATCCTCATACGCCTGGGCGAGCTCGGCCCGCGTGTTCATGACGAACGGACCGGCCCACGCCACCGGTTCCCGAATCGGGAGACCACCGAGAAGGAGCACGTCGAGCTCCGGGCTGCGGCTCTCCTGTGCCTCGCTGGCGCGGATCACGACGACGTCGCCGGGGCCGAACACCCCAAGTTGCCCCATCCCCACGTGTGCCTCTTCGCCCAACGTGCCGGCGCCATTGAGGACGTAGGCGAGAGCATTGAAGTCGGGCCGCCACGGGAGTCTCAGCTCGGCGCCTGGAGCGAGAGTGGCATGGATCATCGCCATCGGAGTGTGCGTGGATCCGGGGCCGTTGTGGCCGGCCACGTCACCGGCGATCAGCCGGAGGAGGGTTCCACCGTCCTCACTGGTAAGCAGGCCCACCGACTCGGCGGAGAGGTCCTGATAGCGGGGGGCGATGAACTTGTCCGCAGAAGGAAGGTTCACCCACAGCTGGAAACCGTGGAACAGCCCGCCGGACATCACGAGGTGCTCGGGTGGCGTTTCGATGTGGAGCAGGCCCGATCCGGCGGTCATCCACTGGGTGTCGCCGTTGGTGATGACCCCGCCGCCGCCTTCGGAGTCCTGGTGCTCCATGATTCCGTCGATCATGTATGTCACCGTCTCGAAGCCGCGGTGCGGGTGCCACGGGGTGCCTTTGGGTTCGCCGGGAGCGTATTCGACCTCGCCCATCTGGTCGAGGTGGATGAACGGGTCGAGATCGGCGAGGTCGACGCCGGCAAAGGCGCGGCGAACCGGGAATCCTTCTCCCTCGAAGCCCCGTGGTGCGGTGGTGACCGACTTGACTCGGCGCGCGGTGGCGGTGGGTCCGGGGACGGGGATACGCGGTAGCGCAAGGGTGTTGTCGACGGTGATGGCGGGCATGTTGTCTCCAAAGAACGCGTATTGTTACAATTGTAACTATCATGACTCCGAACGTATTCCCGTATGGGTCTCAGTGATCGAGCGCTCGTCGCGTGGCGGGCGCTCCTCGAGGTCCACCAGCGGCTGACCGCCGACATGGACGCCACCCTCCGTGCCGAGCACGCCCTCCCGTTGGCGTGGTACGACGTGCTCGTCCGGCTGACCGACGCCGCCAGGCCGCTGCGGATGCACGAACTTGCCGACCGGACGCTCTTCTCGCGCACCGAATGCACCCGAATCGTCGCCCGAATGGAAGCCGCCGGTCTCGTCGTCAAGGAGAAAGATCCCGAGGACGGTCGCGGCGTATACGCCGCGATCACCGACGAGGGGAGAACAGTGTTGCGTACAGCGGCTCGCACCCACCTCGCCGACATCGAGCGTTCATTCGCAGCCCATCTCAACGACGAGGAAACCACGACGATCGCCGCGGCGCTGGCGCGAGTCGCCGCGGCCGCGCACTGAACGGCTCCGCCGGAACCGACTGAGCCAAGTTGCCGCGACCGGCGCCGATACGACCGCGTTACCCTTGCCCCATGCCAACGCGGATACTCATTGCTAAGCCCGGTCTCGACGGGCACGACCGGGGTGCCAAGGTCGTGGCGCGGGCCCTACGTGATGCCGGGTGTGAGGTGATCTACACCGGTCTCCATCAGACGCCGGAACAGATCGTCGACGCCGCTCTCGAGGAAGACGTCGTCGCCGTTGGCCTGTCCGCGCTGTCGGGTGCCCACATGACCCTCTTTCCCCGGGTGGTCGAGCTGCTCGTCGAACGCGATGCCGCCGACATCGTCGTATTCGGTGGCGGAATCATCCCCGAGGCCGACATCGAGGAGCTGCAGTCCAAGGGCATCAAGGCGGTTTTCGGGCCGGGCACTTCGCTCCAGGAGATCACCGATTGGGTGAACGAGAACTTATAGGCTCGCTGCCGAGTTGGAGACGTCGCTGGATTTGCGCTTGACTCCAGCAACATCTGACCCGATGGAGTGACGCCCTTTGAAGATTCACGAGTACCAGGCCAAGCAGTTGATGGCCGCCCGCGGGATTCCCGTTCCCCGCGGCATTGTCGCCACCTCAGTCGATGAGGCTGTCGCCGCCGTGCGCCCGCTGATAGAAGAAACCGGCAACAAGGTGGTTGTCGTGAAGGCCCAGATCCACGCCGGGGGGAGGGGCAAAGGCCGCTTCAAGGAGCACCCCGACATCGGCGGCGTCAACGTTGTGACGGCGGGCATCGATGGCGGTATCGCGGCCGCCGAGGACCGGGTGAGGGAGCTGGCGTGGAATATGCTCGGCTCGACCCTGGTGACGATCCAGACCGGGCCCGACGGCAAGAAGGTCAATACGCTCTACATCGAGCAGGGCATCGACATCGCCGACGAGCTGTACCTGTCGGTGCTGCTCGACCGCGCGGTGAGCCGCAACATCGTGATGGCCTCGAGCGAAGGGGGCACCGAGATCGAGGTGGTCGCCGCCGAGACCCCGGAGAAGATCCTGCGCGAGGAGATCGACCCGGCTCACGGTCTACTGGCCTTCCAGGCGGCCCGGCTGGCGCATGGCCTCGGGCTCCAAGGCGACGCTCAGCGCAACGCGGCCAGGTTCGTGCGAGCGCTGTCGACGGCTGCCGTGGAGCTCGACGCCGACATGATCGAGATCAACCCGCTGGTGGTGACCGCGGACGGCAAGGTGATGGCTCTCGACGGCAAGATGAGCTTCGAGGCCAACGCCCTCTACCGCCATCCCGACGTGATGGCGATGCGCGACCTCAGCGAAGAAGACCCCGCCGAAGCCGCCGCCAAGGAGCACGATCTGAGTTTCATCAAGCTCGACGGCACCATCGGTTGCATGGTGAACGGCGCCGGCCTGGCCATGGCGACGATGGACATCATCAAGTACGTCGGCGGCGAGCCGGCCAACTTCCTCGACGTCGGCGGGGGCGCCACCGCCGACAAGATCGCCGAGGCCTTCAAGCTGATCACCGCCGATCCCAACGTCAAGGGCATCTTCGTGAATATCTTCGGCGGGATCATGAGGTGCGACACGATCGCGGAGGGAGTAGTCGAAGCCGTCGGCGAGGTCGGCCTCGACGTGCCGCTGGTCGTCCGCCTCG
>JBFISZ010000030.1:0-18442 GCA_041608315.1 Acidimicrobiia bacterium | reverse complement strand
CGGACACGGCAACGGAAACGGACCCGGCAACGGAAACGGAAACGGACCCGGCAACGGAAACGGACCCGGCAACGGCAACGGAAACGGACCCGGCAACGGAAACGGGAACGGACCCGGCAACGGCAACGAGAACGGAAACGGGAATCCCGGCGCCGGCGCCGGCACCGCCGACGGTGACCAAAGCGACAACGACCAAGGCGACAACGACCAAGGCGACAACGACCAAGGCGACAACGACCAAGGCGACAACGACCAAGGCGACGACGACCAAGGCGACGACGACCAAGGTGACGACGACCAAGGTGACGACGACCAGGGTGGCAAAGGCGGAGGAGACGAGGGATGACGTTGAGGCTGGGCGCGGCGCCAGAAGTGCGTCACTTGAGACGCCGGAGAAGGACCTTCCCCGGCATGCGGATCAGCTTACGATCGGTGCGACCCGCCGTCGTAGCACGAACCCCGAAGAGCCTCGACCGGACGGCCTAGAAGGCGGAAGACCTCGCTCAACGAGCGAAGCGGCCCCGATACCCCAGGGGCCGCTTGGCGCGTCCGGGGTCGCGATGGTCAGGCCGTCCAGGGGTTGTAGCTGCCGAACGACCAGACGTTGCCCTCGTGATCACGCAACGTGTAGGCGGCGCCTCCGTAATCCTGCTCCTCCGGTTCCATGATGATGTTGGCCCCGAAGGAGCGCGCCTTCTCCGCGTGGCCGTACACATCGTCGATCACGATGTACACCGCGCCGGTGCCGGCCGGATCCCGCCCATCGGCGGTGGCCTGGTCGTAGGCGCCGACGCCGATCGAGCTCAGCATGACCATCCCGGTCCCGTGTCTCAATTGCGCGTGCTCGACGCTGTCCCCAGCACCCTCGATCACCATTGTCGCCTCAAAGCCGAGGACATTCTGGAGGTACTCGATCGCCGCCTTCGCATCGCGATAGCGCAGCGTGGGGATGACGGTGGCAGACATGAGACTCCTTGGACGGCAGCCGACTACCCGCCATCATCGCAAGCTGTGCCCTCCGGTGCCACCGCGAAGTCGTGAGCGATCCTGCGGACGGCCCTGCGCTCGATAGCCGCTGGCGCGCCTAGTAACGGAAGAGCGCCGCTACCTCGATGTTGGGGGGCATTGCATGATCCGGGTGCACGGTCCCCCCGTGGCGGAGGGTCTCTACGGCGGCCCGGTTCACGACCTGCTCCTCGCCCGACTCGGGGCCCCCGGAGCTGATGAGAAGAGCCTCGACCTTGCCGAGGGTGGCACCCGCCGTGACCTCGGTCAGGTCTTGGGATGCCTTGCCGGTACCGAGAAGATCCGAGATGCGGCCCCGGATCCCGTCGACGTCCTGAACCCGCAGCGCGGAGAGAACGTCGGCGGCGATACCCTGCAGCTCCTCGCTGCCGATGCTCCCCGGGTTCTTGCGAACCACCTGGTCCGCCACCACATCGAGCTGGGTCACGCCCATGTACTCGGTGGGCAGGTCGTCCGACCCAACGAGTGCCAGCGGCGCAGGTTCCGCCATGACAGCATCGTGCACCGCCCGATCGATTGCGCGCAAGTAGTTGCGCAGCTCCTCGACGTCGCGGCCCTCACCAATGCCGTGGCCGTGATAGACGACCCCGCCGCCACCGCTCCCGCCCGATTGCGCCTGATGGAACTGCAGCTGACGCTCGGGGTCGAGGTGTTGGGTAGCTTCGGCCAGATCGGCCGGAACACCCGGCAGCTCGATCGGCTGGATCGAGGTCGCATCGGCCCGGTAGAGCGCGGCGCCGCCGCGGCACAGCGTCAGCAGGAAGCAGTGGGCCGGATCGAAAAGGGCGACGGCATCGGCCAGATAGAACTCGGTGTCGACAATGCCCCGCTCAGAGAGGTGGGCCGGCCACATGACGGCTTTGGCGTAGTCACCGGCGAGATAAATGCCCGCCGTGCCCGAGCGGGCCATCACCAATCCGGGGTCTTCTGCAAGCTCACCAGCGCGTTCGATTGCGTTTTCGATGTCGACAATCGGCAGGTTGCGCTTCACGAGGCGCCTGGCCAGCAACTCCAGCAGATGGCGCAGCGTAAGCGCGCGCTGCTTGGCATCGCTGCTCGCCGGGACTTGGAGCGTTATCTTCGGGGTCGCTCCTACTGCCAGAAGCTCGGCCAGAAGATCCTGCATGGTTTCCTCCTTCTCGGCCACGTCAGTTGACCTGGGTCCCAAGGCTCGTACCTCCATCTCCGGGATCCGGGAGCGAGCCAGTGGCGCCGTGAAAGTCTCCTTTGTCGTGCGGCGGCGCCGATGTCAGTTCGGTGCGGGACCAACCCAGCTCCTGCCGCAACCGATGATGGCGTGCTCCCGGTGAGCCCTTGTTTTCCACAATGCTCGGGCGCTTCGGTCCGGTGTAGAGCCACAAGGCCCTTTCGCCCCTGGCAAATTGCCGCAGCCATGCGGCGTGCCGTTTTCCCCTGGCGGTGCTGCAGCGGCGCTGGCAAGCTGCCAAAGGAGGTCCGAGGTCGATGGATTCGGAGTGTCAGTCAACGGGCCGCCGGGGGTGGCGGGGACATGTCGCAGCCGGCGACAACGGGGGCCGGGCGCGGCGCCGGGCTGATTGGTATGCCCTCGGCAGCGGGCTGGCGGTGACGACGGCAGCCGCCGTAGCCGCAGCCGGAACGGTGCCATCGTGGGAGATCGGGGTGTTTCGAGCAGTCAACGACCTGCCCCACGAGCCCCAATGGGCGCTGTGGCCGCTCCAGCAATCGGGAATGGCGCTCGCCGTCCCGGTCGGGGCCCTTCTGCTATCGAGGCTCGCCAGGTCGTGGTGGCCCCCGCTCATCCTGTTGGCGGCGGCGAGCGTTCTCGGCTGGGGAGCCGCCAACGTCATACGCGAGCTGGTGGGCCGCCCGCGCCCCGCCTCGTTGCTCGCACATGTCCAGCTGGGCTACGACGTGCCGACGTCCGGCGCGGCCTTCCCTTCGGGTCACATGATTGTCGTCGTGATGCTGGCGATGGTCCTGGCGCCTTACCTGTCTTCCCGAGTCGCCTGGTCCCTGGCGGTGCTTGCGCCGGCGGTGGCGCTGGCGCGGATGTACGTCGGCGCCCACCTGCCCCTCGAGTTGCTCGGCGGAGCGGCCCTCGGCGTCGTCGTCGGGTCCGTCGTCAACCTGGTTGCAGGGATCTCCGCGCCGCACCATGCTGAAATGAGACTCGGTCGCGATGGTTGAGAGCAGCGTGCCAGAACAAGACGTACCGGAAAGTCCCGCCGAGGAAGAACACCACGGCATCAGCCACTTGCTGCTCGACGATCACGTCTGGGCATGGCGCTTTTCCCTCGTGCTATGGGCGGTCGCGGCGTCGCTTCTGATTGCCGTGGCCATCCCGCCGCTTCGAGACGCCGTATTCGCAGCCGACGACTGGTTCTACGAGACGACTTATCCAATCAAGATCGGTGCCGTCACGACGATGGCCCGGTTCCTCAACTTCATCGGGAGCGGCGTGTTCGCGTGGCCATTCCGAGCAGTTGTCACGGTCGTCCTGGTCTCCAAGAGACGCTGGCAGGCGGTAGCCGCCTGGGTGTTGGCCATCGCCGTGAGCGAGCCGTTCATCTGGATCCTCAAGAACGCTTATGGGCGAGAGCGGCCCCCCGTCGCTCTCGTCGAGGCCACCTCGGGGTCGTTTCCCTCCGGCCACGCCATAGGCGGCGCCGTGATCGCAGTAGGGCTGGTGGTGGCTTTTGTCCCCGCCGGGCCGGCCCGGCGCAACCTCGAAATCGTGGCCGCCGGGTTCGCCCTCTTCATGGGGGCCAGCCGGGTCTATCTCGGGGCGCACTATCTGAGCGACGTGGTGGCCGGCGTCGCCTTCGGCGCCGCGGTGGCCGTGGGCAGCGCCGTTGTCGTTCACCGCTTCTACCTGCGCCGGTTCGTGCGGGAGCGGGAGGAGGCACTCCGTGTCCTCCAGGCGCGACGAGCCGGTGGCGACTAGAGAGGGTGTCAGTCGCCTTCTCGCAGCTCGTAGGCCGGATAGAACCCGAGGTTGGCGGTCGCCGCGGCGGCGATCGAAGTCGCCATTACCCCCTCGACATCGAACGTGTAGGTGATGCAACCGCCCTCGAAGACGAAGAACCACCTGCCCCGATAGGTCTCGATGACCGCGTCCACATCGCCTTCTATGTAATCGAGAGCCTCCTCGGCCGTGAGCTGCGTCATGGGGATGATGCTCTCGGATCGCATCTCGAGCGTGTTCTCCGCCATATCGAGCTCGTCGATGATCCACACGTATCGGTGGCTCGCCCGCGCCCGCTCGATTCGGGTCGCGGAGGGCGTAGTGACGTCCGCGTCCACCCTGAGGAGGAGACGGCGGCCGCGCAGCCCCGTTTCGTTCCATCGCTCGGCTAGGGCATGGGAGTACGACAGCTGGCGGGTTGTCACCGGCAGAACGAGTATTGAGATATCGGAGTCGGTCTGCTCGACGTCGATGTACTTCTGGATGTCCGTGTGGCCGCTCATGACCCGGCGAGCGCCCGAGACATCGCAAGACGCGGTGACGACCGCGGTCAGGAATGTCTCGGTGCCGTGCTCGACGGCGATTCCGGCACTCCCGCTCTCGGCGGCGAAGTCGATATCGTCCCAGCCGATGCCCGTGGCTCGGAAGCAGGGCGTGTAGCGCGCCGTGGGAACCGCCTGCGCCGCCAGCACATTCGCCGGGGTCGGCTCGCCGACGCTGTCGTCACAGACCTGATCTCCCATGCCGAGCCGGCCGCACGATGGCAGGAGGACCGCAACCATGGTCACCGCCACGAGTTCCCGAAGGCTCACAGCAACCCCTGTCCCCGGATCTCCGACCAAATCTGGACCACCAGGAACGCGCCGACAGCGGCCGCCGCCGCAGTGCGCCATATGCGCCGGGGGCTCCACCTTTGGATGGCGATCGGCTCACGCGACGGGCTGATGCGCTGGAACTCGGTGACGAGATCGATGCCGCGATCCCGCTCGAGCGCCGCCAACATCGACCTCGTCTGGCGCGGGATCGTCACGCTGCGAGTCGCCGCGAAGCCTTCGGCGATGTCGGCGGGAGCGAACTGGTGCAATGCTCGCTCGTAGACGGTGGCGGCATCGGATTTCAGGGCCAGGATCAGCATCATGTTGGCCAGGTCAACGGCCTGGCGCCAGGGACTGGGCCGCACCATTCCGAACGAGAAGTCGATGAGAACGACCTCGCCCCGGCTCACCATGACGTTGGACGGCTTGATGTCGCGGTGGGCGAGCCCGGCGTCCCACATCCCGCGGACCACTGCGAGCGCATCGTCGATTATCGACGCGCTCATATCCACTTCGGTGATCTCCCTGGCATCTGCGAGAAACTCGCTGACCAGCAGATACTCGCGCTCGGGCGTTATCTCGACCACGGCAATCGGAGCCGCGCTCGGCACGCAGCACACCGCCATGACCCTTTGGATGTAGTCCTCATACTCCACCAGGCGGCGCACGCTCGTGAAGCGAACCTCGTCTTCCAGCGAGCCGTAGAGGATCGATCGCCCGAACTTGTACCAGCGATCCGAGTTGAGGTGAGTTTGGCTGTAGAGCTTGGCAAAGAGAAAGGCCTCACCCGCCGTCTCGGCGGCGACTCTGAGGCGCAGCGGCGTGGAGCTGCTGGACACCTCCAAACGAAAGGGCTCGATCGCCAGGACATCCACGACGAGCTGTTCCTTTACCGCCCGGCGGATTGCCGTGCCCCGCGCCCCGCTCACGTCGAGATGCGCCTTCACGCCGCGCTTCCATGCCACCGGGAAGATGGAGTCGGGAACGAACCACCCGAAGAGAACGAACGTCACGGCGGGGGCATAGAGGGCCGACGCCAGAACATCCGACGGGTGGTCAACCCCCAGGTACAACCGTCCGGCGCCGTGGAGAGCCACTAGAAGCGCCCCAGCCCACAAGGCGATCACCCGGTTGCGCCCTGCGGGGACGAGGGACAGAACCGCGGCCATCAGCGTCACGGCCAGCCCGGCGACGGGTGCCGACGGGTGAGAAGGCCCGCTCCACGAGCCGACGATGTCCCCAGCGGGTCGCACCCGGCCGATCGCCTCGCCGAGAAACTCCACAGAGATACCGACGGCGGCGATGGCCAGCAGTACGGCGAAGAAGTGACGCCAGCGTCGTACGACGATCAGCGCCACCAGCATGCCGATCCTGAGGCTCCGGACCACCCATTCGGCGCCGAGGCCGTGCAGCGCCTTGGCGATCGTGACACCGGACTCGGTGCGCAGGTCGGCCAGCCACTCGAGGATCACCACGTCCCGCCGGGTCCACCATTCGGTCGTGCCCGGGGCGGCGAAGAGCGACGCCCAAACGAGGATCACCCCAAGCCCGGCGATCAGCCACAGGCGGCCGCTGAGCGTGAGTTCCCTAGGCAGTGGTGCCATCTCGCCGCTCGGCCGGCGCCGCCGGCCGGAGAAACGGACCCCGGCGATACTGACGCGGCGTCGCTCATCGAGTAGGTCGAGCGCGGCAGCTACCGGCGCACCCGGCAGCCCTCCCTGGTCTGATTCACCAGAGGTCGCTTTCACACCCTCAGCCTATCGGACAAACCGCGGGAGTCCGTTGCGTTCATTGTGCTTGAAATGCGCCATTACTGCTGATTGAGCACAACGAACTGTGAGGCTCGGCGCAGACGCCTACTCTTCCCGGCATGCCGGTTGCCAAACGACTTGATTCCTTTGGGGAGACCGTCTTCACGACGATCACCGCGCTCGCCGTGGAGCACGGTGCGATCAACCTGGGACAGGGCTTCCCCAACTTCGACGGGCCGGACTTCGTCAAGGACGCCGCCGCCGAGGCGATGTCCCGGGGCGAGAACCAGTACCCGCGCTCGTTCGGCATCGGGCCCCTGGTCGAGGCGATCGCCGACCGGTTTGCCGGCGATACCGGGCTCCCGGTCGACCCTTTCGCTCATGTGACGGTCACCAGCGGCTGCACGGAGGCGCTGGCGTCGACGTTCCTCGGACTGATCGAGCCCGGTGACGAGGTCGTGCTCATCGAACCGACCTATGACGCGTACCGCCCCGATGTCGCCCTGGCGGGAGGCGTCCCCCGTTTCGTGACCCTGCGGGCGCCGGACTTTCACCTCGAGGCCGACGAATTGCGCGCCGCGTTCTCCGATCGCACCAGGGCAATCGTCGTCAACACCCCGCACAACCCGACCGGGCGGGTGTTCACCCGGGAGGAGCTCGAGTCGGTGGCGACGCTGTGTCGGGAATACGACGTCATCGCCATCACCGACGAGGTGTACGAGCGGATGGTCTTCGACGGCGACCACATCTCGCTGGCGACGCTCGACGGGATGTGGGAGCGCACGGTGACCCTGTCCTCGCTGGGCAAGTCGTTCTCGCTCACCGGCTGGAAGGTGGGCTGGGCCGTCGCCCCCGAGCACCTGACCGCCGGGGTGCGTGCCGCCCATCAGTTCCTCACGTTCACGACGGCGTCTCCGCTCCAGCACGGGGCGGCGGCGGCCCTCCGGGCTCCCGACTCGTACTACGACGCATTGACGGCGGCGTACCGATCGCGCCGCGATTTGCTGGCTGCCGGCCTCGGCGACATCGGTTTCGAGGTCTTCACACCGGCCGGGACGTACTTCATGCTCGCCGACCACACCCCGTTCGGCTTCTCCGACGACGTCGCATTCGTCCGGCATCTCATCGAGACGACCGGCGTCGCCGCCATCCCGCCTTCGGCCTTCTACCACCGCCCCGCGGAGGGTGCCGCGCTGGTCCGCTTCGCCTTCTGCAAGGACGAGGCCACCCTCGCCGCCGCCGTCGATCGGCTCAGCAACCTCCGTGCATGACGCCACCGCCCGCCGGCTTTCGACGCTGCACACGCGGCTGTACCGGCTGACCGGGGGCCGCATCGGCCGCCGGTTGCTCAACAACGACATGTTGCTGCTCACCACTACCGGGCGCCGCAGCGGCCGCGAACACACGATCCCGCTGCTGTATCTCCGTGATGGCGACGGCGTCATCGTGATCGCCTCCTGGGGCGGCCGCGACTACCCGCCGCACTGGTATCTCAATGTGACCGCCGACCCCAGAGTCTCCGTCCAGATCGACGGCATCCGGTGGCCCGCCGTCGCCCACGAGCTCGGCGAGCCGGAGAGATCCGCCTGGTGGGAGCGCGCCGTCACCGCCTACGACGGCTACGAAGAGTACCAATCCCGCACCGCCCGTGTGATCCCCATCCTGCGGTTGTCGCCGCGCAGTCAAGGCAGATAAACCTGCTCGACCTGGTAGATGAGCCCATCGCCACCGACGCTGAACCAGAACGGGGTTTGCCCGGCGCCGAGGTCGTACCACGCGGCGCCGTCCTCCATGATTCGTCCGAGTTGGGAGAGCGGCACGGTCACCGCCACCAGGTCGCGACGCGTCGAGTCGAGGAGACGGGCGACGGCATCAGGCGCCGTCGGGATGATCTCACCATCGGCGATCTCGTTGCGGATGTAGAAGTCGTTTTCGATGAACTCGTCCCCGCCGATGACCCCGTCGAAGCGGGCGGCGGTCGTGGCGGCGTCGCCCGCGAAGAACTCGGCGAAGTCGACCTCGAGTGCGGGCTCGCGGCGCGTCGTCTCTTCGACCGAGACCACGAAGCCGAACCGGCGTTCCATTCCCGGCAAGTGCAGGATACGCACTTGTTCGCTCCGGGAGGCACCGGCGGCGCTCTCCCCGACGATCTCGATGATCCCGCCGTTGGGGACCTCGACATCCAGCTCCCACCAGTCGGCTTCGACGAGGGTAGTTTGGCCGCCGATCCGAATCGTGGTGCCCGGCTCCGCCCAGCCGACGAGCTCGACCGTGGGCTCGCCAACGACCGAGCCGTCGAACGGCACACTGGGGCCGCTCAGCAGGCCGAAGGCCGGCGGATCGGACAAGAACCCGTCCACAGGAACCCACTCCTCGAACCGGCGCACCGTCACCGGCGCGACGTCTCCGGCGCCCGTATCGGACAGCAACATGACGGACCCTGCGAAGAGAGTCGGCCCCGTCAGCTCACCGGTCGGGTTGGCCAGGGTCTCCGGCACGGCATACCAGCCCCCTCCCCAGTCGCACCGCTCGGCCCGACAGCGCTCGAGCTCCTGCGCTATCAAGCGACGGTTGAGCCCGACCATGAGATCGTCCAAGTCGCCGTACTGGGTGGACGCCGCTTCGCGTAGCGTCTCGGCGATCTCGAAACGGATCTCCGACGGCCATACTCTGGGGTTCTCGAAGCTCCCGGACGGCATCCCGTAGTCCCGCATCGCCACCACCATGCCGACCGCCCACGGTGAAGCTGTGCTCAGCGCGGCAAAGGCGACCTCGCGCACCCGGCGGGGGCCGTTCTCGATGATGGCCGGCAGGCCGAGAGCGGGTCGGGGGCCGGTGACTTCGAGAGCGGCCGCGAGAGCGTGCGGGTCGCCGCTCGCCGGATCGAATTCGAAGACGACCTGGTAGGCCTCTTGTTGCGTCATCGCAACCGCTGCCGTTGATGGCGTGGTATCCGGTGTCGCCGGGGTTGCCGACACCGTCGATGCGGAGGTGCTCGGCGGCACGGTTGGCGCCGCCGCTGATGTGGCACTCCCAGATGTCGTGCAGGAGCTGAGGGCTAGAACGGCGGCCGCCGATGCCGCTATTGCACCAACTCGTCGCAATCCCATATGTCCTCAACCTAAGCTGACGAGGTCCCCACCTAGTTCCAGGGCTGCATGGCGCGGGCGGTCCAGTATTCGGCGGGGGGCTCGGCCATGTTGGGGAGATCGAGGTCGGGCTCGACGTTGAACGCGCTGAGGTTGTCGTGGAGCTGAGCCTCGGTGGTCGCCCCGCTGAGGACCATGTCGGCCCATGGTTGGGCCAGCACCACAGCCAGCGCGGCCGCATCGCGGGGCACGTCGTGGACGGCATGCTGCAACGCCATCGCCGCCGCGGAATCTTGGTGGGTGAGGCGCCCGTTGGCCAGGGCCTCCTTGACGATGACACCCACACCGGCTGCATGGGCTTCGGCCAGCGCGTCGCCGGCGGAGGTCTCGAGCAGGTTCCAGGTCGCCTGCACGGTGCCGAAGAGAGGCCGGCCCGCCACCTCGATCTCGAGGGCATGGCGAATCGTGCGGGCCTGATCCGGGCCGCTCGTCGTGATGCCGACGACGAGGCCCTCGTCGCGCATCTCGCCGAGGCGGAGGAGCACGCCCGCATCTTTGAGCACACCGCTCTCCTCGGTCGCGGAGTGGATCTGATACACGTCGACATCGTGGAGCAGCGCCAGGGTCTCGTGAAACTGGCGGTCGAGTGTCGCCAGGCTGTGGTCCTTCACTTCGTGAATGGCGGCGTCGATCCTCCAATCGCCCACGTAGTTGTAACCCCATTTGGACCCGATCACGAAGTCGTGGATGGTGCCCTCCTGGCCGTCGATCCACGAGGCGAGAAACTGCTCGGCCTTGCCGTAGGAGCGGGCTGCGTCGATGTAGCGAATCCCGGCGTGCAGTGCGCTGTCGAGCACGTGATGGGTGTGGCGCTCCATCCAGAACGGATCGCGCCGGCCGGCGAGGTCGGTCTCGTGTCCGAGGTTGATGTAAGCGGGCCGACCGAGAGCTGCCAGGCCGAGTCCCATACGGCTGACGGTGAGGCCGGTCTTGCCCAGTGCTCGCAGCTCAACATGTGTCATGACCCCAAGGCTAGGCGGCGCGGTGCAGCGGCGGCCAGGGTCCTATGGCACGAAATCGGGCGCGGCGCGATCCAGGAAGTCACGAACGATCGCCGTGTACTCGTGGCGCCGCACCCCATAGGCGTGGATGTGGACGCCGTCGGCCTCGATGACGTGGCGCTCTATGGCCGGGTTGGCGGCCGCGATCCGTTCGCTGTGCTCAACCGGGACGATGGCATCCCCGGCGGTGTGCATGACCAGGATGGGCGTTGCCTTGCCGGCGACGGCGTCGACGGGGTCGACCTCGGAGATCTCGATCCCGGCGCGCTGCTCGACGATGAAGAACGCCAGAGGCCGGACGATGGGCTCGACGAATCTCAGGGTGGCGCCGGCCGTTGCGCTCACGATCTCGGCCATCGAGCTGTACGGCGAGTCGGCGACGATGAATGCCAGGTCGTCGCGCCGGTCGAGCACCTCGAGCGACGTGGCAGCGCCGTAGGAGACACCGTGCAGCCCAACGTTCTCCGGGGCCAGGCCGGTCTCATCGAGTACCCAATCGATGGCGAGCCCGGCGTCGGCACTCTCGTGCAATCCGTACGTGCGGTGGGTTTGGCTGCTGCGCCCATGGTCGCGGTGGTCGAAGGCGAACAGCGAGCAACCAAGATCCCAGTACAGCGGAGCGAACCGGAGCACATGACTCCGGTCGGCGTCGATCCCGTGAAGGAGCACAACCGCGCACGATCCATCGTCGGGGTTGGGGTAGAAGCCGGCGTCGAGGTCGACGGCGCCGTTGCGGAGCGTCACCGTTGTTGCGGCGACGCCGTCGATGACGGGGATCTCTCCATCGGTGACCCGGCCCGACAGCGTCGCGGCCGCGTAGATCCACGCAGTAGCAACGTAGGCGACGACGAGCACGGCGGCCAACCACCACCAGCGAAGGCGCCAACGGTTCATGGGCCTCACAGTACGTGCTTGGACTCGTCCCGACACCGAGTCCGGCCCCCAACTCGCCCGACGCGTTCGTTGTGCTCAAAAGGGCGCTCTAGGGTCCTTTTAAGCACAACGAACGCAATGGGAACGACGAACCGTTGCGGGAAAGACAAGACCGGTACCATCGGCGGCATGAGAATCGCAGGCGTCCAGGCGGCTCCGGTGTTCCTCAACCGCGAGGGCACGATCGGCAAGGTGCTGGCTGCGATGGCCGAGGCGGCACGGAACGGGGCCGAACTCGTCGCCTTCCCCGAGACGTTCATTCCGGGTTATCCGCGCTGGGTCGACGTCACCCACGTGGCCGCCTGGGAGGACGGCGATCAGCAAGCCGCCTTCTCGGACTACGTCGACGCCGCCGTCGACCTACAGGGCCCCGAGTTCACCGAGGTCGTCGATGCCGCCCGCGACCTCAACCTGTTCACCTACGTCGGCGTCGCCGAACGAGCGCCGTCGGGCGGTTCGGTGTATTGCTCGCTCGTCGCGATCGACCCGGCGCACGGGATCGTCGGGGTCCACCGCAAACTCAAGCCGACCCACGGCGAGCGACTGGTGTGGGCCGACGGCGACGGCAACGGGCTCCGGGTGCACGACTATGGGGGCTGGCGGGTCGGCGGGCTCAACTGCTGGGAGAACTGGATGCCGCTCGCCCGCACCGCAATGTACGCCCAAGGTGCGCAGCTCCACATTGCCGTCTGGCCCGGGTCCGCCTGGCTCACCCGGGACATCACCCGTTTCATCGCCCGCGAGGGACGGCTCTACGTCCTCAGCGTCGGCGGCCTGTTGCGCGCCGAGCACATCCCGGACGACTTCCCCCTGCGTGACCAGCTGCTCGCCGACGGCGACAACCTGTGCAACGGAGGCACTATGATCGCCGGCCCCGACGGCCAGACGATCGTGGAGCCGGTGAAGAACGAGGAGACCATCGTCTACGCCGACATCGACCTCGACATGGTGCGGCAGCAGCGGCAGAACTTCGACCCCACCGGCCACTACTCCCGCCCCGACGTGCTGCAGCTCCGCGTGGATCGCGCCCGGCGCGACCCGGCAGAGTTCTCGTAGTGGCGACCCGGCCGTGACGGCGCCGCGGCGGGCGGCGCGCCGGTCACCCCCAGTCGGCCGACCGCACCCGAGTTCGATCACAATCGCGCTCATCGCCCTGGCGCTCGCACTGGCCCTGCCGGTCGGCGCACTGACTACGGCGCGCCAGTTCGACAGCGACGCGACGGCGTTGGCGGCGACATCGGCGATGATCTCCGGCGCGGTCCTCGTCTTCCTCGCGGCGACGAAGCGGCGGGCCGGGCGCTCGATCGGGTGGGGTGGCCTGGTGCTGCCGACACTGGTGTCGGCGGGGGTCATCGTGGCGGTGTACATCGGAGCCACCCTCATCTGGGCCGAATGGCGTGAGCCCGCTGCCGATCTCGTCCTGCGGGACGCGGCCCTCCCGCTGGGCCTGATGGCGGCCAGCACGTTCATCGTCGTGTACGCCACGCTGTCGATGGCCCGCCGCTGAACACGACGCACCCGAGACGGCGCTCCGGGTTGCGTCATGAAGGGTCTTCGGACTCTGGCGCGTCTCGGCGCGGTTTTGTCCAATGGGACTGGAGTCCGCGCGATTTGCGTTGGGCTCGTGGGAGCCGCCGGTTCCCACAAACTGCGGTTCGGGACGCCGGTCCGGGAACGCCGGCGCGGCGTTCCGCCTAACAACAGGGGAGGCCGCGATGCGGCGTCCTACTCCGTCGGCTGTGTCGGCGACCCCGTGGCGGATCCGCCCAGGCGCGGTCGGGCCACTAGATCGCTCATCGGGCCGTACCGCCACCGTCCTGCGGCCAGTCGCCGACGGACCTGTTCGCAGGAGGCTCCAATGACACTCTGGCACTACCTATTGGCATTCGTCATCGGCTCGATCATCACGTGGATCGGGGCAGTCCGCTGCGCCGGCAAGGAAGAGTGGGGATGGGCGTTCGCCGCCCTGGTCCCATTCGCCGCCGGCGCGTTCTGGTTCCTCGTCCTGGGGACCCGAATGGACTGGGACTCGTCTTCGTGGGA
Source organism: Acidimicrobiia bacterium (assembly GCA_041608315.1). GTDB lineage: Bacteria > Actinomycetota > Acidimicrobiia > Spongiisociales > UBA5794 > JAHEJX01. The sequence continues at coordinate 4,777 of JBFISZ010000030.1, read as the reverse complement.
CCAGGAGGGGTGGCTGCTCGTCACCGAGTTCGCCCTGCTGGCGGTCGTCTGGATCGTCGCAGTAGCGACGTGGCTGGCGGCCCGCCACGCTCAACGGCCGTCTGAGCGACGGCGGGTGGCGCCCGTTGCGTGACGCGGGCCCGGCCGCGTCGACGCCTTGGCCGATCATGTCGGTGGTGATCGTGATGCTGGCGGCCTGCGGCGGCGCCGAGTCTCCCGCCTCGACCGCGGCGCCGACGACCGCCGTGACGACCTCAGCGGCGGCGCCGACGACGGTCCCCCCGCCAACCGAGCCAGTCGCGCCGACGACAACCGCACTCCCGACGACTGTGCCGCTGCAAGGCGAGTGGGAGCGGGTCACGATGACCCCTCCGGTGTCGCCGCAATGCTGCGCGATGCCGGCAATCGCTCCGGTTTCACCACCCGGCCAGATCCCCCGCGATGGCTGGCCGGCCGACGGCTTCTACGACGCCACCGCCACCAGGTCGGATGGAGCGGGGGCGGTGCTGCAGCTGGTGATGCGCCGCTGGATAGCGTGCGCCGACTTCCCCGAAGGGTGTCCCCCCGATCCACCGCCGGAAGGAGTGACGACCGATCCGGCGACGGTCGTGATCCGCGAGCTGGCTCTCGATGACGACCTCACCGTGGTGATCTGGGCTCTCGATGAGGGCGTCCTCGGCGGCCGCAGGCCGGCCGCCCTGGTCGGCTCGGGCACCGCATTCGCCGAGCTTCTCGACCGCGGGATCGATCCGGCCTTCAGGACATGGGTACTCGAGCCCCAGGCCGGCGGCGTGGCCGTCGCAACGATCATCGACGACATACTCGCCAAGGGCGCCGCCGACGCCGCCTTCCCTTTCGGTCCCGACCCGGCGACGAACAGCATTTGCTACCGCGGCCCGCTCGACTCATTCCTGCTCGCCAACCCGGCCTGGCTCATGGAGCCGGACGATCCGTGGCCCCCAGGCGGGAACGGGCTGTATGACTGGTGGACGACGCTCGAGATCCGCGACGGTGCCCCGGTGCTCTACATCCACGCCAACCTGGTGGCCGGCTAGGTGGGCAACCGGCGCCGCTCGCGAAAACTGCCCACCCGCCCGCGAAAAGAAACCCGCCGCTGAGCTTGCCCGCACCGGGCGCCCTGGGCGATACTCCCGCTCGCCTTTCTTCCCCTGCTTCCCCGGCGGTTTCGGCGCGGCGCGTTTGTGTCACATGCGACCGTCATACTTCCCCTGTGGGCGCGCGAATCGGCGCGGTGCGAGCCGTGGCGGATTCGGGCAAATCACTGCAACACAAGCGGTTGGCGAATGGTTGACATGATTACACGAACGTAATTACACTTGTGTTCCCCGTACGCAACATCTTGGGCGTCGACAACTTCCCTACCACAAGATGTAGTGGGTGTGGAGAACTTTGTGGATAACTCAGCGAGCCGGGACGGAGCTGAGAGCGGACAGGACCAGGAGAGGGTTTAGTGGCGAAAACGGTTGTCGACATCAAGAGCAAGACCAAGTCCAAGAGCGCGTCAAAGGGCGCCGGGAGCACCGACGACGGGGCGCCCCGGAAGGGCCCCGGGTTGCGCATCGAGCGCCGCTTCACCGCCGAGGGGCTCAGCCCCTACGACACGGTGCAGTGGTCGAAGCGGGACTCCCGCATCACCAACCCCGACGGTTCGGTCGTGTTCGAGATGAAGGACGCCGAGATCCCGTCGGCCTGGTCCCAGGTGGCCGCCGACATCATGGTGTCGAAGTACTTCCGCAAGGCCGGCGTCCCGGTGCTCGACAGGAAGGGCAACCCCACCTTCGACGACGCCGGCAAGATGGTCACCGGCTCGGAGACTTCGGCCCGCCAGGTCATCGCCCGCCTCGCCGAGACGTGGCGCTGGTGGGGCGAGGAGCACGGCTACTTCGCCGATGAGGAGTCCGCCCAGATCTTCGAGGACGAGATCGCCTACATGCTGCTCCACCAGATGGCGGCCCCCAACTCGCCGCAGTGGTTCAACACCGGCCTCCACCACAAATACGGCATCACCGGCACCGCCGAGGGCTTCTGGTACGTCGATCCCGACACCGAGGAGATGGTCGCCTCTCCCGACTCCTACTCCCGCCCGGCTCCGCACGCTTGTTTCCCGGCGGGGACGAAGATAACGGTCGAGGGCGGCACCAAGGCCATTGAGACTGTTGCCGCGGGCGATTCGGTGCTGACCCACGAGGGTCGCTACCGGAGAGTCACCGACACGATGGCGCGGCGCGTTGACGAGCCTCTGGTCCGGCTCAACCTCCTCCATCGGGTCCCCGGCCGGAGCCTCGGCAGCGTCGTTCCCAAGCCGCTCGTGGCGACGGAGAACCACCCGATCCTCGCGTTCCGCAAGGCCGTCGTGGACGGGTCCGATGGCTCGAGCGATCTGAAACCAGAGTGGATTGATGCCGGCAAGCTGGAAGTCGGCGACGTCGCCGTACTGCCGGCCACAGCCTCCGGAGCGCCCCGGGTCGGCGAATACTCCATCGCCGGGATTGCCGGCATCCGCCGCGTGGCCCACCACGGCATGGTCTACAACCTCCAGATCGAAGAAGACGAGTCATACGTCGCCGACGGCGTCCTCGTCCACAACTGCTTCATCCAGTCGATCGACGACGACCTCGTCAACCCCGGCGGCATCATGGACCTCTGGGTCCGGGAGGCTCGGCTGTTCAAGTTCGGGAGCGGCACCGGGACCAACTTCTCCAACATCCGCGCCGTCGGCGAGAAACTCTCCGGCGGTGGCACCTCCTCCGGCCTGATGTCGTTCCTGCGCGTCGGCGACCGCGCCGCCGGCGCCATCCGCTCCGGCGGCACGACCCGCCGCGCCGCCAAGATGGTCATCGTCGACGCCGACCATCCCGACATCGAGGCGTTCATCCACTGGAAGGCCGAGGAGGAGAACAAGGTCAAGGCGCTCATCGCCGCCGGCTACCCCTCCGACTTCAACGGTGAGGCCTATGCCACCGTCTCCGGGCAGAACTCCAACAACTCGGTGCGCCTCTCCAACGAGTTCATCGAGGCGGTGCTCGAGGACCGGGAGTGGCACCTGACGGCGCGCACCGACGGCTCCGTGATGAAGACGGTGCAGGCCCGCGACCTCTGGCACCAGATCGCCGACGCCGCCTGGCAGTGCGCCGACCCCGGCGTGCAGTTCGACACGACGATCCAGGAGTGGCACACCTCCCCCGCCGGCGGCAGGATCCGCGCCACTAATCCGTGCAGTGAATACGTTTTTCTCGACAACACGGCGTGCAACCTCGCCAGCCTGAACCTGGTGAAGTTCTACGACGCCGACACCGGCACGTTCAACCTCGACGCCTACCGCCATGCCACGCGGCTGTGGACCATGGTCCTCGAGATCTCAGTGACGATGGCCCAGTTCCCCTCGGCGGAGATCGCCCAGGGCAGCTACGACTACCGCACCCTCGGCCTCGGCTATGCCAACCTCGGTTCGCTGCTGATGCAGATGGGCATCCCCTACGACAGCGACGAGGGCCGCGGCATCGCCGGGGCGCTGACCGCCATCCTCACCGGCTACGCCTATGCGACTTCGGCGGAGATGGCCGAGGCGCTCGGGCCGTTCGCCAAGTACGAGGAGAACGCCGCCGCCATGTTGCGCGTGATGCGCAACCACCGCAAGGCCGCCTACAACGCGGGCGACGGTGAGTTCGAGGGCGTGTCGACGCACGTGATGGGGATCGCCCCCGACGTGACGCCATCCGAAATGCTCCATGAGGCGCAAAACGCCTGGAACATCGCCGTGAAGATGGGCGAGCAGTTCGGCTATCGCAACGCCCAGGCCACGGTCTTGGCGCCGACCGGCACCATCGGCCTGCTGATGGACTGCGACACGACAGGCGTCGAGCCCGACTTCGCTCTGGTCAAGTTCAAGAAGCTGGCCGGCGGTGGCTACTTCAAGATCGCCAACCAGTCGATCGAGCCGGCGCTACGCAACCTCGGCTACACCGAGGGCCAGATCGAGCAGATCATCGACTACGTGGTGGGCGCCATGAGCCTGCACCGGGCGCCGCACATCAACACGGCGAGCCTCATCGCCAAGGGCTTGACCATCGAGGATCTCAACAAGATCGAGGCGATACTGCCCGGCGTCTTCGAGCTGGGCTTCGCCTTCAACCAATGGACGCTCGGCGAGAGAACGTTGCAGCGCCTCGGCTTCACCCCGGTCCAGTACAACTCCCCCAGCTTCGACATGCTGCGTGAGCTGGGCTATTGTAGCGGTATTGAGAATTACGGCCGTCACTTCTACCAGCGCCAACCAGGCATGGCTCCCTGGACACTCCTCGACTACTTTCCCGATGATTTCCTCATGGTCGTTGACGAGAGCCACATGACTATCCCCCAGATCGGGGCGATGTATAACGATGACCGCTCCCGCAAACTTACCCTGGTCGAGCACGGTTTCCGTCTGCCTAGTGCCCTGGACAATCGGCCGCTTTCCTTCGCTGAGTGGGAAGAACGGGCTTACCAGGTCATTTACACCTCGGCCACACCCGGCCATTATGAACGCCGCCACAGCCAACAGACAGTCGAACAGATCATCCGCCCCACCGGTCTGCTTGACCCCCAAGTCACTATCCGTCCCAGCCAGGGGCAAATAGACGACCTGCTCTTTGAGGTGCGTCGGCGTGTGGGGCAAGGTCAACGCGCGCTCATCACCACCCTCACCAAACGCATGGCCGAGGATTTAAGCGACTACCTGGCTGAAATGGGTGTGTCCGTTCACCATCTGCACAGCGAT
>JBFISZ010000029.1:0-18452 GCA_041608315.1 Acidimicrobiia bacterium | reverse complement strand
ATTGGCGTTTGGGTCGATGAACGGGCCCCGCAGGAGGTAGTTCATGAGCTGGGCGGCAACGAGGTTGAGCATGATCGTCGAGAGGATCTCGCTCACACCGAAGTAGGCCTTCAACGCCCCCGGGATCGCTCCCCATAGCGCTCCGCCCAAGAGGCCGGCAAGGATCACCAGGGGAATCAGGATGAACCCCGACATGTCCGGCAAGAGCAACACGAGCCCGGTCGAGAAGATGGCCCCAAGGATCATCTGCCCCTCGCCGCCGATGTTGATCACATTGGCGCGGAACGCGATCGTGATCCCGACTCCGACGAGCATGAGCGGGGTGGCCTTGAGCGCCGTCTCGATGAGGCCGTTGCCGGATCCAAACGCGCCTTTGATCATGGCCCAGTAGCCGGTGAGCGGGTTGGCCCCCAGGGCCAGCAGCATGATGGCTCCCAGGGCGAGGGCGGCGCCGACGGCTATCACCGGAATCAGTGCCCGCTGCAGTCGGCCGGAGGCGCTCGTCCGCGACGTCACCGCTGCTCTTGCCTACGCACCGCCGCACCCGTCACTCATGGCCGAGGATCGTCGCAGCAAGCTCGTCACGTTGTCAATTGCGTCGGGCCGAGCCGTGCCCCTGTCAGGGGGCGCCGGTCGTGGCGGCTGCGTTGAGGCCGGCCAGGACCCGGCTCGGGGTGAGCGGGAACTCGTTGAACCAGACGCCCGTGGCGTCGTGGAGCGCGGCGACCACGGCCGGGGCGTAGGGGATGAACGGCATCTCGGCCATGCCGCGGACGCCGAAGGGACCGCGGGGATCGGGGTACTCGAGGATGTGGGAGACGACCTCATCGGGGATGTCGAGGATGCCCGGGATCAGATAGCCGCTGTAGCGAGGGTTGAGGACGTGGCCGGCGACGACCTGGAGATCCTCGCTGATCGTGTACCCGTGGGCCTGGACCACGGCCCCCTCGACCTGGCCTTCGATGAGTGTCGGGTTGATCGCTCTCCCCACGTCCGTGGCGCAGACGACGCTACCGACATGGATGTGGCCGGTGTCGAGATCGACGGCGATGTCGACGGCTTCGGCCACATAGCCGTATGCGAAGTTGGGCTGGCCGACGCCCGTTGCCGGATCCAGCATCTCGGTTGCCGGAGGGATGAAGCGGAATTCGCCGACGGCGGGCCGATCGCCATCGAGCCAGGCCTTGGCGGCCTCTTCGGCGGCGCCGAGGATGGAGTTGCCGGCCATCCACGACAACCGTGACGCCGAGGCCGATCCCGAGTCCCCCGAGGAAGCCGTGTCGGAGAAGACACCTTCGACGCGTTCGATGGCGACGCCGGTCACCTCGGCGGCCATCTGCAGCAAAGCCGTGTGGGAACCCTGGCCGACGTCGGCTCCTCCATGGTGGAGCACGACTCGATCGATCTCGTCGTCACCGTGCAACTCGACCCGGGCTTCGCAGCGTTCGGGGAAGCCGAACGAGAAGCCGACGTTCTTGTAGGCGCACGCAAAGCCACGTCCGGTGCGGATCCGATCGGGCATGCCCGGCAGCGACTCGAAGACCTTCACGTCCGCTACGTGCGCCGGGCGCGCCCCCCACTCCGATCGGTCCCGGCAACCCGTGATTACCTCCGGGAGGCTCACTCCGGCCGGCATTTCGACCTGGGTTATTCCGATCGAGCCTTCCCGCAGGCAGTTGAGGAGGCGCAGCTCGACCGGATCCATGTCCAGCGCCGCCGCCAGCTTGTTCATCTGCGACTCGGCTACGAATGCTCCTTGCGGGGCTCCGAACCCGCGGAACGCTCCACCGGGGACGCTGTTGGTGTAGACGGCGTGGCTGTCGATGTGGGCGTTGGGAATGTCATAGGCCCCGGCCACCGTGAGGTGCATGTTGCCGAGGACCTTGTTCGTCGTGTAGTTGTAGGCCCCGGCATCGAGATAGCCCGTAGCCTCCACCGCCGTGATCCGGCCGTCCTTGGTGGCCCCCCATCTGGCATGGATCCGCCCGCGATGACGCTTGTGATGGCCGACGACACTCTCCTCGCGCGACCACACCGTCCGGATGGGACGGGTCTCACCTCGCTGCGACAACCTCCAGGCGGCCAGCGCCAGCACGATCTGCACGGACATGTCCTCCCGCCCGCCGAAGGCTCCGCCGACGGCCGTGTAAACCACCCGGACCTGGTCTGCGGGCAGATCGAGGGCGTGGAGAATCTGGCCCAGATCCTCGTAGGTCCACTGGCCGGCGACTTTCACCGTAACCCGGCCCTTGGCATCGATGAAGCCGACGCCGGCTTCGGGCTGCAGGTAGGCATGCTCCTGGTGCGGGACCTCATAGGTGTCCTCGACGATCACGTCGGCTTCCGCCCAGCCGGTCTCCATATCGCCTTTACGGATCCGATAGGTGTAATACGTGTTCGACCCGCCGGCCTCGGGATGGACCAGCACTTCGCCGCGCCGCGCCGCCTCGATGTCGGCGACCACCGGCAGCTGTTCCCACTCGACTTGGATCGCGGCGGCGGCTCGCGCGGCCGCGGCGGCAGACTCGGCGACCACAAATGCGATGTGGTCGGCTTCCCATCGGCTCACATCAGAGGCGACTGCGGCCCGCCCGGTGGCGTTGAGGCCGACAAGCACCGGTTGATCGAACATCGTCAGGCCGTACTCATTGACGGGAACATCCGCCGCAGTGAACACGGCGACAACCTCGGGATCGGCCAGTGCCGCCGCGGTGTCCATTGAGATCATTCGGGCATGGGGCTGGCCGGAGAACACGACCTTGCCGTGCAAGGCTCCCTCGGCGGGCAAGTCGGCGGGAAAGTCCGCTTCCCCGGTCACCTTCCCGAGAGCGTCGATGCGTGAGTGTCTGTCGCCGACTGTCATGTCGCCCCTCCGGCGGCGTCCATCACGGCGTCGATGATCTTGTAGTACCCGGTGCAACGGCACAGGTTGCCCGACAGGGCCCGGGCGACTTCGGCGCGGGTCGGGTTGGGATTGTCTCCGAGGAGGTGGCCTGCGGCCATCAGGATGCCGGGAATGCAGAATCCGCATTGCACGGCACCGTGGTCGATGAACGTCTGCTGGACCGGATGCAGGTCGTCGGGACTCGCCGCCAAACCCTCGATGGTCACCACGTTCGAGCCTGCCGCCGCCGGTGCCGTCACGAGACAGGACATGACCGCAGCACCGTCGAGCCACACCGTGCACGCTCCGCACTCGCCTTCGGCGCAGCCCTCCTTGGTGCCCGTCAGGCCCTGGACACGCAGCCAGTCGAGCAACGTCTCGTCGGGCCTCGTGGCGCCCGAGACCGTCGCCCCGTTCACCCGCATCGCGATCGTGTCGTTCGGGCCCACGGCGCCGATGGCGCCACCTCCGCCGAGCAGGCCGTCCTGGGGGCCGAGCAGGACCGGCTGGTCGGGCCATTGCGATCGCTCCGCGCCGGCGGCGATCGCGCCGAGACCGCGCTCGACGGCGATGCGGACGCCGGCGGCGCGATATGCGGCCGTGGCCCGCAGGTCGTCGATCGGAGAGGCGGCGGCGACTGCGGCTGCCGCAGCCGCCGCGATCGCAGCGTCGTCGAGCCGGTTGCCGACCAGGGCCGCCTCCGCAGCCGGAGCCGACACGATCGTCGGGGCGACGCTGCCGAGGGCGATGGCGGCATCGGTCACGATGTCATCGACTCGCGTGAGAACCACGGCGACGTGGACTACGGAGATCGCCTGGGCGCGGCGCAGTCCCAGTTTCACGAAGATGCCGGTGGCGTCATCGCGCATGGCAGGGAACGAGATCTTGGTGAGCAGCTCGTCGGGCTCCATCACCGTGCGGCGCACACCGGTATAGAACTCACGCAGCGGAACGGTGCGGGCTCCCCGCATCGAGGTCAGCTCGATCTGGGAGTCGAGCGCCCACAGCGCGCTGATGGTGTCGTTGGCCGGGCTGGCGGTGACGACATTGCCGGCGATCGTCGCCCGGTTGCGCAGCTGTGGGGAGCCCACCTCCCAGCAGGCCTGGGCCAGCGGCAGCGCGGCGTCTGTGATGATGGCCGAGGCCACGGCCTGGTTGTGGGTGACAAGCGGGCCGATCTCGATCAGACCGTTGGCGGTGGTGATGGAGTTCAGTCCGGCGATCCCGGTGATGTCGACGAGGACGCTGAAGTCGGTGCGGATCTGTCGCTGCATCTCGAGGAGCAGGTCGGTGCCGCCGGCCAGGATGCGGGCGTCGGCGCCGTACTCGGCGAGCAGCTCGAGAGCTTCTGCCAGATCGATCGGGCGCTCGTAGCTGTCCGCTCTGTGCGGGGCGCGCTGCACCTCGTGCATCAGCCCGTGCTCCCGTTGCTGAGCGCGGCCCGGCCGTTGTAGATCACGCCCCCCGACTCGGCATAGCGGACCAGGACGGCAGCCGCAGCTTCTCGCATCACGTCGCGCGTCACTGCGATACCGGCTGCATTGAGGTCGGCCACCCACTCGGCCGGCTTGGCCCCCTCGTCGAACCCGACGGCGCGGGCGTCCTCGTCGCGCGCACCGCACACGAGCGAGGTGACGCCGGACCAGCCGACGCCGCCGAGACACATGGCGCACGGTTCGGTCGTCGCCACCAGTTGGGTCTCTCCGAGGGTGGCCAGGTCGTGGTGCCCGACGGCCACACCGGCCAGCGCCATCGCCACCATTTCGGCATGGGCGATCGCCATCGAGGCCGCCACGACCACGTTGACACCGGCGGCCACGAGCCGTCCCGATCCCGTCTCGAATATCGCGGCGCCGAAAGGCCCGCCTGTTGCCGCGGCGACGTTCCGCTCGGCGAGATCGATCACGAAGGCCATGCCCTCTTCGGGCGACTTGGCGACGAGTTCGGCGGGCACGGCGTCGTCCCACCAGTCGGGCAGGGCGATCGTGGCGCTCAGGGGACGGGTCATTCTTCCTCGTGATCTTCAGTGAGGCTTGGCCGCCACCGGCGGCCGCGCTCGCGCGTTTGTCTGCAGTCCTCGCTCTAAGCCAAGCACAACAGTGAGCCCTACGGCGCCATTTACGCGGGAAGGTCGTTGTCCCCGCGACTCATGGTGCGGTCCGGCCAGCTGCGGCTTAGCATGGCTCGTCATCTGGCGACTAGGAGAGAAGTTCCATGAAATCGAAAACGCGCTGGCCGTCTTTCGTGGCGGGGTTGCTGGCCTTTGCGCTGGTCGCCGCCGCTTGCGGCGGTGACTCGGATCCGACGACGACGACAACGGTTGCGCCGAGCAGTGGCGACGCCACGACGACGGCGGCGCCATCGGGTGGGGCGCCCGATGACTTCAAGATCGGGATACTGTTGGTCGGCCCCGGGAACGACCGCGGTTACAGCCAGGCCCACCTCGAGGGGGCTGAGTACGCCATCGAGAAGCTCGGCCTGAGCGTCGACGACGATCTCATCGTCCTCGAGTTCGCCAATCTCGGCGATACGCCGGGGCTTTCGTTCCCCGGTACCGCGCGAGAGATGGTCGATATCGGTGCCGACTTGATCATCTTCAACTCCGACGACATGCGGGACGGTGCCTTCGAGGCCGCCGCGGCGCTTCCCGAGGTTCCGATGATCTGGGTCTCGGGTGACTCTGCCTGGGCCGACGGCAAGGACTACAAGCCGGAGCTGACCAATCTCGCCAACGTCTGGGGCCAGATGATCTACGGCAAGATGATCGCCGGCTGCGCGGCCGCGCTCGAGACCGAGACCGGCAAACTCGCCTACCTGGGCCCGCTCACCAATGACGAGACGCGCCGTCTGGTCAACTCGTCCTATCTGGGCGCCAAGTACTGCTGGGAGACCATCCGCGGTGAGGATGCGGCTGATCTCGAGTTCACGGTCACCTATATCGGCTTCTGGTTCGAGATCCCGGGCGTGACGCTGGACGCAACGCTGGTGGTCAACGACTTCATCGACGGCGGCGCCGACGTCACGCTGTCCGGCATCGATGCCAACGTCGCTCTCATTCGCAGCGGCCAGCGCGCCGACGCAGGTGAAAACGTTGCCGCAATCCCGTACGACTACATCGGCGCATGCGACGAGGCTCCCGACATCTGTCTCGGTGTTCCCTACTTCAACTGGGGCCCGGCATACCTAGAGGCCGCCCGAGCGGTGATCGACGGTACCTTCGCGGCGGAATGGAAGTGGTACGAGCCCGATTGGAACAACATCAACGACCCGGACACCAGTGTCGTCGGGTTCCTTCAGGGCAACGGGTTGAGTGCCGAGAACAAGGCGTCCTTGGACACGTTCATCGCCGGCCTGGCGGACGGCTCCATCCAGCTGTACGAGGGTCCGCTCAACTGGCAGGATGGAACGCAGTTCTTGAGCGACGGCCAGGTAGCCACCGATTTCGAGATCTGGTACTCGCCGCAGTGCCTCGAGGGAATCGAAGGCTCCTGCTCCGACTTCAACGCCCTCGCCGGCTGATCGGCTGGGGACTCGAACCAAAGGGGAGGGCTCCGGCCCTCCCCTTTCTCGCGATGGCAGCCGTGGCCAATTCACGTCACGCGCCCGTACGATTCTCTAGCCTCGGGAGCCCATGAGCCTCGAGTTGCGCGACATTCACAAACACTTTGGACCGGTGCGGGCCAACGACGGCATCACGATCACCGTTGAGGCCGGCACCCTCCACGGACTCCTCGGCGAGAACGGCGCCGGCAAGTCGACGCTGATGAAGGTGCTGTCCGGGTTCCACTCGGCGGACTCCGGCGAGATCGTGCTCGACGGCAAGCAGATCAAGCTGGCCTCTCCCGACGATGCCATTGCCGCCGGCATCGGCATGCTCCACCAGGATCCGCTGGTGTTCTTGCCTTTCACCGTCATCGACAACTTCGTCCTCGGCAGCCCCGGCGAGCGGCGTCTCGATCGCCGCGAAGCGGAGGGGGAGCTGGCCGAGCTGTGCGACCGGTACGGGTTCAACCTCGACCCGACGGCGCCCGTGCGGCTCCTCACCGTCGGCGAGCGTCAGCAGCTCGAGATCCTCCGGCTGCTGTGGCTGGGAGCTCGGGTCCTCATCCTCGACGAGCCGACAACCGGGATCTCCGCCGACCAGCGGGCCAAGCTGTTCGCCACGCTCAAGTCGCTGGCCCAGGAGGGCATGAGCGTGATCTTCGTCTCGCACAAGCTGGAAGAGGTCGACGAGTTGTGCGAGCGCGTCACGGTGATGACCAGGGGCAAGGTGGTGGGCGAGGTCGATCTGCCGGTACCACCCGAACAACTCGTCGAGATGATGTTCGGCCAGGCGATCGAGATCCGTGACCGCAGCCGGGTGGACCTGGGGGCTTCGCACCTGACACTCGAGTCCGTACAGACATCCGCGGGACTGCTCAGCGAGGAGCCCGTGTCGCTGGATGTGCGAGCCGGCGAGGTGATCGGCCTCGCCGGGATGGAGGGAAGCGGGCAAGACACTTTCCTCCGGATCTGCGCCGGGATGCGGACACCGAAGCAAGGAACCGTGGCGGTCGCCGGCAAGGACCTCACCGGCAAGCACTATCACGATTTCCTGGACGCGGCCGTCAAGTACTTGCCGGCCGGCCGCCTCGAGGAGGGTCTCATCGAAGGGCTCACCATCACGGAGCACTTCGTGCTCGCCGGCGGGGAGCGGAGTTTCTTCATCGATTGGGGAGCCGCCCGCCGTCGTGCCGAGAGCCAAATCGACCACTTCACCATCAAGGGGACGGAATCATCGACGGCAGAGTCCCTGTCGGGCGGCAACCAGCAGCGGCTGCTGCTGGCAATGCTGCCGCCGCAGCTGACCGTTCTGCTGATGGAACATCCGACCCGCGGTCTCGACATCGAGTCCGCCGACTGGGTGTGGGATCAGCTCCTGGCCAGGCGCGGAGAAGGCACCTCGATCGTCTTCGCCTCGGCCGATCTCGATGAGTTGCTCCGCTACAGCGACCGCATCTTGGTCTTCTTCTCGGGGCGGGTGATAGGGGAGCTCGACGCCTCCGCCACCAACGTCGACGAGATCGGGCTGCTCATCGGCGGGCGCTCCGCCGGCGCCGGCACGGGTGGCGGTTCCAAGTGAGCAACACCCGCCTGTCGAGCGTCTTGTTGCCCCTTGGCGTCGTGTTGGTTGCCACAGTCGGCCTGCTGCTGCTGGCGGGCACCAACCCGTGGGATCCCATCAAGCTGATCGTCGAGGGCTCGGTGGGATGGCCGCCGTTGGAGGCGGGGTCGGCAGCCAAGGTCGGGGACACGTTCATGGTGTGGGTACCGATCGCGCTCGCCTCGGCCGGGCTGATCGTCACCTTCAACGCCGGGATGTGGAATATCGGCATCGAGGGCCAGATCATCATGGGAGCCATCGCTGCCGCCTGGGTGGCTCGGGAGGTCTCGATTGCGCGGCCGGCGCTGGTGGCGGCGACGATCGTGGCCGGGGCCGCCGGTGGCCTGCTATGGGGCCTTCTCGTCGGAGTTCTCCGTACCGCCGGCGGAGTGAACGAGATCTTCGGGGGTCTCGGCCTCGACTTCGTGGCCATATCCCTGACGACGTACTTGATTCTGGGCCCATGGCAGCGGCCGGGGGTGGCCTCCACCAGCGGCACCGACGTGTTCCCGGCCGAGGCGCTGCTCCCGTCGTTTGCCGACTCGCGGCTCTCCCTCCTCGCCGTGATCATCGCCCTCGTGGCGCTGGTTGGAGTGTGGCTGCTGTTCCGGGGAACGCTATACGGGCTCAAGCTGAAAGCCGTGGGGCGCAACCGGCCCTCTTCATTCCTCATGGGCATTCCGACCAACCGGTACCTGCTGGGTGCCTTCATGATCTGCGGTGCCCTTGCCGGTGTCGCCGGGGCCTCGCAGGCAACGGGCTTTCACTTCAAGCTGATTCCCACCATCTCGGGCAACTACGGCTTCCTGGCGATCCTCGTTGTGTTGCTCGCCCGGTTCCGGGCATTCTGGGTCATCCCGATCTCGTTCTTCTTCGCGATGATCGCCGTCGGCAGCTCCCGCCTGTCGCTGCGGCTCGACGTCAACCCGACACTGGGCGGAGTGCTCCAGGGAGTGCTCGTGTTGTCCGCCATGTTGGGACTGGGCTGGGCGGCGTACCGCGCTTCGCGCGCCGCCGCGGGCGGGGAGGGCGGCCGATGAGCGGGGCGTTCAATGCGTTCGTCGACCTGTTCGACACGGCAACGATCGCCTCGATCATGGCGGGGGCTTCGGCTCTGCTGTTCGCCACGATGGGAGAGACCATCAGCGAGAAGGCCGGCGTGATCAACCTGTCGGTCGACGGCAGCATGATGCTGGCGGCGCTCGCCGGGTTCGTGGTCGCTTTCCAGACCGACATCGTGTGGCTTGGGTTCCCCGGAGCCGCCGTCGTCGGCGTGGCGGTCGCCCTGATAATCGCATTCGCCAACATCAAGCTCAGTCTCAACCAGGTGGCCGTCGGGTTTGTTCTCTTTGCGCTGTGTACCGAGCTCAGCCGGTTCCTCGGTAACTCCTATGTGGGGCGCCCGCCCGTTGCGGTACCCGCGTGGGGCATACCGGGGCTGGAGTCGATTCCCTTTCTCGGCCCGGTTCTCTTCGACCACAACATCGTTGTCTATCTGAGCTACCTGACTGTGGCGGCCACCTATCTGTTCATGTACCGCACTCGCCGCGGCCTCGAACTGCAAGGCGTCGGCGAGCGGCCCGAGGCCGCCCATGCCCGCGGTATCCCGGTCAACAAGCTGCGGTACCTCTACACCGCCCTCGGCGGCGCCCTCATCGGGATCGGCGGCGCCGCCTTCACACTCGACGTGAAAGTGGGCTGGTCGGATCGGCCCACGCGCAACTTCGGTTGGATCGTCCTCGCCATCGTGATCTTCGGCGGCTGGCACCCGCTGCGGGCCGCGTTCGGCGTCCTCCTCTTCGGGGCGCTCCAGGCGTTCGCCCTCAACTTGCAGCCCTACTTCCCGAGCTTCTCTCAGGTCATGGCCAGCATCCCCTTCCCGGCCATGATCCTCGCTCTCGTCATTGTCAATTGGAAAGCCCTACTGAGGTGGCTCGACCGCTACCCGTTCTTGCGAGCGATCCTGCGTAGCGACCCGCCAACCGCCATCGGGACGCGCTTCGAGGTGAACTAGTGCGTTCGTTGTGCGTAATCGCGCCTTATACCGTCGATTAAGCACAACGAACGCGTTGTCTGCCGTCGTTTCCGGCAGTAGGTAGAGTTGGCAGTCAACATTGACGTGCTTGCTGGGAGGCCTGGATGACCACGACGGAGCGAGTCAGCGTGCCGCTGATCGTCAACGGCGAGTCCGTTGAGGTTGCCGCCATCCACTCCAGTCTGCTGGGTGCCTTGCGCGACGAGCTCGGGCTGACTGCAGCCAAAGACGGCTGTGCGCCCTCGGGTCAATGCGGGTGCTGCACCGTCCTCATCGACGGCAAAGCGCGGGTGAGTTGCCAAACTCCGCTGGACAAGGTGGCCGGCAAGGAGATCACCACGCTCGAGGGTTTCGATCCCGTCGAGCGGGATCGCTTGGCCAACGCGTTTGCCGCCGCCGGTGCGCTGCAGTGTGGCTTCTGCACGCCCGGCATCCTGGTGCGGGTCAAGGCGCTGCTCGACCAAAAGGGCGAGGATCTCACCCGGGAGACCACGGCCAGCCGCCTCGGCGCCCATCTGTGCCGCTGCACCGGGTATACCAAGATCTTCGATGCCGTCGAGATGCTGGCTCACGGTCAGATTCCCCCACTGGAGTACGCCGGCGGTATCGGCAAGTCGGGTACCAAGTACGAGAGCCCCGAGCTGGCGCTGGGCGACCGCGGTTTCATCGACGACATGGTGGTTCCGGGGATGTTGCATGCCGCCCTCCGGCTGGCCGATCATGCCCGCGCCGACGTCGTCCGTATCGATACATCGGCCGCCAAGGCTTTCCCCGGTGTCGTCGACGTGTTCACCGCCGCCGACGTACCCGGCGAGCTGCGGGTGGGAATCATCCACACCGACTGGCCCATCTTCATCCCCGAAGGCGGCCGCACGTCCTACTACGGAGACGTGCTCGCCATCGTCGTGGCCGAGGACGTCGAGATCGCCCGACGGGCGGCCGGACTGGTCGAAGTCGAATACAACGTCCTCCAACCGTTCGTCGATCCGCAAGCTGCCGTCGATTCGCGTGAGGACGCCGTCTGGGGCCTCGACGGCAACGTGCTGTCGACGTCGGTCTACTCCCGGGGTGACGTGGCGGCGGTGCTGGCGGCATCGGCCCACACAGTCCACGAGCTGTTCGAAACGCAGCGCGTCGAACACGCCTTTCTCGAGCCCGAGTCGACGCTGGCCGTGCCCGGCGAGGACGGGACGTTGCTGGTCTACTCCGGGGGCCAGGGGGTGTGGGATGACCGCGACCAGATCGCTTCGGTGCTCGGCGTCGATCGGCAGCAGGTGACGGTCGAGCTGGTTTCCAACGGAGGCGCCTTCGGGGGCAAAGAGGATATGTCCAACCAGGCGCAAACGTCGCTCGCCGCCCATATCCTCAAACGCCCCGTGAAGTGCACGCTCACTCGGGAGCAGTCCCTGCGGATGCATCCGAAGCGCCATCCCATCCGCATCGAGATCGAAGCGGGGTGCGACGCTGCCGGCGGGCTGACGGCGATGCGCGCCCGTATGCTCGGCGACTCGGGCCCATATGCCTCGGTCGGCATGAAGGTCCTCGAGCGGGCCGCCGGCCATGCCAGCGGGCCCTACGTCGTTCCCAACATCGATGTGGAGGCGGTGGCGGCGCGCACCAACAATGCGGTGTGCGGTGCCTTCCGCGGCTTCGGGGCCAACCAGGCGCAGTTCGCCATGGAGGGCGTCATGGACCGGCTCGCCGAGAAGGTCGGCATCTCGGGCTGGGAGATGCGGGCCCGCAACGTCGTCGAGCCCGGCGTGGTGTGGGGTCCCGGCCAGATCATGGACGACGGGTGTAAGGGCGCCAAGGAGTGCCTCGAAGCGGTCAAACCGGCCTACGACGCGGCCCGCGAAGCCGGCAAAGCGGTCGGGCTGGGCCTCGGGCTGAAGAACTCCGGCCTCGGCAACGGGTTCAACGAGGTCGCCCGCGCCGTGATCCGTTTCGAAGAGGACGGAACCGTCGAAGTGCGCCATTGCTGGACCGAGATGGGCCAAGGCATTCACACCGTCGCCCAGCAAGTGGCCGTCGAGGAGCTGGGGATCGACCCGGCCCGGGTCGAAGTGATCGTCGACACGACCCGCGAGCTCGGTGCCGGCCAGACCACAGGGTCACGGGGAACGCTGATGGGTGCGGGGGCGGTGGCCGACGCCTGCCGGGCCGCCAATGAGGGAGGCCGTCGGGTCGGGGTCGACTACGAGGGCAAGTACGTTGTCGACTGGACCAACGCTCTCGAAGACGGCGTCGAGAACCCGATCCTGCACTCGACGTTCGGTTACGCCGCCCAGCTCGTGATTGCCGACCCCGCCACCGGGGTGATTGAAAAGGTGGTGGCGGCGCACGACGTCGGCAAGGCAATCAACCCGATGCTGTGTGAAGGCCAGATCGAAGGGGCGGTGCACATGGGCCTGGGCTACGCCCTCTCGGAGGACTTCCCGTGCGACGATCAGGGCCGACCCACCAACATGACGCTGCGCAGCCTCGACATCATCCGACCCAAGGACATGCCGCCGGTCGACGTGATACTGGTGGAGGCCCCGCAGCCCGACGCCCCATACGGGATCAAGGGAGTCGGCGAGATCGGGCTGGTGCCCACCGCGGGCGCCGTCGCCGCCGCACTCCACGAGGTCGACGGCAAGTGGCGCAATCGTCTCCCGATGCTGAAGCACGACCCGATTGCCGTGGCCGAATAGTGGCCGCCACCACACCGGGCCTGGTATGTGCCCATCACCACCTGTACTCATCGCTGGCGCGCGGCATGCCGGCACCTCCCCGGGTGGCGACGAACTTCCAGGAGATTCTCGAGCAGGTGTGGTGGCGCCTCGACACCGCCCTCGACCTGGAGATGATCCGCTGGTCGGCGATGCTCGGCGCACTCGAGGCGCTGGAGAGCGGCACAACCGCGATAGTCGACCACCACGAATCGCCGAACGCCATCGAAGGCAGCCTCGATGTCATTGCCGAGGCCTGCGCCGCGGTCGGGGTTCGGGTTCTCACCGCGTACGGGATCACCGATCGTCACGGCCCGGAAGGCGCCAAGCGAGGGCTGGAAGAGAACGCCCGGTTCATCCGCAACGGCGGGCCGGGCCTGGTCGGGATTCACGCCGCGTTCACCTGCACCGATGAGTCGCTGGCGGCGGCCGCCGGGCTGGCAGAAGACCTGGGCGTCGGCGTCCACATCCACGTATGTGAGGGCATCGGCGACGTCGATGCCCCGAGGCGGCTGGAAGGCCTCACCCGGGACAACTGGCTGCTCAGCCACTGCGTCCACCTCCCGACCGATCACAACCTGCAGGGCACGATCCTGCACAACCCGATGTCGAACCTCAACAACGGAGTCGGCTACGCCGACCCGGCCCGGTTTGCCAACCCGGTCGCCCTCGGCACCGACGGTATCGGCGGCAACGTGCTCGAGTCGTTCCGGCTGGCATACGTGATGCAGCGCTCGGTCGACGTCACGGTCGGGCCCGACCCCGCCTGGAGCTGGCTCGAAAACGGCTGGAACATCATCCCGGAGGCTCGCAACGACGAGGTCACCTGGTCGTACGACCCGATGGACCCGTGGCACATCGCCTTCACACCGGGCATCCGCCCGCTCGATGTCACAGTGGGCGGCGAGGTCGTCTTCGCTGCCGGCAAGCCGACCAAGGTCGACGCGAGCGAGGTGAGAGCCAAGGCTGCCGAACAGGCCGCCCGGCTCCATGCCCGCCTTTGAGATGGTGGCCGCAGACAGAATTGAGTAGTGAGTACTGAGGACTGGGTACTGAGTACGCCGACTGCAAGGAGGCCGAATGTCCGACCGATTCCATCCGATCTCGATGGAGCAGCTCACCGACTGGGTCTTCACCGAGTTGGAGGAGAAGGACTCGTTGTTCTACGTGCCCCGTGCCGCGTTCTTCGTGCCGAGCCCCGACCACCGCTTCCGGCTCCACGAGTACGGTGTTGAGCTCGACACGCCCTTCGGAGTCGCCGCCGGGCCGCACACCCAGATGGCGCAGAACATCATCGTCTCCTGGCTCGTCGGCGCCCGGCTCATCGAGCTGAAGACGATCCAGACGCTGGACGAGCTCGACGTCAACAAGCCGTGCATCGATGTCGAGGACGAGGGCTACAACGTCGAGTGGTCCCAGGAGCTCAAGGTGTTCGAATCGTTCGACGAGTACCTGCGGGCCTGGGTACTCATCCACGCCCTGCACCACAAGTTCGGCTGGCACGGCGACCGGCCCGGCATGGTCTTCAACATGAGCGTCGGCTACAACCTCGAAGGCATGCTGCGGCCTAACGTGCAGTGGTACTTCGACACCATGGCCGACGCGTCCGAGTACCTGCCCGCCCATGTCGACATCGTGGCCAAGCGCTATCCGGCGGTGCGCGACATCGACATCCCCACGCAGCTGTCGGACACCATCACGCTGTCCACGATGCACGGCTGCCCGCCGGACGAGATCGAGAAGATCTCGCTGTACCTGCTCGAAGAGCGCGGCCTCCACACCTCGGTGAAGTGCAACCCGACGCTGTTGGGCGCCGCCCGGGTACGGGGGATCATCAACGACTCGCTGGAGTTCGACGATGTCCCGATCCCGGACGAGGCGTTCGGCCACGACCTCATGTACGTCGACGCGGTTCCCATGTTCCACAACCTGCGCCGGGTGGCCGCCGCTCGGGATCTGACCTTCGGCCTCAAACTCACCAACACGCTGGAAGTCAACAACTGGCGCCCCGTGTTCGACAAGGACGAGATGATGTATCTCTCGGGCCGGGCGCTGCACGCCGTCACGACCAACCTGGCGTCGCAGATCTCCGAGGAGTTCCGCGGCGACCTCATGCTGTCGTTCGCCGGCGGGGCGGACTGCTTCAACGTCGCCGATCTACTGGCATCCGGCATGCGGACCATCACCGTCTGCTCGGATCTGCTGAAGTCCGGCGGTTACCTGCGGATGCTCCAGTACATGGAGAACACCGCGGCCGCCTACGACCAGGTGAGCGCCGTCGACACCGCCGACTTCATCGCCAAGACTGCGGTTGCCTCTCCCGGCCTCGCCCAGTTTGCTCCGCTGCTGCGCTACGCCGCTCTCACCGACAGCGGCCTCGATCTGACGATGGAGCAGTGTGCCGATCTCCAGGCCACACTGGCCGGGTTCACCGGTGATGGCCCGCTCACAAGCGCGGTCACCTCCTGGGCGGGCGACCTCGGGCTCGACGACGCCCGGACCGCCGAGCTGGTGGCTCTCGTCGTCAAGGTGCTGGCGCGGATCAACCTCCGGGAGTACGCCGACGAAGTCCGCGTCGACTGGCGCTATCGGAAGCACTCGTTCCGCATGGATCGGTCGAAGACTCTCCGGGAGCTCGACTACTTCGACTGCATCGAGGCGCCTTGTGTCGACGAGTGCCCGGTCGACCAGAAGGTGCCGCAATACATGAACGCCGTGCGCGATGGCAACTTCCTCGAGGCGGTACGGCTGACGCGCGAGGACAATCCGCTGCCGTCGATCCTCGGCCGGGTGTGCGACCACCTCTGTGAGAACACGTGCATCCGCACCCACTTCGACCAGCCGCTGGCGATCCGGCATATCAAGCGCTTCATCATGGAGCACGAGGAGCAGCCGGTGCTGTTCGCCCGCCACCCGAGCACCGGGGCAAAGGTGGCGATCGTTGGCGCCGGCCCGGCCGGCCTCGCCGCCGCCGAAGAGCTCGGCCATGCGGGCTTCGAGGTCACCGTGTTCGAAGCTCACCCATATGCCGGGGGCATGGTGGGCGGGGCGATCCCCTCATACCGGCTGCCCCAGCATGAGATCGACCAGGACATGGCGGTCCTGGAGGAGCTGGGCGTCGAGATCCGCTACAACCAGCACGCCGGTGTCGACTTCACGATCGAGGATCTCCGTGACGACGGCTACGTTGCGGTGTTCATCGCGGTGGGCGCCCAGCTGGCCAAGAGGCTCAACCTACCGGGTGAGGAAGCCTCCGGGATGCTCGACGGCATCACGTTCCTGCGCAGTGTGCGCGAGGGGCACCCGGTGCCGATCGGCGCACGGGTCGGTGTTGTCGGGGCAGGCGACACCGCCATGGACTGTGTGCGCTCGGCTCGCCGGGTCGGTGCCGATGAGGTGCATCTCATCTACCGGCGCACCATCGATCAGATGCCGGCCGACCCCGAGGAGATCCACGCCTGCCTCGAGGAGGGCATCAACATCGTCGAGCTGGCCAAGCCGGCGGCCCTGCACGTCGCAGCCGGCAAGCTCGCCGGGCTGGTATGCACCCGCACCGAGTACCGCGGCGAACGCGACGACTCGGGCCGCAAGATCCCGTTCGACGTGCCGGATTCCGAGTTCGAGATCGAGCTCGACACGCTGATCCTGGCCATCAGCCAGCATTCCGTGCTCGACTTCTTCGGAGATGGCACGCCCGTGCTGACGAGCCGCGGGTACATCGAGGTCGATCCCGAAACGTTCGAATCGTCCGTCCCGGGTGTGTACGCCGGGGGTGACGTGGCGGCGGACGGTCCGTCATCGATCGTCAAGGCCGCCGCCGACGGCAAGCGAGTCGCCGCCGCCATCATGGCCCGCCATGGTTCACCCCGGGTGATGCCGGTCGCCGAGGAGCGTCCCGTCGACCTGCACGACATGGTGGTGCGCCGCGCGCGGCGCGAGTACCGGGTGCCGATCCGGTTCACCCCCCTCGACGAACGTGACGGATTCGACGAGACGGTGCTCTCCTACACGCCGGAAGAGGCGATGCGCGAGGCGAGCCGCTGCCTCGACTGTCATGAGATTTGCAGCCTGTGCGTCGCGGTATGCCCCAACATGGCGCTGATGACCTACCAGATGGAGGCGGTCCGCGCCGATCTTCCGTCGCTGACGGTGACCGA
Organism: Acidimicrobiia bacterium; assembly: GCA_041608315.1. Lineage (GTDB taxonomy): Bacteria > Actinomycetota > Acidimicrobiia > Spongiisociales > UBA5794 > JAHEJX01. Next base: position 1,522 of record JBFISZ010000029.1, on the reverse strand, counting down.
CGGCGCCATTGCCGTCGCCGGGACGGAACCCTTCGTCGCCGATCAGCAATTCCAGATCGCCGTGCTCACCGACTTCTGCAACGAATGCGGCAACTGTGTCACGGCCTGCCCGACGTCCGGTGAGCCGTACCGGGACAAGCCGCGGCTCTACCTGAATCGGGAGGACTTCGAGGCGGAGAAGGGCAACGCCTTCATGATCTACTCCGACTCGGCAATGGAGGCCCGGGTCGACGGCGAAACCCACCGTATCGAGGTGAATGGCCTCATCGAGTACACCTCGCCGGCCTTCCAGGCCAAGCTCGATCCGAACACGCTCGAACTGCTCGAGGCGACGCCGGCGGCGGCAGGCGACGGGACCACCCTTTCACTCGAGACTGCAGCCGTCATGCACACGCTACTTCGGGGAGTGAGCCGGTCGATGCCGCATATTCCCGTGGCTGCCACCGGAGGCACCTTCGTCGGCCATCCGGGGTATCCGGAGGGGTAGCACCCAAATAGGATCGCGAGCTGTCGCAATGGCTGATCCCAACCCGGCGGACGCAGGCCCTCTCGACTCGGTGTCGGGCGCTTCCGGCCATAAAGTCCCTGGTGTGGGTACCGATATCCATCGTGAACGCCCTGCCGATCCCGCGCGGATCCGCCACGTGCCGTTGACCCGGCGGCAGTCGAAGCTCTCCGTCCAACCTGACTCTGGAATTCTCACACTGGGATCACTTTGAAAGGAACCACCTTGAAACGAGCAATACCCGTGGTCGCGCTTGCCCTGCTGGCTGCAGCATGCGGCGGGACGGCGACGACGACGACCGCGGCGCCGGCTACGGCGGCTCCGACGACGGCAGCCCCCACGACCACTGTGGCCCCCACCACAACTGCGGCTCCGACTACGACCGAAGCCACGACCACTACGACCGAAGCCACGACCACCACCACTGCCGCGCCGGCGATCGTGCCCGGCGAGGATCCGGAAGTGGACGCCGTCGTTCTCGCCTACACGACCGCGCTCGACAGCGTCTTGGGATTCGAGGAAAAGGCTCCGTACATCGAGGACTCAGCGGGTCTCGAAGACACGGTTGCCCAGTACAACGTGAACGGGGAGTTCGTGGGCGGCATCGGCGTACTGCCGCTCGAGGTGACAATCGATGGCGACACGGCTGTGGTTTCCTACCAGCTGCTCTTCGGCGGCAGTCCGTCGTATTCGCCCCAGACCGGTGATGCAATCAAGTTGGACGACACTTGGAAAGTCACTCGAGAGGCCTTTTGCGCACTGATGGTCCTGGCGAGGGGCGGGTGCCCGTAGAAAGGTCGGTCTCCCGGTGCGCGTGAAGCTGAGTCTGCTGTTCGCGTTGGCAGTTCTCGCCGCGGCGTGCTCGACCGGGGCCGACGCCACGACCACCACCACTGCGGTCGGCGGCGCCAGCAGTAGTCCGGCTCCGACCACGACCACGGCGCCTGCCAGCTCCACAACTGAGGCGACGCCGGCCGCGACTACCTTCATCGGCGCCGACCTCGTCGAGTCGACTAT
>JBFISZ010000028.1:0-19144 GCA_041608315.1 Acidimicrobiia bacterium | reverse complement strand
GGAACGTTTGGGGGGAGTCCGGCCGTCGGGCCGGGAGGGGGGCGGGAACGCCTGCGGCGTTCTTTGGGAGTTGCTGCGCAACTCCTGGGGCGGAGGTGTGGTGTTCCGCTAGCTGCCGGCTTCGCCCTCTTCGGCGTCTTGCGACGCGGCCGGCCTGCCGGGCCTCCCCGCAGGCGACGCAGCCGGCACCTGATGCATCCACACGGTTCGCTGGGGGAAGGGGATCTCGATGCCCTCGGCGTCGAAGGCGTCCTTGAGGCGGCGGCGCAGCTCACGCGCCGTGTTGAACTGCTCGGCCGGCTCGACCTTCACGGCGAGGCGGAGGGCGATCGAGTCGGCGGCGAATCGTTCGACGCCGAGCACCAGGGGCTCTTCGAGGATGGTGGCCTCCGGCAGATACTCCTGCCACATCTCGTCGGCGACCCGCTTGATCACTGCAGTGGCATGGTCGAGGTCGGTGTCGTAAGCGACGTCGACGTCCAACACGGCGCGAGCCCACTCCTGCGACTTGTTCGCCACCCGCCTGATCTCACCGTTGGGTATGTGCCACAGGGCGCCGTTGACGTCGCGGACCTTCGTAATGCGCAGCTTGACTTCCTCCACCACGCCAGACGCCTCGCCGACATCGACGATGTCGCCGACGCCGTACTGGTCCTCGACGAACATGAAGATCCCCGACAGGAAATCCCGGACCAGGCTCTGGGCGCCGAAGCCCAGCGCGATGCCGACGATCCCGGCCGAGGCGATCAGGGGGCCGAGGTTGACGTCGAACTCACCGAGCGCCATCAGTGTCGCGATGGTGTATACGACGATCCCGACCAGCGACCGCAGGACGGTCCCGATCGTCTGAGCGCGCTGGCGGCCCCGCTCGACTTGCTCGGCAAGGCGGAGAGTGCGCTTGTTCGCGAGGGTCCGCAGCGCTTCAAACGGCCCCAGCTCCAAGTCCTCGGGCTCGTCGACCTCGACGGCTTCCTTCTGCTCGTGCGATTGGGCAATGCGTTCGAAGGTTCTGGCGACGATTCGCTTCAGGATCCGATTGATGATCCAGGCGAAGAAGAAGATCAGCAGCACCTTGATCGGGCGCAGCATGAGGTCGCTGGTCTCGGCGAGGCGCTCGTTACCGGTCCAGTCGTAGACGAGCTCGCACAGGTAGCTGGGAGAGGTGCCGCAGGCGTCTGCCGTAGCGGTCTGCAGGGCGACGAGTTGAGCTGTGATCATCACCCCGACGTTAGGATCAAAGCGCCCTCGTGACGAGGACCGCCGCGTTAACGTTCACCGTATGGCAACGGATCTGTTCGACACCACTTCAGCCCTCATCGTCGTCGACGTGCAAAACGATTTCGCCGACCCAGTCGGTTCGCTATATGTTTCCGGTGGCCAGAAAGTCGTCCCATTCATCAACGAGCAGATCGCCGGCGCCACGGCTGCCGGCGCCTTTGTGGTGTACACCCAGGACTGGCACCCGAAGAGCACACCGCATTTTGCCAAGGACGGCGGGATCTGGCCGGTGCACTGCGTCGCCGGGACGTGGGGCAGTGAGTTTCACGCCGACCTGTCCGTCGTCGGTCCTGCGGTCAAGAAGGGCACCGCCGGCGAGGACGGTTATTCCGGTTTCACGATGCGCGATCCGGTGAGCGGCGCAGAATCGGCTACCTCGCTGGAGGACATGCTGCGGGAACGGGGCATCGAGCGAGTTGCCGTATTGGGGCTGGCCACCGACTACTGCGTGAAGGCGACGGCCATGGATGCGGCTCGGCTCGGATTCGCGACGACTTTGCTCGCTGACGGAGTGCAGGCGGTGAACCTGGCACCGGGCGACGGCGCCCGCGCCGTGGCCGAGATGGTGACGGCCGGCGTCACGATCGGGTGAGGCGGGGGGCATGTGGCGACTTCGCAGCGGGGGACCGAGCGCCGGCTACTGCCGAGAATGTGGCGAGGATGCGTTTCCCATTTCGCAGCCGGGGCTGTTTGAGAGAGTGCGCCACTTCGTGTGCTTCGGAATGCCGGCCACGGGGTCGTGGAGCTGCCCCAACGGCCACGAAGTCGACGGAACCATCGGGTCGACGCGAACGCTGAAAGCATCCCGGCTGCCCGGCCGTCTGGGGGTCCCGGTCGAGGCGGCGCGGATGATCTACCACGAGCGCACTGTGGTGCCGGTGCCGCTCACGTATTTGGTGGCGCTCGCTGTCGGCGCCGTCCTCGGGGCCGTTCTCGACATCTGGCTGGCCTGGCGGTGGTGGCTCGTAGCGCTAGGTGTTCTGGCGGCCGTGTGGCTGCTGTTCCTCGCCTCGGCCTTCCGGGCCGACAACCGCCGCCACCTCTTCGGGCGGCTCCGCTACTTGAAGGACCCGCACGGCCAGCACAGGCGGGAGCTCGAGGAGTTCAAGAGCCGGGTCAACGCCGGGGCCATCGCCGCTTACGGTGTTGCCGGGTGGGAAGGGCCCCTGAGGCTCGGCGGCTGGACCGGTAGGGACACCGAGATCTCGTCACTCCGGCTGGTGCATCTCACGAGTAGGGACGACGAGATGGCGGCGGTCGAGGTCGAGTATCGCTCCGCCGAGCGGCACGACTATCGGCGGCTCCACGACGAGCTGCTCGAGGACTTCATGATGCAGTCGATGGAGCTGCCTGACTCGACGGAGCCCCGCGACCTCGGACGGCGGATGCAGCAGCGGCGATGGCAGGCACTACAACAGAGCCCTCCGTCATGGGAAGAAGCATCGATCCAGGTGGACGGTATGGCAGTGGCATTCGAAATCCTGGCGCGGTCAGATGCCTTCGTAACTGTCGCGCCCGTCGGCGGCGGCTACCTCGTGGTCGAGGCGCACGGCCCCGAGCCGGGCAGCTTTGCCATTGCGACCGTCGACGACATCGGGCCCTATGTAGAAGGCACCCTGGCGGCCATGGAGGCCCACCGCAGAGAGGTCTAGCCGGTCCTCGCTACCCGGCCTTGGCCTCAGCGACCAAGCGGTGTTGCAGGTCCTTCATCTCCTGGGTGAGCGACACGTGATAGAAGTGCGGGTTGACCAGGCGGCGCACGCCCGGGTCGAGCAGGGCCACGTCGGCGGCGCGGCGATCCCGCATCTCGGCGATCGTCGGTGTCTCCAAGCGGCGGCCGTCGCGGAACACCGGACGGAGGAGCTCTTCGGCGGCGGCGACGTCGGCCGGCTCGAGGGTACGTTGGACGCCCTCGCGCAGCGGGTGATGCAGAGTGAGCGGTAGCTCGCCGGGCCGCGGTTCGGCGGCGGTGGCCACCACGTCGGCGGTGGCGTAGCCCCGCGAGTCGGTGACCCGCCACACCTGCTTGCGCCCCGGTATCGGCACCTTGGCCGGTGAATCCGACACCTTGATGGCGGGCTTCCAGGCGCCGCCGTCCTTGATGGCCACCAGCTTGCAGACCCCGTCGAGGGCGGCGTGGCCTTGTGAAGTGATCAGCCGGGTGCCGACTCCGTACATCAGGCGTGAAGTCAGATTCGCCGGATCGACACCGTAGCGGGGCGCCTCCTCCTCGATCTGGGAGAGGATCTGCCAGATCGCCAGCTCATCGAGGTTGCTCGAGAGCACGATGGCCACGTCGCCGAACCCGGCGTCGTTGAGCTGCTTGGCGGCCTGGATGCTGAGATAGGCGAGGTCTCCCGAATCGAGGCGGATGCCGGCCGGCTCGTGCCCACTCGCCTGCAACTCCTCGAACACGGTGATGGCATTGGGGACTCCGCTTTCGAGCGTGTTGATCGTGTCGACGAGCAAGAGGCAGTCATCCGGGTAGGTAGCGGCGAAGGCGCGGAATGCTTCGAGCTCTCCCCGGCCGAGGGCCATGAAGGCCTGCACCATGGAGTGGGCGTGAGTGCCTTTCGGATCGACGCCGACGCTGTGGGATATCCCGACGTTCGACGTGAAGTCGGCGCCCCCGATCAGCGCGGCGCGGGCTCCGGCGTTAGTCCCGGCGGCGGGGCCGCGGCGCATCCCGAACTCGAGGACCGTGCGGCCCTGGGCGGCCTCATGAACGCGGGAAGCCTTGGTGGCGATGAGGATGGGGTAGTTGAGGTGGTTCAAGAGCGACGTCTCGAGGATCTGCCCCATGGCCAGCGGTCCCGTGATGATCGCCAGGGGGGCCAGCGGGTGGACGACCCGGCCCTCGGCTACTGCGCCCACCTCGATATCCCGGAAGTGCCCGGCGTCGGCGAGCCAGTCGAGGAAGGCTCGATCGAAACGCGGCTCGCCGGTCGACGTTCGCTGACTCCCCAGGAGCTCGAGTTCGGCATCACCGAAGCAGGCGGTCTCCATCCACTCGAGCAGGGGATCGAGCCCGGCGAAGACGCAGTACCCCGCCTGGTGGGTTCCGTAGTCGGGGTAGCTGCGGAATGTGTAGTCGAACTGGGCGGGCCGCTCGTGGATGCCCTCGCGGAAGTAGGTCTGGGCCATGGCCAGCTGGTACTGGTCGGTGAAGAGGATCCCGGTGGTGGTGTCGGTCGCGCTCATGGTTCCATGCTGGCAGCCGGAGGGCATGTCCGTCGAGCCATCACGGAAAAAGCACAGGCCCTTCGCCTCTACCCATCGACCCCTGCTCCGATAGCGTCGGGAGGTGGGCCCACCCCCGGGCCGCCGTCGGGCCCAGCGGGGACGCGGCTCGGCCCCGAGGAAGGGGGTGCGATGCTGATCGAGTTGAAGGACGTCGCCAAACGCTTCGGTGAAGGCTCCTTGGCAGTCACGGCACTCGACGACGTCCAGCTTCTGATCGACCAGGGCGAGTTCGTCGTCGTATTGGGGCCGTCGGGCAGCGGCAAGACGACACTGCTGAACGTGGTCGGAGCGCTCGACGCGGCAAGCGCCGGAACGGTTCGCGTGAACGGCGTCGATATCACAACGGCCTCACGGCGCGAGCTGTTCGACTTCCGGGCGCGAACGGTCAGCTTCATATTCCAGTCGTTCAACCTCTTCCCCGGGTTGACTGCGTGGGAGAACGTGCAATTCGGTGTCGACGCGGCTGGGTCGGATGCCGATCCCGGCGCAGTCCTCGATAGCGTGGGCCTCGGCGACAAAGCCGACCGCTTCCCATCCGAGTTGTCCGGCGGCGAGCAGCAGCGGGTGGCCATCGCCCGCGCCCTGGCCACACGCAACCCGATTCTGCTGTGTGACGAGCCAACGGGTGAGTTGGACTTTCGTACGGGAGTCCAGATCCTCGAGCTCCTGCAAGAGCAAGCCGGCAAGGGGCGGGCGGTGCTCGTCGTCACGCACAATCGCGAGATCTCGCGAATGGCCGATCGGGTCGTGGAGCTATCGGGCGGGCGGATTGTCAGCGACGGTGCTCCCCGCGGCGGCAAGACCCCGGTCTCCGAGCTGAATTGGTGAGGAGGTGCTGTGCGAGCTGGAGGCCTCCTCCTCAAATGGTCCTGGCGTGACCTGCGGGCCCATTGGCCCAAGGTGGCGGCCATTGCCGTGGTCATCGCCATCGGCACCGGGGGCTACGCCGGGTTGACATCCACCACCGAGTGGCGGACCATCTCGTACGACGAGAGCTATCGCCGGCTTGCGATGTACGACGTGCGAGTCGATCTGGCGCCGGGGAGCTTTGTCGATCAGGGCACCGTGGCGGCGCTGGTCGCGGAGATTCCGAGCGCAGCCGCCGTCAGTGCCCTCGCCGAGCGGCTCATCATCCCGACTCAGATCGACGCCTCCACGGACACTGAGACGATTCTCGTGCGGGGTTCGATCACCGGCGCGGACTTCTCCGGCGATGGACCCGACGTCAATTCGTATCACGCCATCACCGGGCGTTTGTTGTCCCAGGACGACGCCGGCAAGCCGCAGGTGATGCTCGAGCGTACCTTTGCCAAGTTCTACGGGCTTCCTGACAGCGGCCGGCTCGCAGTGAGCGGCGACCGTGCGGTCGACTTCGTCGGCCAGGCCACGACGCCGGAGTATTTCACAGTCGCCCCCGAAGGCGAGATGTTCATGTCCGAGGCCACTTTCGCGGCGCTCTTCACGACTCTGGAGACGGCACAAAGCCTGGCCGGTGCATCAGGGCAGGTCAACAACCTCGTCCTCACTCTCGGCCCCGATGCCGACCGCGATTCAATCGTCGCCGAATTGGAGGAGGCGGTCGCCAGCTTGCCCGTTGGGGCCACCGTGCTCACCCGAGATGACAACCTCTCGTATACGGCTCTCACCACGGACATCGACCAGGACCAGGCCATGTTCAACGCACTGGCCGCGCTCCTGATTGCCGGCGCGGTTGGAGCCGCGTTCAACCTCATCCACCGAATGGCCGAGCAACAGCGGCGCGAGATCGGCATCGGCATGGCTCTCGGAGTGAATCCGCGTGTCCTGGCGGTGCGGCCGCTGTTGGTGAGCGCGCAGATCGCGATCCTGGGTGTCGTCTTCGGTGTGGTGGTGGGGGTTCTCATCGGCAACGCCATGGCAACGGTCTTCACAGAGCTGATCCCGTTGCCGGTGTGGGAGACACCCTTCCCAACCGCGGTGTTCGTCCGGGTTGCCGCCATCGGGCTCATCGTTCCCTTCGTCGCCAGCGCGATGCCGGTGTGGCGCGCCGTACGGGTGGCGCCCATCGAAGCGATCAAGCCGTCGTTCGCCCGGGGGCAGGCTCTCAAGGGCCGGCATCGCCGTCGCCCGGGCACCACGTTCGCCGTCATGCCGTTCCGCAATCTGCGACGGTCCCCGCGACGGACGATGCTGACGATCGGTGGCATCGCCGCCGCCCTCACCGTCCTCATGGGATTCCTCGGAATCATGGATTCCGTGTTCGGCGCCGTCGACACCGCCGAGAGCGAGTTCACCGGCGACTCGCCCGACCGCATCGCAGTGGCTCTCGACAACTTCTATCCGATCGCCTCGCCTCAGATTGGCGCCGTCGGTGAGGCGGCAACAGTCGAGCGGGTCGAGCCGGCGCTGCGTTTGCCCGGGTCGCTGGCGTCGGCTGCCGGCGAATTCGAGGCTTTCGTCGACGTCGTGGATTTTGGTGGGATGTGGAGACCGTCACTGACGGCCGGCGAAGTGGGCGAGGGACCCGGGGTGGTAGTTTCCGAGAAGGCTGCTGCCGATCTGGATCTGGCTATCGGAGACATGGTCACCCTGCGCCACCCGGTCCGAGAGGGCCTGGCTTACAGATTCGTCGAGACCGAGTTCGAGGTTCTTGCCACCCATCCCTCGCCACTGCGGGGCGTCGTGTACGTGGCGATGGAGCACGCCGGGTTGTTCAACCTTGACGGCATCGCCAACACGGTGAACGTCCTTCCGGCAGGCGGCATGGCTACCACCGACGTGCAGCGCGAGCTGTTCGACCTCCAGGCGGTCGCCTCGGTGCAATCCGTCACCGCAGTCACCGACGCCGTGCGAGACGCCTTCGGGCAGATTCTCGGAGTGATCCAGGTGATGGTGTTCGCGGTGCTGCTGCTGGCGTTGCTCATCGCGTTCAATACCGCAGCTATCAACCTCGAGGCGCGCGCTCGGGAGCACGCCACGATGTTCGCGTTCGGTGTCAAGATGCGCACGGCGCTGCGAATTGCGATGACGGAGAGTCTTGTCACTGGGGTAGCGGCGACCATGCTCGGGATCGCCGGTGGCCTCGCCATGGTGTGGTGGATGACGAGCCGGCTGCTCGCCGAGACGCTGCCGGAGTTCGCGCTTCCCGTTGTGCTGCAGACGGAGACTTTGCTCTTCGTGGTGATCATGGGAGTCGTCGTGGTGGCCGTGGCACCGTTGCTGACCGTGCGGCGGATGCGACGGATGGACCTGCCGGGAACGCTGCGGCTGATGGAGTGAGGCAGCCGGGTGCTGCCGGTTGACTAGTCGCGGCGCCTGTTGAGGTCGGCTGATCGCGCGGCGGCAAAATCGAGCAGGCGCTCGACCACTTCAGTGCGATCGTCGGTGAGGTGGATCAGCGCGGCGTAGTCGTGGCCGGCGGCCAGCTGGGTGAGCAGCGGGTAGACCGGCTTCTGGAACCGCCAGTAATCCACCCCGAGGAAGATCATCGGCGAGGGGTGGCCGAAGCTGCGGTAGTGGTTCTGGGCGGCATCCTGGAAGACCTCCTGGATGGTGCCGGCCGAGCCGGGGGAGTAAACCACGCCGGAGTTGGCGATGGCGAGGAGGCCCTCTTCGCGCACGCTGTTGGCGAAGTACTTGGCAATCGCGGTGGCGAACACCGTCGGCGGCTCGTGGCCGTAAAGCCACGTCGGGATACCCAGGCTGTCGACGAGGTGCCCGCCGCTGCCGGGGAGGCGGGGAAAGGCCTTCTTCACATCGAGCGCCGTCGCCAGCCAGCGCTCGCGTGTTGAGAAGCCGGGGCTTGGCGCGAGGAGAGTCAGGGCAGCATCGACATCGGCTTCTGTGCGGTGGGCCATCCAGGCCCCGAAGTGAGTTGCTTCCATCGCGCCGGGGCCGCCGCCGCTCGTCATCAGGAAGCCGGATTCTGCGAGTTCCTTGGCGATCAACGCGACGTCCCGGTACTCGGCGGCGGTGCGTTCGAGGGCGTGGCCGCCCATGATGGCGACGATCTCGTGGCCGGAGATCCTCTCCTCGAGAGCGTCGGTGATGGCATGGTCGTGGAGCCGGCATGCCAGGGAATGTAGGATGTCGCCGCGAACCAAGGGGTCGCGGGTGTAGCGGTACACCCGCTCGTCGAGGGTGGCGGCGAAGGTTGCCGGGTCAGCGGGGTCGAAGTTGCCGAACAGTTCCTCCGGTGTGTACAGCGTCGACCGGTAGGGGGAGAACGGTGTCTCGAGCGGCGGTCGGAAGATAATCGCCCCGTCGGCACACGCCCGCTCGTAGGTCGACCGCGCCAGCTGAGTGCCCAGGAAGACGGTCCCGGCGAGGTCGAGACCGTCCAGTGACGCCGCCAGGCCCGTCAGGTCGAGGCCCTGGACGACGACGTTGCCCATCGGAAGGCCGTCCGCCAGATGCGCCTCGAGGGCCGCAATCGTCTCTATCTCAATGCTGGGCATCAAGGCTCAGGCTAATTGGAGCGGCCTTCCCCTTCTTAGGCCGCTTTCAGGCGGGTGGGTTTTGATAGCAGGACCAACGCACCACAATGCCCTCCGAAGGAGTTCGCCAACAATGAAACGTATGCTGTTGTTGCCGGCGGTCCTGGCGCTCGTGGCCACCGCCTGCGGGGGTAGCGCCGGCGCCGATGACGGCGTGGCCAGCCTCGACGATACTGCCGCGCTGGATGCGGCACCGGTCACCAGCGCGCCTGCCGTCAGCCAGGAGGAGGCGCTGCTCGCCTTCACTGCCTGCCTGCGCGAACAGGGCATCGACGTCCCGGATCCCACCATGGATGCCGACGGCAACCTTCAACTGGCGCGGCCCAACACCGCCCCGGGCGATCCCGGCTTTGATCGGGAGACCTTCCGGGCCGCTCGTGAAGCGTGCGCCGAGCATCTCGAAGACGTCACCCTCGGTTTCCGTGGCGAGGATCGCACCGAGATCGAGGACCAGCTGCTCGAGTTTGCCGCCTGTATGCGGGACAACGGCTACGACATGCCCGACCCCGACTTCTCTGCGGCGCCGGGACAGGGCGGCGGTGGTGGTCCATTCGGCCAGATCGACCGCGAAGATCCGGCTTTCCAGGCCGCCCAAGCAGCCTGTGCCGACGTTCTTCCCGGAATCGGCCGCGGCGGTGGGCTCGGCCGACCCGGTGGTGGCCAAGGCAACGACGGGTAGGGGTTATCGTGCAACGCATCGACACCGACGGAGGCGGCAACTCGCCGCTCCGTACAGAGGACATGGAAACTCGAGAAGCTACCAGCGGGACGTGGTCCGCCGCCGACTTCGAAGCGGAGATCGGCCGCCGGCGGCGCCGCCGCTGGCCATGGATTGTGCTCGGAGTGATTGTGTTCGCCGCCATCGCCCTGGGATTGATGACCCGATCCTCGTCGCCGGCAACCGAAGACGAGACGGCCGACGTGGTCAACACCGCCGAGGTGGTGACGACCGACCTGACGGAGATCGAAACGCTCGACGGCACCCTGGGCCGGGTAGCAGCCGACCCCATCCAGACCCTCAAGAGTGGGGTGCTGACCTTCGCCGCCGCCGCCGGCGACGTCGTTGAGAACGGCGAGGTTCTCTATCGAATCGAGGGTGATCCGGTGGTGCTGCTCACCGGGGATTTCCCGCCGTACCGCAACATCGGCCTCACGGCGGGGGACAGGGGTGTCTTTGCCGGAATCAACGGGACCATCACGGCCATGCCCGACGTGGGAACAGTCATCGACCAGGGTGACGTTGTCTTCGAGATCGATGGGCAGCCTGTCGTGGCGCTCTACGGCGATACCCCGGCCTACCGGACGATGGCCGACCTGTCCGACGACATGACCGGCACCGATGTGGCCCAACTCGAGACCGCGCTGGCCGCGCTCGGGTTCACCGGGTTCACGGCCGACGATGAGTACACCGGCGCCACCGAGAACGCCGTGGAGGATTTCCAGGAGTCGATCGGCGCAGTTGCCGACGGAATCGTCAATCTGGGTGAGGTCGTGTTCATCCCCGGCCCATCGATTGTCACCGGGGTCACCGCGGTGGGTGCCCAGGTCGGGGCATCACAGGCCGCCGTTGTGTTGGCCACCGAGCCGCTGAGCGCCGGCCCCGATGTCGCCCAGCTCGAGGCAGCCCTGGCGGCTCTCGGCTACGGCGACGGATTGACCGCGGATGATACGTTCACACTGGAAACCCGCGACGCCGTTCTGGCATGGCAGGCCGACATCGGTGCCGACACCGACGGCATCGTCAACCTCGGTGAGGTCTACTTCGCCGCCGGGGCGCTGCGAGTCAACGATCAGCTGACTTCCGTCGGTGCCACCGTGGGCACCGGCTCGCCGATCCTCGGGACCACTGCCGCCGAGATCGTCGTCAAAGTCGATCTCCCGGCCGACGACCAGGATCTGCTCAGCGCCGGAGACGGTGTCGTCGTCGTGCTCCCCGACAACAGCGAGGTGGCGGCCACGGTCGACAGCGTCGCCACGGTGGCCACTTTCGACCAACAGGGCAACGCCGTCTTCGAAGTGGTGATCTCCCTCGACGATCCTTCAGCCGCCGCCGGCCTGGATGAGGCCCCGGTCGATGTTGAGGTAGTGTCCGACTCGGTGAGCAGCGTCCTCGCCGTGCCGGTGTCGGCGCTCGTCGCGCTGTCCGAAGGGGGCTATGCCGTCGAGGTGCAGCAGGATGATGGGACGACGGTGCTGGTTTCCATTGAGCCCGGCTTCTACGCCGACGGTCTCGTTGAAGTCACCGAAACCGAGCTGGCGCCGGGAATGTTGGTGGTCGTACCGTGACCGCCCCGGCTCTGGACCGGGAGGCAGCGCCACTGCCCCCGGGACGGGTCCTGTCGATCCGGGACGTCACCAAGGTCTATCCAACCGAGCCGCCGGTGCATGCTCTCGCCGGCGTCAGCCTCGACGTCGATGAGGGCGAGCTGGTTGCCGTTGTCGGGCCGTCCGGCTCCGGCAAGTCCACGCTGCTTCACGTGATGGGGACCCTCGACCGGCCCACCAGCGGCGATGTTGTGGTCGCCGGCCACAGTGTCAACGCGCTCAGTGACCGCCAGCTCTCCTCGCTGCGTGCCCGCCGCATCGGCTTCGTGTTCCAGCAGTTCCATCTGCTCAACGGGTACACCGCGCTCGACAACGTCGCCGACGGCCTGCTCTACAGCGGCATGCGCCTGTACGACCGTCGGGAACGAGCCGCGCTGGCGCTGGCCCGGGTCGGCCTGGCGAATCGCATGATGCACACCGCGACGAAGTTGTCCGGCGGTGAGAAACAGCGGGTGGCGATTGCCCGGGCCCTCGTCGGTCGTCCGGCGATCGTTCTCGCCGATGAACCCACCGGGAACCTCGACAGCCACACCTCCGACTCGATTGTCGAGCTCATCGAGGAGCTCAACGCGGAGGGCGCCACGATCGTGGTGATCACACACGACCACGAGGTCGCCGGCCACTTCCCGCGGACGATCTCGCTGCGCGACGGGCTCATCGAGTCAGACGCTCTCAACGGCAGCGGGCGGCGCTGATGGCGGCATCGACCCTCACCCCGAGCCGGCTCCATCCGTCAGATCTGGGGCGTACGGCCAGCGTCGGGCTACGAACCCGCAAGACACGGGCGGGGTTGTCGGCGCTGGGCATCATGATCGGTATCGCCGCCATGGTGGCGGTGCTCGGGCTGTCCGAGTCGAGCAAATGGGACCTTCTGGCCAAGCTCGATCGCCTTGGCACGAATCTGCTGACGGTGCAGGCCGGCCAGGGTATTGGCGCCGGATCCGGCCAGCTGCCGGAAGAAGCCGCCGGAATGGTCGCTCGGATCGCCCCCGTCGAGGCGACCAGCTCGATTTCCGCGGTCGATGCCAATGTGTACAAGACCGACTTCATCCCATCGGGACAGACCGGCGGCATCTCGGTGCAGGCAGTCGACGTCAACCTGCTCGAAACGCTCGGCGGCGAACTGACTGCGGGCACGTTCCTCAACGAAGCCACGGCGGCCTATCCGACCGTCGTGTTGGGCTCGGTGGCCGCGGCGCGGCTCGGCATCGCCGACGTCGCCCATCAGCCGCTCGTGTGGCTGGGCGACCAGTGGTTCGCGGTGGTGGGCGTGCTCGAGGAGTTCGACCTGTCGCCCAACCTCGATCGGGCCGCCCTCGTCGGGGTGGGTGCCGCCGAGACGTTCCTCGACCACGAGGCGATTCCGAGCTCGATCTACGTGCGTACCAACCCGCAGTTCGTCGATGACGTGATGGACGTGCTGCCGGCGACGGCCAACCCGCAGAACCCGGAGGAGATCGAGGTGTCGCGTCCGTCGGACGCGCTGGAGGCCCGCGAGGCGGCCAGTGACGCGTTCACGACGCTGTTCCTCGGCCTCGGGGCGGTGGCGCTATTGGTCGGCGGTGTCGGCATCGCCAACGTGATGGTGATCAGCGTCCTCGAGCGGCGCGCCGAGATCGGTCTGCGCCGGGCTCTCGGCGCCACCCGGCGCCACGTCGCCGCCCAGTTCCTCGGCGAGGCCCTGCTGCTGGCCCTCGTTGGTGGTGTTGGAGGTGTTCTCCTCGGAGTGGGCGTGACGGCGATCTATGCCAGCACACAGGGCTGGGCGATCCTCGTCCCGACCCTCGCCTGGGCCGGCGGCCTCGCCGCCGCCGTCGTCATCGGCGCCGTCGCCGGCCTCTACCCCGCCATGCGAGCCAGCCGGCTGTCGCCCACCGAGGCCCTGCGCACGACCTGAGAGCTGAGCTCGCCCTCTCCCCGTTCTTGCGGATCTGGCGGCACATATGGGCGGCGGCGGTGTACGCAAGTACGGGAGGGGGGCGGGGCCGATCTGCGGGGGCTATCTTCTCGCCATGACACCTGAGATTCGTGACTGCCCGGAACGCCTCACTGCCATGCAGCGGCAGGTGATCCATCCGCACGACATCGGGATGACGATCGGGCTAGGAGCGCAGCGGTTGAGAGAGCAACTGGTCGCTGCAGGTGCCGAGGTGCGCGGCGCCCCGTATGCGCGGTATCACTCGTTCACGAGGGACGAGACCGACATCGAGGTCGGCTTCGAAGTGGCGGCGCCGGTTGACCTCGCTGGGGTGCAGATGGGCACCCTGTCGGCCGGGCAGGAAGCGGTACTGACTCACCACGGCGCCTACATGGATATCCCGAAGACGTTCGCCCAGCTGGAGGCCTGGGTGGGGGCCAATGCCGTCTCCCGCGGAGCTCCCCGTGAGGTCTACCTCTCCGACCCGGATGAGACGCCGATGGCGGACAGGGACACCGAGATCGTCTGGCCGATCGAGTAGCGGCTTGGCGCCGGCGACCCCGGATGGCTCACATCTAGGGGGCCAGAGCCGCGGCCGTCTGCTCGGCGCTGAGTAGGTGGGTGGGTCTCGTTCGCAGTCTCCTCACCGTTGGTGGCCCTCAGTCCGTGGCGAGGATCGCCTCGATCGCCGCCATGTTGTTGATGGCATCGTCGATGGGGACGGGCACCGCGGTGTCCTCGATGATGGCCCGAGCAAACAGGTCAGCCTGGATCGTGTACTGGTCGGCGGGCGGGAACGTGATCGTTTCCGGCGCCTCGCCGCCGCGGGCGACAAAGATCCGCGTCTCGCGATCAGGGGGGATATTGAACGGGATCTCCATTTCGATACGGCCCGCATCGCCGATGATGTGAACCCGCTGATATGGCGCCGCCCGGGTGGAGCAGGTGAATGTCGCCTGGCCGCCTCCGGGGAACTCGAGGAGCGCCGAGGTGAGGGTGTCGATGCCCATCACCGGATCGCGCCGCACGGAAGCCTCCACCCGGACGGGCTCGGCGGCGAACAGCATCCGGGAGAGGTTGATGTTGTAACAGCCGATGTCCATGACGGCGCCGCCGCCGTTCTCGACGCGGTTGCGGATGTTGGCCGGGTCGTCGTTGTAGTAGCTGAACCAGCTCTGCACGGCCTGCAGCTCGCCGACGGTTCCTTCGGCCAGAAGCCGTCGCGCCTCGACCCAGGTGGGGTGATGGCGGTACATGAAGGCTTCGGCCAGTTTCACGCCGGCGCCGCGGCACGCATCCGCCATCGTCCTTGCCTCGGCGGCCGTCAGTCCGAGGGGTTTCTCGCAGAGCACGTGTTTGCCGGCGGCAGCAGCCTTCATTGTCCATTCGGCGTGCATGTCGTTGGGGAGCGGGATGTATACGGCATCGATGTCCGGTGCCGCGAGCAGCTGTTCGTAGCTGCCGTACGAGGCTTCGATCCCGAGCCGGCGCGCCGCGGCGGCAGCTCGGTCGCTGTGGCGCGACGCGATCGCAACGACTTCGCAGTTGGCCGCCCGCTGGACCGCCGGCGTCACCTTGGCCATACCGATGTTGGCCGTGCTCAGAATGCCCCAGCGGACGGTCCTCATATAACCGCCGTCCAGCGGCCTGCGGCGGCGCTCGAGTCGATCCCGGCCTTGATGATGAGTCGGGTCGGTTGCTCCATACTGTTCTCCTCCGGCTCAAGCTAGTGGACCTGGAGCCGCGTCGGAGTTTGCGCCGTCAGTCCTCAGCCCGGCCGCTAGCGCCGCGGCGGCACGTTGACCGGGTCGTCCTGATCGAGCGGGATCGACCCATCGCTGGCGTGGAGGTCGTCGTGCACGGCGAGCAGCTGCTCCCACTCCGGCAGCCGCTCCGGATCGACCGAGACGGCGACCAGGTGTCGGGTCTGGGGGCGGCCGGTTCGATCGAAGCCGCTGGCGCGGCGGATCACCTCGACGGCGGCCGCATCGATACGGTGATGCTGGCGGATGTGGTCCTGCCACGACGTCAGAAGCATGAATTCCGACATGCGATGCGGGTCCTCGGCGTTGCGGTAGAGAGTCCATTCGTAGGCTCCGGTACGGAGCCGAACGCGGCGCAAGTCGCTCATCGTGGCGAGGAACTCGGCGAGCTCGGCGTGGCGGATCACCCAGGTGTTGATCACCATCACGGGCCCGCCCCGGTGATGCTCGGCGTGCGGTTGGGTCACCCAGTCGGCGGGAGGCTCGCCCGGCACGCTGTCGCCGAGGCCCGGGATTCCGACGCGAGTGAAGGTCAAACCGAGGATCACGGTGCCCACCGACATGACGGCGATCGACTCGGCGGCGCCGATGACATTGCCGAGGCCGCCGCCGATGATCGAGCCGATGGGGAGGAAGCCGACGAAGGCGAGCGAGTAGAGGCTCATAGCGCGGCCCCGGACCCATTGCGGGCTCATCAACTGGACGGTGGCGTTGAGCGTTGCGAGCGACCACACCCAGCACACCCCGGCGAGGACCAGCGCCGCCGCGGTCAATGAAATCAGGCGGGAGACGCCGGTGATGATTCCGGCCACTCCGAACATGGCGATCGATACCGGCACCATCGCTCCGCTGAGACGATCCAACCCGTAACGGCGGGTGAACGCCCCGATGAGAGCCCCCACCCCCATGGCGCCCAGGAGGAAACCGTATGTGGTGGCATTGGAGTCGAGCGCATCGGCCGTGAGGTTCGGAAGCAGCGACTGCACGACTGCGCTCGTGACGGCGAAGCCGGCCGCGATCCCGAGCAGCTTGCGGAACGGCGGCGTGTAGCGGGCATAGCGGAGGCCGACGGCGATGGCGCTGCCGACCGGCTCGGTGCCGAGGGCGCTCGCTGTCGCCGGTCGGAACGTCCAGACGACGACGATCACTCCCAGAAACGACACCGCGTTGAGGGCGAAGGCGAGGCCGGGCCCGCTCGTGGCAACTATCACCCCGCCGAGGGCGGGACCGACCGCCCGGGCCACGTTGAAGGCCACCGAGTTGAGGGCGACGGCGTCGGCCACCATTCCGCGGGGCACCAGGTCCGGCACCATTGCCTGCCAGGCAGGCTGGTTGAGAGCAAGCCCGGCTCCGAGGACCAACCCGAGGCCGAGCAGCAAACCCGGGCTGATGATGTCGAGGTACCAGAAGACGGCCATGGCGACGGCGGCGACGCCCATGACCGACTGCGCGATCAACAAGATCCGGCGCCGGTCGACCAGGTCGGCCATGGCTCCGGCCGGCAGTGCCAGAAAGAGGAGCGGCAGCGTGGAAGAGGCCGCCATCAACCCCACCCACAACGGCGAACCGGTGAGCTCGAGCATCGCCCATGAGGCGGCAACCGCATGGAGGAACGTCCCGATATTCGAGAACACCGAGGCCGTCCACAGCGCGCGGAAGTGCCCGATGCGCAGTGGGTCTATGGAGGATTTCATCGACATGCTGTCCGGGCGATCGGAGTCGTCGGGCCCGTCGGCCACGTTAGAGCGTCGGCGGCGGCGTAAATCCACCGGCGGGTGCCGCTTCGGACGCGATGGCGATGAGCCGGTGCAGCGCCGGGCGGGGGTTGAAGCCGCGGTCGATGAGCCCGTGGCGGGGGTAGTAGCTGCGGTCGTGATCGACGAAGCCGTCGAGGAAGACGGCGACCTCGGGGAAGTCGCGGGCGGCGCGGGCGGCTTCCTCGACTCGATCCGCCACAGCGGCGTCGTCATCGAAGAGGATGCTCTCTCCGGCGCGGGGCAGCTCGATGTTGGCGATGGCGCCCCTCCCCGCCGCCCGAGCCCGGTTCGCGACCGCGGCTATGGCCGGGGCTATCGCCTCTCCCGGGGCGACCCGGAAGACGAGCTCTCCGATCAGTCCGGCGGCGTCAAACGCCAGCAGCGCCTCGAGTGTTGCATCGTCGTGCGGATTGAAGCCGGAAGTGACGAAGTGATGGATTGCGTCTCCCGGTGATCCGAGGGGGACCAGGGGCGCGACGGCAAGCGGTACCCCCTCCGGTACATCGGCAAGGGCCGCGATGACCGCCGCAAATTTCGCCGGGGGAGCCACGATCTCCCATCTCGTCACTGCCGGCCGCGCCGTCGTCACCCGGGAGATGGTGCGGGCGTCCGGCACTCCGGCCGACCTCGCGGTGAAGTTCATCCCCCGCCGATGGAGCCGGCCGAGGCGGTCTATCCCGGCCGGTGTGGCGAGGTCGCCGGCGGGCATCCGCACTTCGCCGATGCGGGCTTCCCACAGGGCGGGGAGCAGGGCATCGTTGCGGACTGTCTTGCGGCGGAACTCATCGAGCCCCGATGTCGGGAAGGCGACGTCGCTCATCCATCCGTGGCGGAGCGTGACGCCGATCGGGCTGTTCCAGCCCGAGGTGCACACCGCCTCGACGGTCCGTGGTGTGGGCGCATCGACATCGACCGCACCGAACGTGCGCACCGGGGTGACGACGTGCCCGGCGGCCGCCACGTCGACGACGAAGAGGCCCAGCTTGGCCGGATCGTCGCGTCCGCCCTCGGTCTCGGGGGGAATCGCGGCCAACTCCGAGTAATCGGGGCGGACGAAGCCCGTTGCCGGTGCGACGTACATGTCGGTCCCTTCGTGATGGTTGTAAACGAAGGTGTGGACGTGCCCGGAGAAGACCGCCTCGACTTCGTACCGCGCCAGGCTGTCGAGCAACCAGCCGCGGGCGGGCTCCCCGACGTTGTCGTAGTGCTCATCTTCGGCGGCGTCGCGGACAAACGGGGGATAGTGGGTGAACAGAAAGATGCGCTGCCCGGCGCCATGAGCGGTGGCCAGGTCCTGCTCGAGCCAGGCTCGTTGCGCGGCCGCCCGGGCCATCCCGGAGTTGAGCGACGGTGTGTCGACGATCACGAAATGGCAACCGTTCTCATCGAAGGACCTGTAGGGAGGGCCCCAGTAGCGCTCGAAAACGGCGTAGTACTCCTCGGCGACCGCGGGGACGGCGACCAGGGAGTCGGGCTTGTCGCCGATGTCGTGGTTGCCGGGGACGAAGTGGATCGGTACGTCGAGTTGCGAGTAGACCTCGGCGGCGAGTTGGACCGCGGGCTCGTGTTCGTCCTCGACCGGCAGCGGATGGACGATGTCGCCCAGATGGATGACGAATGCCGGCTCGATCCGATTGCAGAGCTCCACGACCCACCGACTGCGGCCCAACATGAGAGCATTGGACGGATAGGTGGCGACGTCGTCGTCGGGGAACCGGATGTGGGAGTCGGCCACGACGATGAAGCGCATTCCCCCAGGCTACGCCCCGGACTTCGGTGACGGGTCGACGGGTACCGGGGTGTCACCTTCGCATGCTTATGCGGCGGCGGGGCTTTATACGGTGACGTTGACGGTGACCGATGACGGTGGCTTGACCGATTCGGACACGTCGACTGCGGATATTGCCGGTGTTCCCAATGTGGCCCCGACGGCTGACGCCGATGGCCCTTACCTGGGAACCGCAGGCCTGCCGGTGACCTTTGACGGGTCGGGTTCGGTCGATCCGGACGGCACGATCGTGTCGTACATGTGGAGCTTCGGTGACGGGAACACCGGAACCGGGATGTCGCCCACGCATATCTATGCGGCGGAGGGAAGCTACACCGTGACCCTCACCGTCACGGACGACGGCGGCCTGACCAATTCGGACACATCGACTGCGCTCATCGATCCGGCCCCGAACGCGCCGCCGACGGCGGACGCGAATGGCCCCTATTCGGGGACCGTCGGTATAGCCGTGATGTTCAACGGGTCGGGCTCCTACGACACCGACGGCACAATCGCTTCGTACATGTGGGACTTTGGTGACGGGTCGACGGGTACCGGGGTGATGCCGATGCACACCTACTCAGCCGCCGGTACCTACACGGTGACGCTCACGGTGG
>JBFISZ010000027.1:0-19222 GCA_041608315.1 Acidimicrobiia bacterium | reverse complement strand
TCTACTGGGCCGGGCTCAACAAGGGAAAACGATCCATCGCCATCGACCTGCGATCCGGCGAGGGCCGCGACCTGGCGACCGCCCTCATCACGGCGCCCGGCGCCGACGCCGGGATCTTCCTCACCAACTACCCGGCGGGCGGGTGGACTGACTACGCCCGGCTGCGGGCGCGACGTGACGATCTCGTCATGTGCCGCATCCTCGGCAACCGGGATGGAACCACCGCGGTCGACTACACGGTCAACGCCGCCGTCGGCTACCCCGCCATCACCGGGCCCGCCGACCTCGACGGCGTCGTCAACTCGGTGCTCCCCTCGTGGGACCTGATCACCGGGATGACGGCGGCAACGGCGATCCTCGCCGCCGAGCGGGAACGGACCCGCGCCGGCAACGGCCGGCTGCTCGAGATCGCCTTGGCCGATGTCGCCATTGCCATCCTGGGGCACCTCGGCCAGATCGGTGAGGTCACGATCAACGGCGTCGCCCGGCCCCGCTACGGCAACTACCTCTACGGCGCCTTTGGGCGCGACTTCATCACGTCCGACGGGCGGCGGGTGATGGTGGCGGCGATCACCGCGCGGCAGTTCCGCGGCCTGGCCACGGCGACGGGAACGGAACAGGCAGTCGCCGCCCTCGAAGCCGACCGAGGCCGGCCGCTGGCAAGCGATGGCGACCTCTTCGACTCCCGGGAGGAGATCGCCGCCATCCTCGAGCCGTGGTTTGCCGCAACTCCCCTGGCGGAGGCGGCGCAGCGTTTTGAGGCCCACCGGGTGCTCTGGGGCCCGTACCAGACGGTGCAGGAGTTGCTCGCCGGCGATCCCCGGGCGTCGACGGCGAACCCCATGCTGGCGCAGATCGAACAGCCGGGCATCGGCAACCTGCTCACGCCGGGTTCCCCGATCGACATCGGTGCCGAGCGAGAGCCGCCGCGCCCGGCCCCTCTCCTCGGCGAGCACACCGAGGAGATCCTCAGCGGAGTGCTCGGAATGGCCCCCGCCGAGATTGCGACCCTGTTCGACCGGGAGGTGGTGGCGGGTGCCTGACGATCTGCACGCCTGGATCGGCAATCGCGAGGAAATCGCCGATGTCATCACGCTGTGGCCGGTGCAAGCCCTCCACGCCACCCTCGACCGGGAGGGCCCGCCGCCGGCCGCCGGCGACCCGCTGCCGCCGCTATGGCACTGGTTGTTCTTCCTACCCACCGTTCCCCACTCCGAATTGGGAGTCGACGGTCATCCCGAACGCGGCGGGTTCCTCCCCCCGGTGCCTCTTCCCCGCCGGATGTTCGCCGGAGCCCGTTACGAATTCCGCCGGCCATTGCATATCGGCGAGCGGGCCCGCAGCGCCCGCGGGGTTGCAAGTGTCTCTGAGAAGCACGGTGGCAGCGGGCCGCTCGTATTCGTCCTCATTCGCTACGAGGTCACCGGCGAGGAGGGGCTTTGCGTCGTCGCCGAGCACGACATCGTCTATCGGGAAGCTCCGACTGAAGCCCCGACCTACCCGCCCAGCGCCGATGCCATCCCCACGGCTCCGTGGTCGGAGACGATCACACCAGACGCCGTGATGCTCTTTCGCTACTCGGCCCTCACCTTCAACGCGCACCGCATCCACTATGACCACCCCTACGTGACCCACGCTGAGGGTTACCCGGGACTCGTCGTTCACGGCCCGCTGACCGCGATGCTGCTGGCCGACCTGGCCCAGCGCAACGGCCCCGGCCCGCTGGAGACGTTCTCGTTTCGGGCACGCTCCCCGTTGTTCGCCGGCCACCCCATCAGGCTGTTGGGCGAGCCGAGCGGCCGAACCGCCGCCCTGGCGGCCTGGTCCCAAGATCGCCGGCGGGCGGTGACAGCCGCGGCCGGATTCGGGCTCCCGGCAACTGAGTCGCGGTGGCCGGGCCGGGCACGCATGGTTCAATCGTCATGGATACAAGAGACGGAGAACGGTTAGGAGCTTGCTGAGTAATCACTGTGGATGGATCTGCGGAATCTCATCGTCATCTGCCACAGTCCGGCGAGCGAAGGAGTATCAGTAGATACTTCGAGGTCGTCGGGCGAAGGCAGGGGCGATGAGAGCCGCAGAGACGCCGCAATTTGGATTGCTCAGCAGGCTCCTAGGCCTCGGGCACCCGTTTCAGGCCGCGATCGCCGGCCTCAGTCGAGCCGCGCCGCCGCGGCCGCATCGAGGAACCACGTGACCCTGCGGGCCGAGGCGACCACCTGCTGCGCCGGGTAGGGAGCGGCGTCGGTGACGATCTCTTTGATGATGCCCGCCTTGGCGGCGCCCGTCACGATGAAAACGAGGTCTGTCGCCGACCACAGCAGCGGGAGGGTCGCGGTGAGCCGCCACGCTTCCTTGCTCTCGACCCAGTTGGCAACGTAGCGATTGGTGAAGTCGTCGAGCGCGGTGGTTCCGGGAAAGAGCGAGGCGGTGTGCCCGTCCTCTCCCAAGCCGAGCACCACGACGTCGGGTGCCGGGCCGCGGCCGCGGTCGACAAAGGTGGAGTAGAGCGCGGTCTCATAGGCCGCCGCGGCCGCGGTGGGGTCACCGATACCGTGGTCGGGGGCGAGGAAACGCCCGTTGACCCGATCGACGATCGCCGCCCGGACCATCCCGATGTTCGATTGAGGGTGGTGGTGGGCCACCCAACGCTCGTCGCCCAGCCACATCGTCACCTCATCCCAGGCGACGTCGCGTCTCGCCAGCGCGGCGTAAGTGGCGCGGGGGGTGCCTCCGCCGGCGAGTCCCAGCGTGGCCGAGCCGGCGATCTCCTGCAGCAGCTGCGCGATGTGGTCGGCGGCGATCGCGGCGACATCGTCTGGCGTGGGACCGACTTGAATTGGCACGCAGGCCATCGTAACGGTGTTCGATACGGGAGAGGCGAGGCGAATGACACGCAGACTGCGGATCAGATGGGCTCGGGGAGAGGCGGTGGATGCCCGGCTCGTCATGCCGGCGCAACCGCGTGACGTCGGGGTGCTGTTGGCCCACGGCGCCGGAGCCGGTCAGCGCCACCCGTTCATGGAGCACCTGAGCCGCGGCCTCAGCGCCGCCGGGTACCCGACGATGACGTTCGACTACGCCTACATGAACGCCGGTCGCAGAGCGCCCGACAGACTGGAGAAGCTCCTCGCCGTGCACCGGGCGGCAGCCGACCGCATGGCGACCTACGTCGGCGGGGTTGTTGTGGCCGGTAAGTCGATGGGCGGCCGGGTCGGATCGCATCTCGCCGGCGACGAATCGTGGCCGGCGGCGGGACTGGTCTACTACGGGTATCCGCTCGTGCCGCTCGGCAAGGCTGAAGCGCGCCCGGTCGAACATCTGCGGAAGATCGGAGCGCCGCAGCTGTTCTTCGCCGGATCGCGCGACCGGTTGAGTCCGCCCGCGGCCCTGCGGCCCGTGGTGGAATCGTTGCCGGCGGCGACCTTGCACGAGATTCCCGATGCCGACCACAGCTTCAAGGTGCCGAAGCGAGCCGGGCGGGCGCCCGACGAGGTTCTCGACGAACTGGTGGCGACCACGGCGTCGTGGATGGCTCGCCGGCCGTAGCTCAGGCCGGGGGGATCAGTCGGGCCCTTGTGACCCGCCCGCGGCGGGTGGTCAGTTCCCAGATCGAGCCCTTGGGCCATTCGAGTTTGCCCGAGACGTCGACCCTCGGGTCGGCCGCCAGGTACTCGATGAGCGGCCCGACGGCCTCGCGCCGGGTGCACAACACCGTCCGGGTGCCCTTGGCCTCTTTGATGAAGCGCAGCACGTCTTCGGCGGGAACGCTCCCCCGCAGCAGCTTCGGCGATTTCACTTTCAGACCGAGCAGCTGCGCCAGTGGCCCGACAGTCTGCTCGCAGCGCAACAAAGGGCTCGAGACGATGGCGTTGATGGGCGTTCGCACTAGGCGAGTCACCAGTGCCTCCACCTGCTCGTGGCCTTTCTTGGAGATCGGGCGCAAGCTGTCGGCCTTCTTCCACTTCTTCTTGCTGCCGGCATCGGCGTGGCGCACCACGAAGACCGTGCCGGGCACCCGCTCTTGCGCTATGAGCGCGCCGGCCCGGAGCACGGCAACGTCACGCCCGTACGACGCCTTCTCTCTTGCTTTCTTGGGGCCCAGCCAGCGAATCTTGTCGACCTCGCTGTTGGGGGAGAACGACTCGTCCTTGGCGCGCATGAGCCAGTAGCGCACCACCTTGTTGTTGCCGGCCGGGGTGACATAGCCCACGGTCCCGATCGCCCGCTCGACGACACCGGAGACACCCGTTTCCTCGTAGACCTCCCGCTCGGCGCAAGCCTTGAACGACTCGTGTCTGTCGAGCTTGCCCTTGGGGAGGGACCAGTCGCCGTAGCGGGGGCGGTGGACGAGCAAGATCTCCGGCTCTGCATCGCGCATCCGGTAGACGACGGCACCTGCCGCCCAGATCGTCGGCTGGTAGTCGCCGGCCCGCCGACCTCCGCCCGGAGACATCAGGCGGGTGCTTTCTCGCTGCGCTCCAGGGCGAGTCGGGCCATGGTCTCGTGGGAGTCGACACCGACGGTTGTCGGCACCTTCTGCCACTCGCCGGTGCCGGTCAGCTCCCAAGCCAGAACGTCGTCGGCCCGCAGAACATCGAGGATCTCCTCGATGCGCTCCTGTAGCTGGGGATCCGTGACCGGGACCAGCGACTCGACACGCCCGCCCAGATTGCGCTGCATCATGTCGGCCGATCCCATGTAGTAGATCGCACCGCGACCCGGTCGCCCGAAGCGATAGAGCCGGGAGTGCTCGAGGAAGCGCCCGACGACGGAGCGGACCGCGATGTTGTCGGACAGACCGGGGACCTGGGCGCGGATCGAGCAGATCCCGCGGATTATCAGCTCGATCTCGCAGCCGGCATCGGAGGCGGCGTACAACTCGTCGATGATGGCGGGATCCGTCAGGTGATTGATCTTGAAGACGATCTTGCCGGCGCTACCGCGGCGGGCCTCGTCGCGAATCCGTGCCACGATGCGGTCGCGCAACATCGTCGGAGCCACGAGCAGCTTGTCGTACGCCTCGCTCGAACCGTACCCGGTGAGCGTGTTGAACAGTTCGGAGATATCGGCACCGATCGCCTCGTCGGCGGTGAACAGGCCGAGATCTTCGTAGAGCACGGCGGTCTTCGGGTTGTAGTTGCCGGTGCCGAGATGGGCGTAGCGACGGACACCGTCGGCCTCGCGGCGCACCACCAGGAGGATCTTGGCGTGGGTCTTCAAGCCGGACACGCCGTATACGACGTGGGCGCCTGCATCCTCGAGGAGTCGGGCCCAGGCGATGTTGGCGGCTTCGTCGAAGCGCGCCTTGAGCTCGACGAGCACCACTACCTGCTTGCCGGACCGCGCCGCCTCGCGCAGCATCTCCACGACGGCCTTCTCCCCTCCGATGGCGGGGTCGTCGTTCGCCGAGGTCCGGTACAGCGTCTGCTTGATGGCCATGACATTGGGATCGCGGACGGCCTGCGCCAGGAACGCCGCAGTCGAGGTGGCGAAGGACTCATACGGATGTTGCACCAGGATGTCCCGCTCGCGAAGTGCTGTGAAGAAATCGATACGGGTCCCGGTGCCGGGTGCCAGGGCGGCCTGCGTCGTCGGTACCCACGGTTCATTCTTGAGGTCGGGGCGGTTCAATCGATGGATGCTGAACAGCGAGCTCAGGTCGATCGGCCCGCGGTGCACCGTGATGTCCTCGTGGCTGAGGCGCAGCTCCCGGATTAGGAGGTTGGCAACTTCGTCGGTCATGTCTTCCTGGATCTCCAGGCGGACCGCCGTCGCCGAACGCTGCCTGTAGTGGAGCACGCTCTCCATTGCTTGGAGCAAGTCGTCGGCTTCTTCCTCCTCTACGGCGAAGTCGGCATTACGTGTCACCCGGAAGGCGTACTGCGCCTCGACGCTGCGCCCGGCGAACAGCCGGGGGAGGTGGGCGGCGACGACCTGCTCGAGCGGCACGAAGCGCTCTCCGTCCACCAGGGGCACGAATCGGGGCAGTACCGGCGGGATCTTGACCCGGGCAAATCGCCGGCTGTTGTCACTCGGATCACGCACCAGCACGGCCAGGTTCAGCGACAAGTTCGAGATGTACGGAAATGGATGCGACGGATCGACGGCCAGCGGGGTCAGCACCGGGAACATCTGCTGCTCGAATTGCTCGCCGAGCTGCGCCTTCTCGGCGGCGCTGAGATCGGCCCAGTCCACGAAGGTGATGTTCTCCTTCTCGAGGGCCGGGACCAGTTCGTCGAGGAAGATGTTCCCCATGCGGGTCGTCAGGTCGGCGATGCGCGGACGGATGGCTTCGAGCTGCTCAGAAGCCGTGAGCCCGTCGACGGATCGGATGTCCGCCCTGCTGTGCTTCTGATTGATGAGCCCGGAGACGCGCACCATGAAGAACTCATCGAGATTGTTCGAGACGATGGCGATGAACTTGATCCGCTCCAACAGTGGTGTGGCCGGGTCGGCGGCGAGGGCGAGCACCCGCGCCTGGAAGTCGAGCAGTGCCAGTTCTCGGTTGATATATCTCTCTTCCACGTGATCCTGACCGGGGAGGTGGAGGTTGGATGGTACTAAGGAATCGACTCCGGGATACCGGAGTTGGAGGAATCGCTCCGACGTGCTCGTGGCGGCTAGGGAGGTGTCGGCGGCAATACGGGGTGTTGGCGGCCCCGGGCCGTACACTCTCCATGATGACCCGTCCCGAGATGATACGAGTCGCCGGCGGCACCCGGTTGTATGGAGAGGTTCCCGTCTTGGGCGCCAAGAACGCGGCGCTCAAGCACATGGTGGCGGCCATGCTGGCGCCGGGCGATCATGTCCTCGAAAACGTCCCGTCCATCGCCGACGTGGCCACCATGGGCGAGGTGCTGGCGCACGCCGGGGCGACCTGCCGGAGGGACGGCACCAGGCTGCACATTGCGGGTCCCGAGCACCCCCGCCCCGAGGCTCCATTGGAGCTCGTGCGCAAGATGCGGGCTTCCATCCTGATCCTGGGGGCGCTGCTGTCGCGATGCGGCGAGGCTCGGGTCGCGCTGCCGGGCGGCGACGATTTTGGGTCGCGCCCGATCGACATGCACCTGGACGGGCTGCGCGACATGGGGGCCTCCTTCGAGCTGAAACACGGCGTACTCCGGGCATACGCCCCCGATGGACTGCACGGCACCGAGATCTACCTGGAGTTCCCCAGTGTGGGCGCTACGGAGAACCTCTTGCTGGCGGCGGCCATGGCCACCGGCACGACTGTGATCTCGAACGCGGCGCGCGAGCCCGAGTTGACCGATCTTGCGATGTACCTCAACAAGATGGGAGCGAAGATCGAGGGTGCCGGTACCTCGACCATCACGGTGCACGGTGTCGGCTCTCTGGCCTCAGCCACGCACCGGGTGGTCCCCGACCGTCTCGAAGCCGGGACGTACGCGCTTGCCGGAGCGATCTCGGGGGGCGAGGTCCGGGTGCTCGATTGTGTCCCGGATCACTTGCGAATGGAGTTGCGGAAGATGGAGGTGGCAGGATGCGAAGTCACCTTCGGAGTCGACTGGATCCATGTCGTTGGGCCCGACCGCCCGGGGCCCGTGGACTTCGCCACGCTTCCGTACCCAGGGTTCCACACCGACATGCACCCGCAGATGGTTGCTTTTCTGGCGCTCGCCGACGGCACGTCGATCATCACCGAGAACGTCTACGCCGCCCGTTTCCGCTACGTCGGCGAGCTCAACCGCATGGGCGCCGACATCTCCACGGACGGGCAACACGTCGTGGTGCGCGGAACGGACCGGCTCAGTGGTTGTGAGGTCGACGGGTGTGATATTCGGGCCGCGGCGGCGCTCGTGCTCGCCGGCCTCGTCGCCGAGGGCGAGACATGCGTCGTTCACGCCGAGCACATCGATCGGGGTTACGCCGGGTTCGTCGAGAAGATGTCCGCTCTCGGAGCTCGGATCAACCGGTTCTAGTGGTCCGGGCCGCTTCTTCGGCGACCGACACCGAGAGGATACTCATTGGCCACGGCGAGTGTTATGGTTGAGGTAGCCCAAATGGCAGGTGACGGGACGTAAGGGACTGCTACCTCCTGCGGGTGATCCGCGACGAAGCTCGGGGTCGATATCCCGGGCTTCCTCGCGTCGGTGAGAAAGGTGAGACAGTCGCCGAATGCTGACCGCCCTGGCCCTCCTCCTGGCATTGGCCCAGGCTCTCGTTCCCGTCCACCGGGCTACGGACTCGTTGCCCGACATGGTCGAATTGGTCCCTCTAGAGGGCGCGGCCTTCGAGCTGGGGCGAGGTCGGTATGTGGGACATCTCGAGGTGATTGCCGCCGACGGCGGCCTCGGTCTCGTCGAGACCCGGGCGCTCGACGAGTACCTCACCGGGTTGCGTGAGGTGCCGGCGAGCTGGCCGGCCGAGGCGCTCGCCGCCCAGGCGGTCGCCGCCAGGACTTATGCCGTGTGGTCGATCGACCGCGGTCGCTCGGCCGACGGCCGCACGTACGGGTACGACATATGCGCCACGTCGGCCTGCCAGGTGTACCGAGGCTCTGCCATCGCAACCGATGCCGCGGTCGCTCCGTGGGTCGATGCCGTGTATCGCACCAGCGGCGAGATCCTGATCCACGACGGAGCTGCCGCCCACACTTTCTATTCCTCGAGCGCCGGAAGCCGGACTCGCCCGGTCCAGGACGTCTGGGGCGGCGCCGCGGCACCCTATCTAGTCGCGGTCGACTCGCCGGAAGCGGGAGTCACCCCGTATCGGGAGTGGACGGTTGTGTTGCCCGCCGAGGTCTTCATTCGGATTCTGGCGGCCGCCGGGCTCAATCCGGGGGCGCGCATCGAGCAGGTCAGCGTGGATCGCCCTCCGGAGGGGGCGGGCCCCTCGGCCGTCGTCGTGGGAACCGAGGAAGGCAACATCCGGATCGGGGCCGGGCAGTTTCGGGCGATTCTCAACAAGCACGGACCGGCGCTCTATCCCGGGCTGCTCCCGGCGCGGCGACCCGACGGGCGCCGCTGGCCGCAGGCGATCCTCTCCCACACCTTCGACATCGTCTGGGAGCCGGGTGAGTTCGAGATCTCCGCGCCGCTGGCCCGACTCCTGCCCGCCTCCGATCGGCCGCGTCCCGGCAGCGTGCGGATCACCGGCGAGGGCTGGGGACACGGCGTCGGAATGAGCCAGTGGGGCGCCAAGGCGATGAGCGACGAGGGAGCGACATACGACGAGATTCTCGGCCACTACTACACAGGCCTGCAGCCCGTCGCCGGCGATCTCCCCGAAACCGTCCGGATCGGCCTGGCGCAGAACGAGCCCGAGGTGACCATTGTCGCCACGGGGCCGTTCGAGTTGAGGGGAAACGGGTCCTCGCTCGGCGTCATGCCGCCGGGAGTATGGGTTTTTCGGCACACGGTGGGCGGGGTCGGGGTGGTGCCGCCGCCCGACGTCGCTTCCCGGGGCCTCGGGATCCTCGGTCGAAAGTGGCCGCGGTGAACGGCTGGCGGCTGCGATGGCCGGGCTCCGGCTATTCACGCTCTACAATGGGGGTTTCCCGCCGGGAATTGGAAGCGCTGCATGAAGGTTGAAGCACGGACATGTCTTTGAGCTCGGATACGCCTGGGTCCTCTTCGATGATCGAGGTCGGGTCGCTCGACTCGACCGCAACCTTGGTCTTCGACGCGCCCGCCGACAGCCCGATCGATCATGACGTCCTGGCCGAGACCCTCGAGTACATTCGCCCGGCCCTGCAAGCCGACGGCGGCGACATGATCCTGTTGGGGACCACCGGGGGCCGCGTCCACCTCCAGATGGTGGGTGCCTGCGGAGGATGTCCGCTGTCGAGTATGACGCTGACGGCCGGTATCGAGCGGATTCTGCGCGATCGAGTCCCCGGCGTCGAAGAGATCATCGCCACCTAGGGGCCGGCCCTAAGCTGGCTGCATGGGAGCCGTCGCCACCCCCGATTCCTTGATCGCCGCCGCCCGCTCCGGCGACAAACGTGCCGTCGGGCGCTTGATTTCCATCGTCGAGGACGATCAGATCGCGGCGACCGGGATCTTGCAGGCGGTCTATCCCGACTCTCACGACTCATGGGTCACCGGCCTCACCGGTGCGCCCGGAGCCGGCAAGAGCACCCTGGCCAACCTGCTTATCGGCGAATGGAGGAAGCGGGGCAGACGCGTGGCCGTGCTGGCGGTCGATCCGACGAGCCCGTTCACCGGCGGCGCCCTCCTCGGCGACCGCATCCGGATGCAATACGGCTCCGCCAACGGAGGGGTGCTGGTGCGATCGATGGCGACCCGCGGTTGGCTCGGGGGAATGGCCCGCGCCACCGAGCGAGTCGCCACACTGTGCGCCGGCCTCGGTTTTGACGAGGTTCTCATCGAAACCGTCGGGGTCGGCCAATCGGAGGTCGATGTGGCGGCGGCTGCCGATACGACGGTCGTGGTCGTCACTCCCGGCTGGGGCGACGGGGTGCAGGTGGCCAAGGCAGGGGTCATGGAGATCGGCGACATCTTCGTCGTCAACAAGGCCGACCGCACTGGCACCGATACCGCCGTGCGCGAATTGCAGGAGATGCTGCAGCTGGCGTCCAATGACGCCTGGATACCGCCGGTGGTGGCGACCATCGCCACCTCCGGGGCCGGTCTCGCCGACTTGATGGAGGCACTGCAAGCGCACCGCGTCGCGCTCGATCAACATGACGCCGGCGCCCGGCAGGCGGCGCGCCGGTTGCGCGACTTCCGGCGGGCCGTCCTCGACCGGCTCGAAGGGGCGCTCGCCCCGGTTGTCAATGGGCCGGCCGGCTCCGATCTCCAAGAAGAAGTGGCGACCGGAGTCCGTGACCCGTGGAGTGCTGCGGAGTCGATCATGGAGCGCGCTCGAATCGCGCCGGCCGCGGACGATTAGCCTGCAGCAGGTAGGGCCCGGCAGGGCGCTCCGAGCGGATAGGTGGAATCGTGAGTCTTGTTGATTACTCGACCGAGGGGGCTGTCGGCCTGTTGGCCCTCAATAGGCCGCCCGTGAATGCGCTGAACGCAGAGCTGGCGGACGACATCGCGGCCGCATTGACCCTGGCGGCAGACCCGGCGGTGCGGGCGCTCGTCGTCACCGGCGGGAAACACTTCGCGGCCGGCGCCGATATCAGCCGCTTCAAGACCGGAGCTGATTCGAGCGAGGATGAGGAGCAAGCCTCCGAGTTGATTCAGGCCATCTGGCAGCTCGAGAAACTCGCCAAGCCCACGATCGCCGCCATCTCCGGGTACGCCCTCGGTGGCGGCCTCGAGCTGGCCATGGCAGCCGACTTTCGGTACATGGCCGAGGATGCCAAGGTCGGCCAGCCGGAAATCAATCTCGGGATAATCCCCGGAGCCGGCGGCACCCAGCGCCTGCCGCGCCTCGTGGGCTATCAGCGGGCCAAGGAGATGAACCTGTCCGGCCGCCACGTCCCCGCCGCCGAGGCCCTCGAGATGGGGCTCGTCGACAAGGTCGTCCCCACGGACGAGCTCGTGGCCGTTGCCATGGCCGATGCCGCCCAATGGGCGACCGGCCCCACTCTCGGCTACGTCGCCGTGAAGTCGGCCATGAGCCAGGGTTGGGGACGTCCGATCGAGGAGGCTCTCGTGGTCGAGCGCCGGGTCTTCAACGAGGTCTTCCGCACGGAAGATGCCAAGACTGGGATAGCCGCCTTCCTGGCCAAGGAGAAGCCGCAGTTCGAGGGCCGCTAGCCAAGGGCCGTTCGGGGCCTACGTGCCGGCGGGGCCGAAGCGGCGCGAGAATCGATCCAGGTTGGCCCGCCAGACGCGGCGGAGGATAGGGGCAGCCGCTCGCTCGCCGAGCGGACCGCCGAACATCGCCGGGAACTTCACTACCTCGCGCCACGTGAGCTCGGTGCCCCCGGTCGTGGTACGCAGCGCCAGCTCGCCGACACCGGTGAACTTGCCCTCGTGGACGATCGCCATGCGATTGGGTGGTTCCCAAGCAGTGAACGTCATTTCATCGACGGTCGTCAGCGGCCCGATCTTCGTGGGCACCCGGATCCGGGTGCCCACGCCGCGGCGCTCCTCGGTGAGGAACTCGATGGCGACGGCGTCCGTCATCCACTCGGCGTGGGTTTCGATGCGGGCGAGGTCCTCCCACACCGTTTCGATCGGTGCCGGGATGAGAACGGAGACCTCGATAGCGCGCGCCATGGCCGGATGGTAGCGATCGGTCTTGCGATTGGTGCCCCGTATGATCGTCTCGTGGATCCGAGGCAACGATCGAAGCTGGTGGGCCGCGGCGCCCTGGCCGCCGGGGTGGTCACGCTGCTTGCCGCCATCGTCGCGACATGGGTGTACTCGGGCGTCCTGCGCCGGGAGTTGGTGGCGATCGTCGCCGGCGAGGCTCCTCGCGACATCGAGATCGCTACGGTCGGCTCGGGTCGAATCGAGGTGGCGCGCACGCCGCTCACCGAGACGGAGGGGATCTGGGGCGTAGACGGGGCCAACGGTTACGGGCAGGCATCGGTCGTGATCGCAGCCACCGACCAGACCGTCGAGCGCGCCTTTCGGACGCTGGAGGGCTCCTTCGAAGTCGGCGAGCTCGTCAGGTTCGACTCGATCGCCTATCCGGGGGATCCGCTGGAGGCCCACGGCATTGCATTCGAAGAGGTGAGGTTCACCGGGGACCTGGGGGTCTATCCCGCCTGGGTGATCGACGGTGACCGCGATCTGTGGGTGCTGATCGTCCACGGCAGCGGGCCCGGGGAGCGGGCCGAAGCACTGCGGTTCATTCCCGGGCTGGTCGCTCAGCGGTATCCGGTCATGGTGATCACCGTGCGCGGCGACGTCGCAGCTCCTGCGCCCCGCGATGGGTTGCGGGCGCTGGGGGCAACCGAGTGGCGCGACGTGGCGGCGGCCGTGGAGTTCGCCTTCGCCCAGGACGCCGACGAGTTCGTTCTGATGGGGCTGGACACCGGCGCCAGCACGGTCGCCATGTACCTGCAGGAAGCCGACGATGCCTCGGCGGTCAGGGGTGCCGTTTTCGACTCTGCCCTGCACGATCCGGAGCGCATTGCCGACCTGCTCGCCGCAGAGCGCAAAGTCATCGGGCCGCTGCGAGCCGCCGGCAAGCTGCTGGCTCGTCTTCGCTTCGACATCGACTGGGCTCAGCTCGATCAGATCGAGCACGCCGCCCGGTACTCCGTGCCGATCCTGGTGATGCACGGCACCGATGACGAGGTGGTTCCACTCGAGATCGCCGACGACTTCGTGGACCGTCTCGGCGACCTGGCTACCTACGAGGTGTTCGAGGGGGGCACTCACGGTCAGCTGTGGAATGTGGATCCCGCCCGGTATGAGGGTGCGCTGCTCGGTTTCATCGAACGCGTCGGCTCCGAGGAATAGCTGCGCCGGCTCTAATCCAGGGTGAGCTTCATCTCCAGCTCACCTTCGTGCTCCACGCCGGTGTCGACGAACCCGAGCCCGGCGTAGAAGTCGCGGGGCCCGCCGGGGGCCGGCACATAGCTCACGTAGAGTTCGGTGGCCTGCGGCAGCGTCCGCACGTAGCCGATGACGAGTTGCATGGCGCGAGCCCCGAAGCCCTTACCCTGGTGGCTGCCGTCGATCATGTACCGCCAGAGGTAGTAGCGGGGCGCGGAGCGCTTCTCGCTGAGCAAGACGAAACCGACCGGTTCGCCTTCGGCGCAGATGGCCCGCATCCAGGCATCGTCGGTGTAGCAATACTGGGCGATCGAGACGGAGTTGGGGGCGACGAAGTCCTCCTGATCCGGCTTGACGCGGAGGCGCATCACGGCGCGGAGATTGTCGGCGGTGATCTCTTCGAGAGTCACGACGGCTTCTGGCGGTGGCCCATTGTCCATCGCCGCCCAGACTAGGGCCCGTCAGTTGAGGGCGGCAGCGACTTGCTGCACGGTCGGGTTTACGAGGGCTTCGTCGCCGACGGTGACGGTCGGAACGGTTTCGTTGCCCCCGGCGACTGAGCGTACGAAGGCTGCCGCCTCCGGGTCTTCCCAGATGTTGAGCCGCTCGTGGGTGATGCCGGCCGCCGCCATCGAGTGGAAGAGACCGGCGCAGAACACGCAGCCGGGACGCCAGTAAACCGTGACTCGTTTGCCCGGAATGTCGCCCACCCCCGCGCCTACCTCATGGACTTGTCGAGAACCAGGCAGAAGGGGTGGCCGGCCGGATCGAGATACACCCGGAACGTCTCGCCGGGCTGGAACTCGGCCTTGCGGGCTCCGAGCGCCAGCACCTGCTCCTCACCGACTTCGAGGTCCATCACGTCGAAGTCGAGATGGAGCTGCTGGGGATGGTCGTCGCCGGGCCACACCGGCGGTTGGTGGCCGGGAGCGTGCTGGAAGGCGATGGTGGCGCCGGTTTCGCTGCGCAGCTCCACCCAACCGCCCTCGTCTTCGGGGTCGTCCTCGGCGATGGACCAGCCGGTGACGGCGCTGTAGAACCCGGCCAGCGCCGTGGGGTCGGGGCAGTCCAATGCGACCAGGCTGAAGCGGGCGATACCGGCCATGACTTCACGTTAGTGCGCCCGGTCGGCCGCTCGCGCAGCCGCGGCGCTCTGCGAGAATGGCTCGATGTTGTACCTCGACCACGCCGCGACCACTGTCGTGCGTCCCGAAGTTCGCGAGGCCATGGCGCCGTTCGCCGACGAGGCGTTCGGCAATCCCTCCGGGATCCACGGGGTGTCGCGGCGCGCCAAGAACGCCATCGAGGAGGCCCGGGAGCGGGCTGCTGCCCTGCTCGGGGCCGCCACGCCCCTCGAAATCGTCTTCACCGGCGGGGGCACCGAGGCCGACAATCTGGCAGTCCTGGGCGCCGCGCTCGCCCACGGCGACCGCCGCCGCGTCGTCACCTCGGCGATCG
Organism: Acidimicrobiia bacterium; assembly: GCA_041608315.1. Lineage (GTDB taxonomy): Bacteria > Actinomycetota > Acidimicrobiia > Spongiisociales > UBA5794 > JAHEJX01. The sequence goes on along the minus strand of JBFISZ010000027.1, from coordinate 4,373 downwards.
AGCACGAGGCCGTGCTCGAATCCGCCCGGTTCGCGGCGCGGTTGGGATGTGAGCTGCGGGTCGTCGACGTCGACGCCTCTGGGCGCGTCGCCCCCCGCGAGATCGCGGCGGCGGTCGGTGACGGGGCCGTCGTGTCGGTGATGGCGGCGAACAATGAGACCGGCGCCATCCAGCCGCTTCCGGAGATCGCCAACGCCGCCCGCGGCGCCGGCCAGGACGTTCTCGTCCACACCGATGCCGTCCAGGCGTTCATTTCCGAGGAGGTGACGGTGGGGACCACCAGTGCCGACATGATCTCGCTGGCGGCCCACAAGCTCGGCGGACCCAAGGGGGCCGGGCTGCTCTATGTCCGCGACGGAATCACCCTCGAGCCGGTCATTCACGGCGGCGGCCAGGAGCTGGGGCGCCGCTCGGGCACCCACAATGTCGCCGGGATCGTCGGGCTGGTCACCGCCATGGAGCTATCCGTGCTCGATCGGGAGGACTTCCGCCGCCGCGTCCGGGGCGCTCGCGACGCGTTCGAACAGGCACTGGCCGCCGCGCTCGGCGGGATCGAGCTCACGGTGAACGAGCCCCGGTTGGTCCAGCACAGCCACCTGCGCTTTCCCGGCGTGCCCGCCGAAACGCTTCTGATCCGGCTCGATCAGGCCGGGGTAGCGGCCGCCGCCGGTTCGGCGTGCCACAGCGGCGCCCTCGAGATGTCCCACGTCCTGGCGGCGATGGGCGCCTCCGCCGAGGTTGCCGCCGAGAGCGTGCGCTTCAGCTTCGGTTGGGTCAATGACGTCGCCGACGGGGCGGATGCGGCCACGCGGGTGGCCGCTGTTGTCGGTGAGCTGCGATGAGAGCTCTCGTCGCCATGTCCGGGGGAGTCGACTCCTCTGTCGCCGCGGCCCTGATGCTCGAGCAGGGTCATGAGGTCGTCGGAGTCACCCTCAAGCAGTGGCAGGCTGCCGACGGCTCGATGCCGACGTCGGGGTGCTGCACCGTCGCCGACGCCGAGGACGCCCGCCGGGTGGCCGCCCAGCTCGATGTGCCGTACTACGTGCTGGATCACGTCGCCGACTTCCGGGAAAGGGTCGTCGAGCCATTCGGGGCGGCGTATGCGGCCGGGCGGACCCCGAACCCGTGCATCGACTGCAACCGTCGGGTTCGGTTCCGGACACTGCTGGAGCGGACGGAGACCCTCGGCTGTGATGTCCTCGTCACCGGTCACTACGCCCGGGTGCGTCACGACGGCGGCCGCTTTCGGCTGCTGCGCGGGCTCGACCCGGCCAAGGATCAGTCTTATGTGTTGCATATGCTGGGGCAGGAGGAACTGGCCCGGGTCCGGCTGCCGATCGGCGAGATGACCAAGCCTGAGGTCCGAGAACATGCCTCGCGTCTCGGGCTGCGCACCGCGACCAAGCCGGATAGCCAAGACATCTGTTTCGTCAAAGACGATTACCGGGCTTTCTTGCGAGAGAACTTCGCCGCGGTGGCAGAACCCGGCCGGATCGTCGACACCGCGGGCGAGGTGGTGGGGTCCCACGAGGGAACGGTCGATTTCACCATCGGGCAGCGCAAAGGTCTCGGCGTCGCCTTCGGTGAGCCCCGCTATGTCGTGGATCTGCAACCGGCGACGGCGACCGTGGTGATCGGCACGAGAGCCGATCTCGAAGTGGAGGGTTGCCGGCTGGAAGAGGTGTCGTTCGTGGCCGGGGTGGCACCGGCGGGCGGCCGGCTATCCGTGAAGGTGCGCTACCGGGCGGCCGCGGTCGCGGCCACCCTCGAGCATGACGGCAGTGGCTATATCCTGCGCTTCCACGATCCCCAGGAGGCGGTGGCGCCCGGCCAGGCCGCCGTGATGTACGCCGGCGACGAGGTTGTCGGCGGCGGCACCATTGCTGAGGTAGTCCGGTGAGCGGGAAGCGTCGTTGTGGCCGGACCTGAAGCGACGCGCCGGGCCGCCGAGCTCCGGGCGGTGGTCACCGATCACAACTACCGCTATCACGTCCTCGCCGCCCCGATCGTCGCCGACGCCGAATACGACGCGCTCGTTCGCGAGCTGATCGCCCTCGAGGAGGAGTACCCCGAGCTGGTGCGACCCGATTCCCCGACGCAGCAGGTGGGATCTCGAATCGGCGATGTCTTCGCTCCCATCCGCCACGTCGAACGGCTCATGTCCCTCGACAACGCCGACTCACTCGAGACGCTGGAGAGCTGGCAGGCTCGACTGGCACGGGTTCTCGGCCGTGAGCCGGACGGCTACATGTGCGAGATGAAGATCGACGGCCTGGCCGTCTCGCTGACGTACCAGTCCGGAGTGCTGGTGCAGGGCGCCACCCGCGGCGACGGCACCGTCGGAGAGGACATCACCGCCAACGTGCGCGCCATCGACCAGATTCCGCGAGCGCTGGGGCCGGGCGCGCCCGCGGTGCTCGAGGTGCGCGGCGAGATCTACATGCCGCTGTCGGCGTTCGCCGAGCTGAACCGCCGCCAGGCGGAGCTGGGGGAGAAGCCCTACGTGAACCCGCGCAACACGGCCGCCGGCTCGGTGCGCCAGAAGGATCCCACCAAGACGGGGGAGCGGCAGCTCTCGATCTGGATCTACCAGCTCGGCCATGTCGAAGGCGCTCCCGTGTTCGCCCGCCACTCCGAGGCGATGCAGTGGCTCGGGGAACTGGGTCTCCCGATCAACCCCGACTCGAAGCGGGTCGACGGAATCGACGCCGTCGAAGCTTACGTGCAGGACGCCCTCGATCGCAGGCATGACCGCGACTACGAAATCGACGGCGTCGTCGTGAAAGCCGACGTTCTCGCCGAGCAGGCCGCCGCCGGTTTTACCGCCAAGAGCCCGCGCTGGGCGATCGCTTACAAGCTGCCGCCCGAGGAGAAGACGACGATCCTCAGAGACATCCTGGTCAACGTCGGCCGCACCGGTGCGGTGACGCCGTACGCGGCACTCGACCCGGTGTTCGTCGGGGGCGTCACGGTGACTTCGGCGACGCTGCACAACGAGGGTGAGCTGCAGCGCAAGGACCTTCGCATCGGCGACACCGTCGTCGTGCGCCGGGCGGGTGACGTGATTCCCGAGGTCGTCGCCCCCATCCTCGACAGGCGACCTCCGGGGGCCGAGGTGTGGCACATGCCGGCGCGCTGCCCGTTTTGTGATTACCCGATCGTGCTGGCCGAGGGGGAGGCCAAGGCGAGGTGCACGGGCGGCTTCGCCTGCCCGAGCCAGCTGCGAGAGTACCTGTTCCACTTCGCGTCACGCGGGGCGATGGACATCGAGGGCCTCGGCTACAAGACGGTCGATGCGCTGCTCACCAACGGCCTCATCGAAGATCCCGCCGACATCTTCACCCTGGAGCCCGACGGCTTGCTCGAGCTGGAGGGTTGGGGAGAGGTCTCGGTCAACAACCTGTTGGCAGCCATCGAAGGCGCCAAGGACCGCCCCTTGGCCAGATTGTTGACCGCCCTGGGAATCCGCATGGTCGGCGGCACCGTCGCCCAGACATTGGCTCGCCACTTCGGCAGCCTCGAAGCGATTCTGGCGGCCACTCCCGAGCAGCTCGAGGAGATCGACGGTATCGGCCCCGAGATCTCCCGCTCTGTCGCCGAGTGGATCGGAATCGACGACAATCGCCGGTTGGTAGATCGGCTGGCGGCCGCCGGCGTCCGGCTCGCCGACCCCGAGCCGGAGGAGCGCGCCGCCACCTTGGCGGGGCTGTCGGTCGTCATCACCGGCACCCTGCAGGACTTCTCCCGCGACACGGCCAAGGCGGCGGTCGTCGATCGGGGCGGCAAAGTCACGGGCGCCGTCTCCGGCAGGACCACGGCGCTGGTCGCCGGCGAGGGCGGCGGCTCGAAGCTGGCCAAGGCCGAGTCCCTGGGAGTGCCCGTCCTCAACGAGGACGACTTCAAGCTGCTATTGGCCGCCGGCCCGGAGGCCGTTGGTATCTCGACTCCATCTGACTGAAGCGCGCCGCGACCCAGAGCTCTGCCGCGGCGGTTCTCCGGCTCAGGCGGCCGCGGATCGGGCGCGTACCCTGGCGACGATCGCCCCGAGATTGATGGTCCACCCGACGCCGAAAGCGCGGTTGACGATGATGGCGCCATCCGGGTTCCAGACGGTGCTCTTGATCCTGTCGATCGTAGGCATCCGAAAGTCGTAGGGCACGAACCCGGCGAGGGCACCGTGCCAGGTTCGCTCCTCTTTCGGCAGTCGCAATTCCTTGATCAAGGCCGCGATCGCCAAGATGGCGACCAGTACTTTCAAGGGCCTCATGGCGCTGGATCGGCGCTTCTTGTCGGGGGCGGAGTCTGGCTTGGTCATACACCAAGCCTAGCGATGGCCGGCTGGAGAACAGCCGGAGCGCGCGACTGGGCCCGAC
>JBFISZ010000026.1:0-19241 GCA_041608315.1 Acidimicrobiia bacterium | reverse complement strand
CCTGGCCCGCCGCCAGGCGAATCCCCTCGGCCAGAGTGGCCCGATGAGCCTCCGGATCGGGGTTCCAGGCGCACTGCACGGCACCAAGCCGGAGCGGTGCTCGACCACTCGGGGGCTCCGCCCGAGCGGGGGACGGCAGCGGATCGTCGATCCGAGTGATGAGTTGGAAGTCGGTCATTGGGCTGCTCCAGTCGGGATTTGCATGGTGGTGCAATGGGGACCGCCGCCGGCGTACGAGATGATGCGAGCCTCCACCCCCACGATCTCATGATGTGGGAAGGCGTCACCGATCACCCCCTTGGCGACATCGTCGGATGGGTAGCCCCCGGTGCCGACGATCACCGCTCCGTTGGCCAGGACGATGTTGGCGTAAGCGACCCCGATCTCGCTACCGGCGAACGGCTCACTGGGCAGATCCGGGAGGTCGAAGATCTTGAAGGGCCGCCCCGCAGCGTCGGTGGCCGCTTCGAGGGCCGCCCGGTTGGCGGCCATTCGCTCGAAGTCTGGATCCCGGGGGTCGGTGCAACTCTGGAGAAGCACGACGCCGGGGCCGGCAAAGGTGCACACGGCATCGACGTGCCCGTCGGTGGCGAAGTCGGCGGCGATGCCGAGCGGAAGCCAAACCACTTTGTCGATACCAAGCTTCTCGCCGAGTTCTCGCTCGATGGCCTCTCTCGTCATGTCCGGGTTCCGATTGGGGTTGAGCAAACACTGCTCGGTGGTGATCAGCGTGCCCTCCCCATCCACGGTTATCGCACCGCCCTCGAGCACCATATCCGAGGGAACCCGTTCGATGCCGAGATGGTCGAGCGTCGCACCCGTAGCCGCCGCGGTCTGCTCGTACGGCGAGAACCGCTCACCCCAGGCGTTGAACCGGAAGTCGATGCCCCGGCGGTTCCCCTGGTCATCGACCACGACGATCGGCCCCGAGTCACGTTGCCAGGCGGACTCGTAGGCAATGCCGAGCAGTTCAACCCGGCCGTCGAGGAGCCGCCGGGCGCCGTCCTCCTCGCCGGGGTTGACGAGCATTGTGAGCGGCTCGAATTGAACGATTGCGTTTGCCAGGTCGGCGTACGCCTGCCGCGCCGGCTCGATGTGGTCCCCCCACGACGGGTGAACCGGCCACGCCATCAACGTGCGCTCGTGGGGCTCCCACTCCGCCGGCATGCGGAAACTCACTGGATTCGACCCCCGGGCCCGTAGAGGACTTCGCCGCCAACGATCGTCATCCAGATCGGCAGGTCCCGGATCTCCGCCGGTGCCACCTCGAACGGATTGCCGTCGATGATCGTCAGGTCGGCGTGTTTGCCCGGCTCTATCGACCCGATCCGATCCTCGACACAGATCGAGTAGGCGGCGTCGATGGTGTGGGCCCGGATCGCCTCTTCCACTGTGAGCGTTTGATCGGCGCCGATCGGGCGGCCGCCCATCGTGGTGCGGACGACGGCGTTGGTTATGGTCTCGAGCGGAACGAAGCTGGTGACGTCGGCGTCGCTGCTGAGCGCAAACCTCACACCGGCATCGATTTCGGCTCGCATCGGCTGCAGCCAATGAGCCCGCTCCCCGAACCTGGTCAGAAACTCGTCGCCCTGGTCGTGGAGGTAGTTGGGCTGGTTGATCGCAATGGCCCCGAGCTCTGCCATCCGCTCGAGCTGGGCCGGTGTCGGGTGACCGCAATGCTCGATGCGAGGCCGGGGATCGGGACGGGGGTCGGCCTCGATGGCGGCCTGGATGGCGTCGAGCACCGCTTCGATGGCCCGATCGCCCTGAGTGTGGATGCCGACCTGCCACCCTTGGCAGTGCGCTTCGACGACCATGGCGCGCATCTCATCGGGCTCCCAATAGAGGATCCCGGTGAATTCACCGTGCTCCCCGTAGGGCTCCTCGAAGACGGCCGATCCCCCGATCAGCGAGCCGTCCATGTAGAACTTCATCGGTCCCAGCCACAGCATGTCGTCACCGAACGGCCCCGCCATACCGATCGCGCCGTATTCCTCGAGCTGGTTGGACAGGGGCATGCAGGCGACCCGCACCCACCACTCCCCTCGCTTCCGGGCCTCGCGGTAGCCGGCCAGCTCCCGTTTGGTCACCTGGGCGTCGCACACCGTCGTGATACCGGCCGCGACGTAGGCCCGTCCGGCTCGCCCGACTGCCGCCACGAGATCGTCCAGGGAAGCCTCGATGTGGAAGTTGGGACCGTGGGAGCCGATGTCGACGGCCACCGGTTCGACGATCCCCATGGTCGCGTCCAGCAAGAGGCCGGTGATCTGGCCCTCGTCGTCGCGGACGAACTCACCACCCTTGGGGTCGGCCATCGTGTCGTCGACGCCGGCGAGCTCGAGGGCGACGCTGTTGACGAGGAGGTAGTGGCCCGACACGTGTCGAATCGCCACCGGGTGGTCGCTGGTGGCCTGGTCGAGATCCCAGCGAGTCGGCCATCGGTCGTATTTGGCGTGATCAAAGCCGTACCCGGAGACCCAGCTCCCGGACGGCGTGGTCGAAGCGACCTCGGCTACCGCGGCGGCTAGATCCTCGGCTGAGGCGACGCCGGGGAAACGGGCATCGATCGAGGCCAGGCCCTCCCCCGTCGCCAGGTAGTGGTTGTGGGCATCGATGAACCCTGGGATTACCGTGCGGCCTTCGAGGTCCACCACTTCGGCTCCCGGGTAGGCAGCTCCCACTACGTCGTCACTACCAACGGCGTGGATCCGTCCCTCGCCTACCGCAATTGCCTGGGCAAAGGAACCGTCGGCATCAGCCGTGTAGACCGTGCCACCTCGGAATACGCGTACTGCCGTCACGTGACCAGCCCCTACTTCCTCGTTGACGCCTATCACTCGATAGGGAGCATACCGTCCGGGTACCACGCCGGCAACCGGTGGCCTCTCGGTATGGTGGCGCTGCAGCTGTCGGCTACACCACGACTCTCGAGGACGTGACATGGACAAGGTATTGCTTGCGGTCAACGGCGGACTGATGCGGGGTATGGGTTCGCACGGCGTGATGCTCGACGCCGGCGCCCGCTTCGTACGGGAGGACTCGACGGAGCCGGCCTATCGCCTGTGGTCCATCGACGATCGCTTCCCGGCAATGCTGCGAGTCGGTGCCGGCGGCGTCTCGATCGCCGTGGAAATCTACGAGCTGCCGCCGGACGGCTTCGTCGCCGTGCTGCAACGGGAACCGGTTGGCTTGTCCGTGGCGCATGTGCGTCTCCTCGGTGGGGACACCTTGCTCGGCGTGGTGGGAGAGCGAATCCTGTGCGAGAGCGGGACTGAGATCACTGAGTACGGCGGCTGGCGCGCCTACCGAGAGTCGCTGGATTAGCCGCATGGTCGGAGACAGGCCGCCGATTGCCAACCTGTGGGGCCACCCGGAAGCGACAGTGGCCACTCTGCACGAGGGATACCGGCAGCAGGACTATTCGGTGTCCGATGTCGTCACAGCTTGCCTGCGCCGCATCGAGGAGTTGGACCGGCGAGGACCGACGTTGAACGCCATGATCACCCTCGCCGACGATGTCGAAGGACAGATCGACGCGGTCGAACGGTCAGCCTCCTCCAGGAGCGAGCTCCCGGCTCTGTACGGCGTGCCGATGGTCATCAAGGACAACATCAACGTGGCAGGGTTGCCCACCACCGGCGGATGCGCCGCGCTGGAAGAGTTGATGCCGAGCGACGATGCCGCGGTCGTCGCCCGGCTGAAAGCCTCCGGCGCCATCGTTCTCGGGAAGTCATCGATGTCCGAGTTCGCCTGGGGCACGTACGACACGCAGAACTCGGTCATCGAGGGATATACCCGCAATCCCTACCACCTCGACTACGCGGCGGGCGGCTCGAGCGGCGGCAGCGGGGTCGCAATCGCAGCCGGCTACTGCCTGGCGGCGCTCGGCACCGATACGGGCTGCTCGGTCCGGGCCCCGGCGTCGATCAACGGTCTCGTCGGCCTCAGGCCGACTCATGGCTTGATCAGCATGAAAGGCGTCATGCCGATGAATGCGGACTGGGACACCGTCGGTCCCATGGCACGCACGCTCGAGGATCTCGCCGTGATGCTCGACGTCATCACGGGATCGGGCCAGGCCCCGGGGCCCTATCTGAAAGCCCTGGCCGATACTTCGTCCCGACCGGCACGGGTCGGCGTCCTCCGTCAGCTGGCAGACCCCGTTGACGCCGATCCCGGCGTGGTCACACTGCTCGACCAGGCCGTCACCGACTTCGAGGCGGCCGGCGCCGTCGTCGTCGACCCGGTGGCGACCGATGTGTTCGAGCTCGCGTTCGACGCATTCGATTGGTACCTGCGGTTTCGCTTCGACCTGGACGGTTTCCTCGAGGAGATGGGAGCCGCCGCGCCGCAGCATTCTCTGGCGGCGGTACTGGAGACAGGCCTGGTTCTCGATCGCTACCTCGAGCCGCTGCAAGCCTGTATGGAGTGGCCCCACACGCCGGAGCAGCATCCGCGGCTGGCGCAGATGCACGCGATCCGGGAACGCTACCGCGACGCATTCTTTGGTTCGCTGGAGCGACACGATCTAGACGCCCTCGTGTTTCCGACCTTCCGGTTCCCGCCGGTCCTCAACGGTGCGATGGAGGACCGTCCAGACAGCTCCCGGGCTCCGATCGGCTCGAACAACTACTACGCATCGCTGACCGGATTCCCCGCCCTCAATGTGCCGATGGGTTACACCGACTCGGGCCTGCCGCTGGGTTTGCAGCTGCTCGGCCCTCCCGGCTCGGAAGCACGGCTGCTACAGGCCGCCCACGGCTACGAGCGACACACCCGGCACCGGCGCCCGCCGGCGCTCTGAAGATCCGTACCGGCGGGGGGGCCGAACCGATCAGCCTTCAGACCGGAAGGCGTCGTAGATCTCTTGCCCCTTGAGGCGCTGCGTGGAGTCTGCGGCCTCGTGCACCCGCTCGTTGATGTTGGTGCTTCCTGTGTACACGTAAGACGTGCACCGTCGTCCTACCTTGTCAATGGCCATCCACTTCGAGTGTGTGCTGGCATACGTGAGGGTCACGTCCGTGTCGTGGGTCAGTATCGCGATGTCGTTGGCATCGGCCCAGTGAGCGCTTGTACGTACGCTCACGATGCACCCATGTTGGCTTGCCAGGCGCAGTGCATGCGCCATTCCCGTGTTGCGGAATTGCAGGCTCGATATGGTGATCTCGGCACCTCTATCGCAGCGTGCGGCGGCGATGCCCTCGAGGAACGCGTGCCCCGTGTTCGTTGGATACGTCCAGAGCTTCACACGGCCGTGTCTGCGCTCCAGGTGCGCGGGCTTGCCGACCCGCAAGGACTCCCAGTACTCGAGGTAACTGTCGTACAGTGCCTTGTTCCCCACGTGCACGACTGTCGTCTGCTCCCATTTGCGTTGGTGCTTCGTGAAGTTCGCCGACGTCGTGTAGACGACCCATTCCTCGCCTGTGGCGAGCATGTCCACGAGCACGAACTTGTTGTGGTTCGTGCCGCGAAAGACCTCGACGTAGGACTGGTCGGCTGCCTCACGTAGTGCTTTCATCCGCCAGTGGGTAGCGCTGGCGTCCGAGACAAGAAGCAAGGTACCGACTTCGGCGGCATGCTTGAACGCGTGCAAGGGTTTCCCAAGGGATAGGTTCCACAGCGAGGCGTGTACCTGGGCCCCGTCTGCGACGTTCTCCAACAGCTCGATGGCGACAGTTTCGTGCGCCCGAGGTGACTCGGGATTCGAGAAGGTCACGTCTGTGGTTGCTTCGCTCGCCCGTGCGACCGCGGTCGCCGCCATAGCCGGCAATGCCGACAGGGCTGGCCACCGCGAAATGGAATCCGCGGTCGCAGAGGCAACAAGCTGGGGCGAACCCGGATGGTCTACGAGGGTGCCCGGCACGGACGGGGTGTTGACATGGAGAGCCAGCAGGGCCATGAGGGTGGGTAGAGCCTTCATGGCCACAAAGTGCGACCACCACTACAAATCGCGCTCTGCGCGGCAGCAAGGACAGATCAACTTCGTCAAACAAATGTCATCGCCCGCTCCAAGGACCACTCGGCGTGCCCATGGCGACACGCAGGGTTGAACATCAACCGATGCGCTCGATTGCGTCCCTCGGCTTGCGACAGCGAGGCGGGCCCGTGCGAGCTAGCAGGGGTGCTCGGGCCCGCACCGCGTTGGGAGTGCTGGAGCCCGCTCCTCAGGATGAGGTGGGATGATCGAGATCTTCGACACGGGCGCAGATGTGATGTGATGAGAAGGCGCGGCTTCCCATCGTCTGGGAGGGCCCTTACCCCCGAATCCTCGTAATGGTGGCCCCGGACAGATCCGGAACCCATAGAAAGCCGTGAGCGCTCATCGGGGTTCCCGGTCTCCCGACGACCGGGATCTCGTCGAGGGCACGCGTATCCGGATCGATACGGATGACGATGCCCTCGTCCGGGACGGCCGCCCAAAATGCTCCCTCATGAACCGTCAGGTTGGTCGTATGGCGACTGGTGTAGATCACGTCGCCTTTCCTCCGTCCTGCGGTGTCGATTGGAATGATGCCTAGAGACACTGCGTCTGACACCCACACCTGCCCATCCACCAGTACGGGCGGCGAGAGCTTCCCACCAATCGGGAGTGTGACCGCGACGCGGTGCTCCAGCGTGTCAATGATGGTCACAGTGCCGTCGTCGCGGTCGACGATCCAGATCTCCTCCCCGACGCGGATTGGAGGGTGAGCCCCGCTGCCGAGGGTGGCAATGGTTTTCGGTGCGGTGACGGAGAAAGGGTCGATGCGAGTTACTTCGCCTGAGTCCCGCCCGACGACCCAGAGGCCGCCGTTCGCAAAGACGGGAGTCATCGGGAATCCAGATAGCGGGACCGCTTCCTCGACAACGTAGGTCTCGGGGTTGATCGGCACGAGCTCGAAATCCTGGCGGGCGGCGACCCAGACCCGCCCTCCGGCAGGCACGGGGGTGTCCAGCCGGTTACCCACGGGAATCGATTCGACGACCTCCAGCGTGGTCTTGTCAATCACGCGGAGTAGACCGCCCACGCGGCTCGGTACCCACAATTGGCCGTCCCGATCGAGCGGGCGTGTCGGGTTGTCACGGACCGGAATCTCGACGGTGTCCAACGTAACCGGGTCGATCCGGACGATGGCCGATACCGCGCCGATCAACGTCGTCCACACGTACTCGTCATCCGCGAACAGAATCTGCGGACCGTCGCCGACCTCAAAGGATCTGGGACTCCAATCCGGGGCATCGGGCGCTGCGGTCCTGGTCGTATCCGGGAGCGCGGCAGTCGTTGACAACAAAGGCGCTAGTGCGACCGGGATTGAGGTGGCGGCAGCCGTCGTGGGCGACGGTGCGGCAGTCGGCGCCGTCGTCGGGTCCGGGTCATCGGTCGCGTTGGCGTAGAGGACTGCGCCGAGGACTGCTGCCAGCCCGACCAAGCCGGCCCACAGGGCGAAGCGGGCTCGCGAGGAGCCTCTGACGGAAGGCACAGGTTCGCCGGGAGGCGGCGCGGCGTCGTCGCCCTGGATGGTCGCGACTTCGGCTGCCGCATCGGCGACGCTGTCCTGTGGCGCCATGTACAGGACCGGTGCGATCTCTTCCGACTCGTCATTCACGCCAACCAGTTGGAGGGCAGGTGGGTTCGGCGCGGCAACCGGTGTCCGTGGTGGCTGTCGAACTTGTGGCGGAATGGGCCGCGCCGCCGGTCGCTTCACAGCTGGGGAGCCTAGAGACAGATCGGGGCTCTGCTCGAGGATCTGCTGTTCGAGCCGACGCAATTCCGGAGACGCATCGATCCCGAGCTCCTCGGCCAGGGTCGTACGGATCCGCTGGTAAGCCCGCAGCGCTTCTGCCTGGCGCCCGGATCTGTAGAGCGCCAGCATGAGTTGTGAATGGAATGTCTCGCGGAAAGGATGCTCCGCCGTCAGGGCATCGAGCTCACCGATCAGCTCGCGGTGCCTGCCGCAGGCAAGATCGGCATCAACTCTGGTTTCGAGGGCTGCCGTTCGCTGTTCATTGAGTTGGGCGATGTGAAGGTCGAGCTCGGGCCCCCCGTCAACATCCTGATAGGGCCGGCCTCGCCACATCTCTAGAGCGAGCCGCAGTTGATCGGCGGCGGTCGCACAATCCTCGATGAGCAGACCGCGAGCGCTCTCCACTTCGCCGGTAAACTCGATGGAGTCGACGGTCGCGCTTTCGAGCTGGAGCTTGTACGCGTGACCGGACGAGATGATGGCGTCACCGAGGCGCCCCCGCAGATTCGAAACGTAGGTCTGCACAGAGTGCCGAGAGCCGTCGGTCGCCTGGTCGCCGTACATCCCCTCGACAATTCGATCCGTGCTTATCGAGTGTCCCGCATTGGCGACGAGCAGCGCCAACACCGTCCGTTGCTTGCGACCCCCCAGGTCTACGAAGGCATCCCCGTCGAGTACCTCAAGCGGGCCGAGTACTCGGAACTCCATCTTCGAACCGTACTCGTACGAATCGGATGGCGCGCGGAGTCCCAGCGGGACCGTCGCGCGGCGCCTCCCCCTCCTCATCCGGATCGCTCGCGACTAGCAAAGCGGCAGGCGTTCTCGGGAACGGCTTCCCGACGATGGGAACCCCCGTCAGAACTTGGACTCCCACGGCGGCCAGCTCTCCGGCGGAATGAACGCCTCCGGGAACCGCTTGGTCTCGCCGTGATCCTTCATCGCCCAGCCCTTCGGATACCAGGGGATGTCCGAGACGCACGCCACCAGCTCATACAGCATGGCCTTGAGCGTCGTCGGGACGGCACCCGCCGCGTACATGCGCCGCAGCGCCGGCCCGGGGGACGATTCTGTGGTGGCGAGGCAGTCCTCGAGGAGGAAGACCTCGTAGCCGAGTTCGAGCAGCCCCAGCGTCGATTGCAGGATGCAGACGTCGGTCTCGGCGCCGGCCACTGCGATCTGGCGGACCCCCATTGCTTCGACCTCGTTGAAGATCTCCGGTTCGGTCATGCAGCCGAAGTAGTCCTTTACATGACGGGGCCGCCCGGCCGGGTACAGCTTCTCCAGCCGCTCGGGAAGCTCGCCGTTGTCCTCAACCGGTGTCTCGAACGTGGTGACCAGGGGGAGGTCCATCCAGTCGACGATCATCAGGAGGTGCTCCAAACGCACCTCGAGCGCCTCCCGCCCCTCCTTGTCAGTCTCGAACGCCAGATCCAGGAAGAATGGCTGCACATCGATCAGCAGGACGCCAATTTCCGATCGGTCGATCCGGTGAACGGCCACGCCTGTCTCCTTCTCCATCCCTCGCCTTGTGCCTAGCCGCCCTCCCCGAGGTCGGCCATCATCTTCTCCGCCGCGGCGTATGCCGGCGGGATGGCCTCCCGCAGCGTGTCGACGATGAAATCGACCTGCTCTCTGGTGATGATCAGCGGGGGCGACATGATGTTGAGATTCTCGACCGGCCGCACGATCAAGCCGCGGGCGTCACACTCGTTGGAGACTCGCTTCCCGATATCGACCTGATAGGGATACTCCTCGCCGGTCGCCGTGTCGCGGACGAACTCGATACACACCATCAGCTGAGAGCCGCGCACGTCACCCACCATGGGGAGGTCACGCAGCGAGTTCAACCGCTCCATGAAGTACGGCCCGATCTCACGGACGTGCTCGAGGATGCCCTCATCCTCCAGGATCTCGATGTTCTTGAGAGCCGCCGCACACGACACGGGATGGCCCCCGTAGGTGTATCCCATCGGTAGGTAGCCGGGTCCCCGGCCCGATTCCGCGATGACATCGAAGATCCGGTCCGAGAAGATCACCGCCCCGAGCGGCAGGTAGCCGGACGTGAGGCCTTTGGCCGTCGTGATGATGTCGGGCTGGATGCCGAAGATCTTCTCGGAGGCAAACCACTCCCCCAACCGACCGAATCCGGTCACCACTTCGTCCGACACGTAGATGATGTCGTTGTCCCGGCAGTACTCCCAGATGCGCTCGAGATAGTTGGCCGGCGGTGGGACGACCCCACCGGAGCCCATGATCGGTTCGGCGAAGAAGGCCGACACATGCTCCGGCCCGCCCAGCCCGGCGACCATCTCCCCGAACTCGGCGTACAGCTTGTCGGCGAACTCGTCTTCAGACAGCTCGCCGCCGTAGCGGTAGATGTTGGGCGAGCTCAGCAGATGGACGTTGTCGAGGAACTCGAGCTCCTCGACCCGATCGCCCGGCTTGCCACCGATGGACACCGAGGCATACGTCTGGCCGTGGTAGGCATCGACCCGCGAGATCACATGACGCTTCTCGGGCAAGCCGCGGATGGCGTGATAGAACTGCGCCAGTCGGTAGGCCATGTCATTGGCGGTAGAGCCACCGGTGGTGAAGAAGACGTGGTTCAGATCGCCGGGGGCCAACTCGGCCAGCTTGGTGGCGAGGTCGGCAGCAGGGATGTGGGTCATGTCGACGAACGGGTTCGAATACGCCAGGAGGCGGACCTGGTCGGCTATAGCCTCTGCCATGTCCTCGCGCCCGAGCCCGATGTTCGTGCACCACAGTCCGCCCACCGCGTCCACATAACGCTTGCCGTCGGTATCGGTGATGTAGGCGCCCTCTCCCGAGGCGATCGGGAGCGCCCCGTCGGCGGCGAAGCTCTCAAATACCTGATAAGGATGGAGGTGGTGGCGTTTGTCACGTTCGACGACGGCCGGGGTCTCGGGGCTCATGTAGAACGGCATAGCCGGGTTCCTTTCGCTGTATCTCGAATGATGGTGGGTCTCAGAATCCTGGAATCTGCTTGGGGAAGTAGTCCACCATGTCGCCCTCTCGTTCGACATCGAGGGTGGCGCAGTGCAGCGCGCCGCCGAACATCGAAACGTCGATGAAGTCGACCGGGACGACGTCGAAGCCGAGCCCGTCGAGTTGCTCCATGAAGGCTTTCTCGTTGGCCTCCACACAGATCGTGTTGGGATCGATGGAGAACACGTTGTAGCCGAGCGACTCGTGACACATCGAGTATGGGGGCTGCTTGGTTCCCGATACCGGCGCCCCTTCGATGATCTCCCAATCGTTGATCCGCAGCAACTCATGGAACTCGGGGACAAGCGACGGGTAGTTGGGGTTGACGATCAACTGGCCCGGACGGAGCGGAACGAGGGTCACGTCGATGTGCCAGGGCTGAACGGTTCCCCCGAACGCCAGCACGTGAACCCGAAAACCACGGGACTCGAAGTGCCGCTTGAACCAGTCGAGGCCGGCCTTGTTGGTGGGCGCCGAGTGCTGGATGAAGATGTCCTTGCCGAACCGCATGGCGTCGGCGGTGTCGAACAGCGGCTCCTTCTCCGTCAAGTGGAACTCGGACCGTTCCATACGGGCGATGAGTTCCTCCTCCGACCAGTTGTTGTGGAAGTCGTCCCAGTAGCCGGGTACATATGACTCGTCGGAGAGGCGCGGCTTGGGGGCCGCCTCCCAGAGAAAGCTGGGGTCTTCCTTGAAGTACTGCTCGAGGAGCGGCTTGTAGGCGAGGAACTCGAACCAGCGGGCCCGCTGCGACATGGTGGCCTCGAGGATCTCGTTGCCGTAAACCATGAGGATGTCGCGGGGCGGCATCGTGCCGAACATGTGCTCGCACTCCCAGTCGGGGGTGCGCACGTATTGGCGGTCGTCCATCGATGTCGGCCGGTCGACTCTGATCCCCCGCCCGGCGAGCATGGCGGCGAAGGCCGCCATCTGCTCGGTGGCTTTGTCGACATAGCTGTCGGGAATGGGGATCCACTCACCGGGCTCGATCCCGAGCTCCGGGAGGTCGAGGACCATGCCGGGCTCGGGCGCCCCGACCATCCGGCTATCGATCCGACCAACGATGACGTGCTTGAGCGGGTCCCATTCATTCCAGGAATTGACCTTCGTCATCAACGCCTCCGCAGCTTGATTCCGGATCGCCGGAGTCAGCCTATCAAATGATAGATAGACTGTCGAAGAGGCTGCTCAGCTGCGGGCAGGCTCATCAGCGGATCTACAAGGAGCTGCGATGACAGCTGAACTCGCCTACCTCACCGCTACCGAGGCCGTTGCCCGGTTTCGCAACCGGGACTTGTCCCCGGTCGACCTCCTCGAAGCCGTGATCGCTCGAGCCGAGGCGACCGAGCCCCACGTCAACGCCTTCGTGGATACCTACTTCGACGAGGCCAGAGAGCAAGCAAGCGCGGCTGCAGACGCCTACGTGGCCGGCACTGCGCGGCCGTTGGAGGGGATCCCGGTCGCGATCAAAGATGAGCCCCGCATCGCGGGGAGACGGTGGACCCAGGGCTCGGTGCTGTTCCAAGACGAGATAGCCGACGGGACCGACCCGATCGCGCAACGGGTGCTCGACGCAGGAGGTATTGCGCATGCCCACACGACCACGCCCGAATTCTCGATGGCGATCGTCACCTGGACCCACCTCCACGGAATCACCCGGTCTCCATGGAACCTGTCCGTAACGTGCGGCGGGTCGTCCGGTGGATCGGCCGCCAGCCTGGCGGCGGGATCGTCGCTGCTCGCCACCGGCAGCGACATCGGCGGCTCCATTCGGATCCCGGCCGCGATGAACGGGCTCGTCGGGTTCAAGCCACCGTGGGGTCGGGTGCCCGAGCTGTGGCCATGGAACCGTGAACCGTATGCCGCTTCGGGCCCGCTGGGACGCAGCGTGGCGGACGTCATCATGTTCGAGAACGTGATCTCAGGGCCTCTCGTCGGCGACATGTACTCGTTGCCGCCGCTCGAGCTACCGACGGAGATGCCACCCGTCGCCGGGATGCGGATCGCGCTCAGCCCCGACCTCGGCTACTTCAATCCGGATCAGGAGATCCTCGCGGCGCTGGAGAGGACTGCCGAACGGCTCCGCGATCTGGGAGCAGCCGCCGAGCGCGTTGAGTTGAACTGGACCGACCAGACGTTGGAGACGGCAATGACTCACCTGTCGTTCCAGTCCGGCGAGATTCTGGCGAGCGCCGTCCCGGATCCGGCCGACGCCCGTCTGACTCCGTACATCCGGGAGCTCCTCGCCCAGCCCCCGGTCTCGGTCGGCGAGTGGATGGAGAGCTGGCGCTATGGCGACGAGATGTACGCCGAGCTGCAACGGAAGGTGTTTCTTGCCGGCTACGACGCCCTCATCTGCCCCACGGTCGTCACGACATCGATCGCCGCCGATTTCGGCCACCCCGATTCGGCGGCCAAGGCTGACCTGAGCGACATGCTCGCTCTGGTGATGACGTACCCGTTCAACATCCTCGGGAAGCTGCCGGTGGTCAACATGCCGATAGGTCTCGCCCCGAGCACCGGAGTCCCGATCGGCATGCAGATCGTCGGCCCACCGGATGCGGACGCCGTGCCCTTCCGCCTGGCGCTCGGGCTCGAGGCGGCGAACGGCGCGTTCTTCGACAAGCACCGGCCGCTCATCGAGCCGACTTCCTCTTCCGTTCCCAGGTGAGCCATGCCACGGCAGCCATAGGCGCTGCGGGCCGGCCGCTAGCGTATCCACCCGGCCATGCACTGCCGGGCGGCGACGGAAGGACACGGCAATGCGCCTGACCGCCAAGGAACTCAATCGGCTGACGATCTTCACCCTCGCCGAGCTCGCCCGCCGCCGGCAGGCCCGGGGGCGGAAGCTGAACGCCCCTGAGGCAACGGCAGTCATCTGCGACGAGATCATGGAAATGGCCTGGGACGGGGTTCCGCTCCCAGAAGTGATTTCCCGGGCACAGGCGGTGCTGACTCGCGACGATGTCATGGACGGCGTGGCGGAGATCATCGGCAACATCGAAGTCGACGCCCTCTTCCCCAGTGGCACCACCCTGGTAGTCGTGGAGGATCCCCTGGGCCCGGCAACCGGCGAGCAGCATCCTCACGATGCGCCCGGAGCCGTCATCCCCGGAGCCGAGCCGGTGCCGATCAACACCGGTCGGGAAGCGACCTTCATCGAAGTGGAAAACCTCTCGGACGCACCGATCGAGGTGACCTCCCATTATCACTTCTTCGAGGCGAATCGCAGCCTCAGCTTCGACCGCCGGGCCGCGCTGGGAGCCCGCCTCGACATCCCGGCCGGCACCAACGTTCATTGGGCTCCGAGGGAGCGCAAGCGGGTGGGGCTGATCCCGCTGGCAGGAGCCCGGGAGGTGTGGGGCTTCGGCGGGCTCATCGACGGACCGATCGACGCGGTCGAAGCCACTGCCATCCTCGAAGAGGCCATTCGCCGCGGCTACAGCCACGAAGAGGCACCCGGGGAGCAGACCCATGCCGAGTGACATCGATCGTGATACCTACGGAGCCGTCTACGGCCCCACCGCCGGGGACCGGATCCGCCTCGGTGATACCGACCTCGTCGTGGAAGTCGAGCGAGACGAGAGCTCATACGGCGATGAGGTCCTGGCCGGCTGCGGCAAGACCATGCAGGCCGGGATGCTGATTCAGGGCCGGCAACCGTCCGACGCCGCCTTGGACGTCGTGATCAGCAACGTCGTGATCATCGATCCAGTTCTCGGTGTCTTCAAGGGGAACATCGGGATTGCGGACGGCCGCATCGTGGGGATCGGGCGGGCCGGCAACCCCGATGTGATGGACAACGTGGATCTGATCATCGGGCCGCACACCGGCCTCCTACCGGGCGAAGGGCTCATCGCCACACCCGGCGGCGTCGACTCGCACGTCCATCTCTCGTCCGCCCCCCTCCTCCCGGTGCTGCTGGGATCGGGAATCACCACGATCGTCGGCATGGGGGCCGGGGGGATTTGGGATGTCGGGGTCAACCCGGCGGTGCACCTCCGCAGGATGCTGGACGCTCTGGCCGGGTTCCCCGTCAACGTCGCACTCCTGGCGCGCGGCGCGTACGATCCGCCGGCTCTGGAGCGAGCCCTCGCCGCCGGTGCCGCCGGATTCAAGATTCACGAGGACTTTGGCGGGTCGCCGGCAATCATCGACTGCACCTTGACCGTTGCCGAGACGGCCGACGTCGCAGTCGCCATGCACACCGACTCACTCAATGAGTCGGGCCTGCTGGCCGACACGATCGCCGCCATCGCCGGACGCACGGTGCACGCCTACCACGTCGAAGGCTCCGGCGGCGGGCACGTCCCCAATGCCATCGAACTGGTGTCGCTGCCGAACGTGATTGCATCCTCGACCACTCCCACTGTGCCCTTCGGGATCAACGCGCGCGACGAGATCGTCCCCATGGCGATGATCGTGCACCGCCAGAACCGGGCGCTCGAATCGGACACCCGCACGACACAATCCCGGGTTCGCTCGCGGACCATGGAGGCCGAGAGTTGGCTGCACGAGCAGGGGGCGATCTCGATCATCAACTCGGACTCGCTCGGCATGGGCCGCGGAGGCGAGGTAGTCCGGCGGACGTGGCAGCTGGCCCACACGATGGCGCGTGAGGTGGGCGAGGCGGCTCCGCACAACGAGCGGGTGATGCGATACCTGGCCAAGCACACGATCAACCCGGCAATCACTCACGGACTGAGCTCGGAGGTAGGTTCGCTGGAGCCGGGGAAGCTCGCCGATGTGGTTTTGTGGCGCCCGGCCCTGTTCGGCACCAAGCCGGAAGCCGTCGTCAAGCGGGGATTCATCGCCTGGGGCCAGGCCGGCGACGGTAGCTCGTCGATCCGCAGCGCCCAACCGCGGATGTACGGTCCGATGTTCGGCGGACTGGGAGACGCGCCGCGCGCTCTGGCCACGGTCTTTGTGTCACAGTCGGCCGTTGCCGCTCGGATCGCGGATGCCATCCCGAACCGTCACATCGGAGCCGTCCGCAACACCCGTACCCTCTCGAGAGCAGAAATGGTCCGCAATGCATCGGTCCCCCATATCGAGGTGCCGGCGGACGGCGGTCCTGTTCTGATCGACGGGAGCCCGGCCAGGCTGGAGCCGACCACCGACGTACCGCTCGGCCGGCGGTATCACATAGCCTGACGGCTTCGACTGCTCAGGCGCCCTGGGCGGCGGCTTTGATGGCGGCCAGCTGGTCCTGATCCTTCAGCAGGGCGCGCAGGATGAAGGTGGCGAGTTGCTCGGCAATCAGGTCGGCGTCGGGCACCTCTCGTCCAGCCGTCTCCGCAATGTCACCCTGCATGATCCACACGATGGCTTTCTCCGCCAGATCGGCGTCGACTTCGAGGAACTCCCCGGAGTCAATCGCCTGCTCGATAATCGAGCGTCGCGCCCGCTTGAGCGCGTTGCGGCGCTCCAGCTTGTCGGCAAACAACGGATCGTCGATCACCCCTTCAACCGAGGTCAGGTCGTAGGGACACCGACAGATGAAGCTGATATCCCAGACCAGGTAGCGGTAGAGGCGGCAGGCCGGCGATCCTTCTGCCGCCGCTTCGCGCTCGGCCACCGCAGCAGATTCGCTGTGGTCGATGTCGATGAGCTCCGCCATGATGTCGCGTTTCGACGGGAAGTGGTGAAACAGCGAAGGCTGCCGGATCTCGACGGCGTTGGCGATTTCGCGCGTCGACGTGCCGTGGAACCCCTTCTTGCCGAAGAGACGCGACGCTTCTCGCAGAATGCGCTCGCGGGTCGGGATTTCTTCGCCATGAGTTATCGGACTGGCCATCACTTCTCGCTTCAAGTCGCCGCCGTGAAAGGCCCGCAGTACTGTGCTGCGCTCGACCGATCAATCGGTGGACATTTCGGTCGAAACGCATTGTAACCTATCAATCGATAGGTTTACAATGCTTTCCACCACCACCTGCGTGAGGAGGATCGCATGGACTTCGTGAACGTTGCCGACCTCGGCTATGACGGACTCGCCGAGGTTCTCGACCTGGCCGCCGAGGTCAAGACGAATCGTGCCTCCGTGGCCGGGTCGCGTCCGGGCCTGCGGGTTGGGCTCTTCTTCGAGAAGCCGTCGACACGGACCCGGGTCTCGTGCGAAGTGGCCACCACCGATCTGGGCATGGTCCCACTCGTGCTCAAGCAAGAAGAGGTTGGCCTCGGCAAGCGCGAGGCGGTCGAGGACGTCGGCCGGGTGCTCGATCGCTATCTCGACGTCCTGGCTTTCCGGGTCTTCGATCACGAGAACCTCGTGAAGCTGGCCGCCAACGCCGAGGCACCCGTCATCAACCTCCTGTGCGATATCGAGCACCCGTGCCAGGCGCTCGCCGATTTACAGACGGTCGCCGAACACCGGCCGCTGCAGGGCGCAACGATTGCCTTCATCGGCGACGGCAACAACGTCTGCAACTCACTGATGATCGCCGGGGCGATGATGGGCACCAATATCAACGTCGCATCGCCGGCCGGCCACGAGCCCACCGCGGCGATGCTGGCGGTGGCCCGGGGCGGAGCGACCGGAGGCGCCGAGATCATGGTGACCAACGACCCGGCCGCGGCGGTCGCCGGAGCCGACGTCGTCTACACCGATGTCTGGGCCTCGATGGGTCAGGAGGACGAGGCGGCGGCGCGCCGGGCCATGTTCGAGCCCTACCAGGTGAACTCGGCTCTGTTCGAGCAGGCTGCCGACGACGCGATCTTCATGCACTGTTTGCCGGCGCACCGAGGCGACGAGGTGACCGACGACGTGGCGGACCATCCGCGCAGCCGGATCTTCGATCAGGCCGAGAACCGGATGCACGCATTCAAGGCTCTGCTGCTGTATCTCACGCGCAGCTGAGGGCCTGTGAAGTAAGAGGAGGGCGTGTCGCTCATGCGGCGACGCTACCGCACGCCGCCTACGGCTCACACCGCGGTGGCACTCGATTCGCGAACCTCGACCGTGGGCTCGAGCACGATCTCCGACACCACCGAACGGCTGATGAGGCACGCGGCCTCGGCCTTGTGAAGCAGGCGGATGGTGCGCTCGACCTTGGACTCGTCATCGATCACGACGCGGGGCCGCAGGGTGACCTTGTCGAAGGAATAGCGCCGGTCCTCCCCGCGCTGGAGGTGGCCGCTGGATTGATCGGCATACTCGAGGATGTCCAGGCCCGAGGCCGCGGCGACGGCGCGGAACGTGGTCATCAGGCAAACGGAGAGCGAGGCCACGAAGAGGTGCTCGGGGCTCCACACGCCGGCCGGACCACCGAACTCCGGCGGCGAGGCCACCTCGATGGAGGGCAGGCCGTCGCCGGGAGCGGCGAGCACGCCGGTCTTGACGCCGGTGTTCATGACCTCCACGTCGTAGTCGTGTGATTCGATCAACTCGATTCCTTTCCGTCAATCCGTGGATCGGGAAGGCCGGTAGCGCCGCGGCCGTGATCTGATGGTGTCGGCAGGTCAGCGCTCAGTGGGCAAGCCGGCACGGATCCAATCGACGATCCCGCCGTCGAGGTCGTACAGCTCGCTGAACCCGAGGTCTTGCATGATCTTGACCGCATTCGCCGATCGCCTGCCGGTCCGGCAGTAAACGAAGACGGGCGCCTCCTCATCGAGGTCCCCGACCGCATCCTCGAATCCCGCTCCTTCGACATTGATGTTGATCGCACCGGCGAGGTGGCCCTCGGCAAACTCCTCGGGAGTGCGGACGTCCAGAACAACGAGGTCGGCCGGTGGCTCGGCCAGCAACACATGCGCTTCGCCCGCCGCAACGAGTTCGGTGACGGCGGTGTCGCCACCGCAGGCCGACAGCAGCAGCGCTCCACCGAGGACCGCAACTGCCAGCATTCGAGTGCGGGACCGATTCATCTCTTTGACCCTCCTCGGGTTGTTGGAAGTTGGTGACGTTGCCAGCTGTTCAGGCCGCCGCGAACGTTCTTGGCATCGACGCCGGCACGCCGCAACATGGCAGCAGCCCTACCTGATCTGCTCCCCGACCGACAGATTACAAGCACCATGTCTCCTTTGAGACGGGCAATATGCCGGTCGAGCTTCTGTGGCGGCATGTGGACGGCTCCCACAGCCCGGGCTTGTTTCCACTCTGCGGCGGTGCGCACGTCGATGAGTCGCGCCCCGCTGGCGAGAGCGGCGGCGGCCTCCGTCGCGGACAGGCTGTTGCGGTTGAACCAGCTCACGCCAGACCGATCGCAGCCATGCCGCCCGCCATATTGCCAACCTTGGCGAAGCCGGCTCCGGCCAACGCCTGGGCAACGGCGAGGCTGCGGGTGCCGGTGCGACACACCACCAGGATCGGGGTCTGTGGATCGAGCGACTGCCAGTCTCGGCCGATCGTGCTCATCGCCATCTTCTGCGCCTCCGGCAGGATTCCCATCGCCCACTCCATGGGCTCGCGAACGTCGAGCACAATTGCGTTGTGCTCTTCGCGCCAGGCCATCCATTGATGGGCAAGGACTTGTTCCACAGTGTTCGTCAAAGGTTGCATATGGGGGCCGG
>JBFISZ010000025.1:0-19608 GCA_041608315.1 Acidimicrobiia bacterium | reverse complement strand
GGGGTTCGTGAGCGAGACTGCGATAGATGTCGCCGGCCGGGTCCACCCCACCGACGAAGTGCACCCCATCGAGCCGGGAGAGGAGGCGGACATGATGACGGCCCATCGCGCCCAGCCCAACCACCCCGAAGCGCAGCGCTTCGCTCATCGCACTGCGTCCAGAATCGCGTCGGTGACGCGGCGCCGCTCCGGTTCGAGCAGATCAGGGCGCACCGGGATCGACAGAACTCTCCCGGCGATACGCTCGGTCACCGGAAGAGACGCACCGACATGGGAAAACGGCTTCTGCCGGTGGATGGGAATCGGGTAGTAGATCCCGTAGCCGACTCCCCGCTCGTCGAGCGCGCGGATGACGCGGTCTCGATCGTCGACCTGGATCGTGTACTGATGGAACACGTGCGACGCCGATTCGGGTACGGAGGGGGTCACGACGTGGGCGCCAAGCGCCGTCGTGTAGGACTCGGCGTTCTTGACTCTCTGGTGGTTCCATCCCGGCAGTTTCCGGAGCTGGGCCCGGCCCATGGCCGCCGCCAGCTCGGTCATTCTCTGGTTGAACCCGACGATCTCATGGTGATAGCGCTGCTCCATACCCTGGTTCCTGAGGAGCCTGGTTCGCCTGGCAACAGCCGCGTCACGAACTGTCACCATCCCCCCTTCGCCCGTCGTCATGTTCTTGGTCGGATAGAACGAGAAGGCCGCGGCATCTCCCCAGGAGCCGACCGCCCGGCCATCCCAGGCGGCGCCGTGCGCCTGGGCAGCGTCTTCGACAACCGCGACGCCCGATCGCGCTGCCAACTCGCTCATTTCGCCCATGTTCGCAGCCAGACCGTAGAGGTGAACGATCATGATGGCAGCGGTCCGAGCCGTGATCGCGGGCTCGATCAGGTCGGCGGTAGCGCAATAGGTGACCGGGTCGACCTCGACGAAGACCGGCTCCGCCCCGGCCAGGCGAACTGCGTTGGCGCTGGCTGCGAATGAGAACGAGGGAACGATCACCTCATCACCGGCCCCGATCCCGAGTGCCATGAGCGCCAAGTGCAGCGCCGCCGTCCCGCTCGACACGGCGACTGCGTGAGGCGCCGAGACGAACTCGGCGAATTCTTCTTCGAATGCGGCCGTCTCGGGGCCGGCGACGAGGTGCCCCGACTTGAGCACTGCCTCGACCGCAGCTAGCTCCTCCGGCCCGATCAACGGCCTTGAAAGCTGAATCACACGACCTCCTCGAGACGCCCATCAACAACTGTGAACCGCTGCCGGGTGACCTGGTCTACGTAGTCTCCATCGGCGTCCGGCTGCAGCCGGCGCCCAGACACACCTACCCACCCCAGCCGGCGGGCCGGGACCCCCCCAACTAGCGCATACGGGGCGACATCACCGGTCACCACGGCACCCGCCGCCACCATCGCCCACTCGCCGACGACGACACCGGGCAGCACTATGGCTCCGGCGCCGACTGAAGCACCGCGGCGTACCTCGACGGGTTCGCTGGTCCAGTCGTCGGGTCCCTTGTGGCCGCCTGCTGCCGTGATGGCGCGCGGATGGCGGTCGTTCGCCAGGATCGCACCGGGACCTATGAACACGCCGTCTCCAAGGACGGCCGGAGAGTACACGAGAGCGTAGTTCTGCAGCTTGCAGTTCGACCCCACCGTGACGCCGACGCCGACGTACGCGCCACGGCCAATCGTCGTACCGTCCCCGATCTCAGCGTTCTCTCGAACCTGGGCCAGATGCCACACGCGGACACCGGCCCCTATCTGGGCGGACTCGTGGACGTCCGCGGAATGTTCAATCGGCACGGTCACCTCGAGATGAAGGAGGTTGGGATTCGTAGCTTACGGACGGAGGCGGCCACCGCCCGGGATCAATACCCCGTTCATCGAACTGCGGAACGGCCGACTTGATCGCTTCCCCGCCCCGCGACCGGATGAAGACCGGGTCGCCGCATTCGACGCCGGGGTCGCGGCGGGTCCGCTAGCGGTGGATTGCCTCCCACACGCGCCCCGCCGTGAGCGGCATATCGAGATGCGCGACGCCCAGATGACTCAGCGCGTCCACCACCGCGTTCTGGATCGCCGGGGTCGACCCGACCGTGGCCGCCTCGCCGATGCCTTTGACGCCCATCTCGTTGAGCGGCGTCGGCGTCACCGTGTGCGCCACCTCGAACAATGGGAGGTTGACGGCCATCGGAATCAGGTAGGTGACCATGTTGCCCGTCAACGGATTGGCCCACTCGTCATACCGGAACTCCTCGAGCAGGGCCTGGCCGGCGCCCTGGGCGATCCCGCCGTGGACCTGACCGTCCATGAGATAGCGGTTGAGGATTCCGCCGGCATCGTCGACCGCAATGTGGCGGATCACCGAGACGGCGCCGGTCTCGGTGTCGACCTCGACCACGGAGACGTGAGTCCCGAATGGATAGGTGGAATGCTCCTGCTGGAAGACGGACTCTTCGCTGAGACCCGTCTCCCCGGCGTCCGACATATGGACCTCCTCGTTGGCCAGTGCGAGGAGCTGAGCCCATGTCAGGCCCGAGTCGGGAACCCCCCTCACCCCGACGGTACCGCCATCGAAGACGACGATGTCTTCGACCGCCGCTTCGAGGTGGGCAGCGGCGACATGTCTGGCTCGGACCACCACCTTCTGACTCGCCTGGAGGATCGCCCCTCCCCCAAGCTGGAGCGACCGCGATCCGCCGGTGCCCGAGCCGCGCTCGATCACGCGGGTGTCGCCGAAGACCACCTTGACGTCGGTATACGGGATCTTGAACTCGGCGGCGGCCACCTGGGCAAAGGCCGTCTCGTGGCCCTGGCCGTGCGATGACGTGCCGGCCCGCACCGTCACCGTCCCATCGTCGTTGACCTCGGCGGCGCCCCACTCCTCGAGACCGACGACGGCCGTGACCTCGGCATAGCTGGCGACACCGATGCCGAGCAGCTTGGGCTCGCCCGCCGCCCGGCGCCGGGCCTGCTCCGCCCGCAGTGCCTCGTAGCCGGCCATGTCAAGCGCCAGATCCAACGCCCGCTCGTATTCGCCGCTGTCATAGCGGGCTCCCGTCGGCGTCGTGTAGGGGAACTCATCGGGTGGGATGTAATTGCGTCGGCGCAATTCCACCGGGTCGATGTCGAGCCGGTCGGCGAGCATGTCGACGATGCGCTCCACGATCATGGCCGCCTCCGGCCGGGCGGCTCCCCGATAGGCGTGAACCGGTGTCGTGTTGGCCATGATCGCCCGAAAGCGGAACTCGATCTTGGGGATCTTGTAGACGCCGGATGCCATCAGCCTGGTGAACTTCGGGAGGTGGACCGCAAACGCAGGGTAGGCGCCAACCTGCTGGTCCACATGCACCCGGAGGCCGGTGATCGTGCCGTCCGCCTTGGCCCCCATAGCGACCCGCTGGTGCTGGGCGCGGCCGTGAGTCATCCCGACCATGTTCTCGCTGCGGGTCTCGCTCCAGCGCACCGGGCGCCGGAACCGGCGGGCGAGATCGGCGGCCAGGATCTGCTCGGGGTATGTGTAGAACTTGGCGCCGAAACCACCACCCATATCGGTGACCCGGCCCCGTACCTCCGATCGCTCCATACCCAGCGAAGCGGCGATGACGTTGCGGGGCCCGAACACGTTCTGCGAGCTGACCCAGGTCGTGAGGCTGCCGTCGCTCTCGGGCACCGCCAGCGCGTTCGAGGTCTCCAGGGGCACCGCGGCGAGTCGCTGGCTGGAGAAAGTGCCCTCGACGACGACGTCGGCATCGGCGAAGAAGTCGGGATCCGGGTCGGGCCCCTCCTCGGCCACAACGTTGGTGCCCAGCTCCGGGTACAGCAGGTCCGTGGCCGCGAGCGCCTGCTCGACCGTGGAGTAGCCGTCGAGCAGGTCGATATCGGCCCAAACGAGGTCGGCGCCATCGGCGGCGGCGACCGCCGATTCGGCGACGACGACTGCCAGGATCTCGCCGACGAACCGCACCTTGCCCGTGGCGACCAGCGGGCGCGCCGTCACCGGGTCGGCCGGCGGTGTCGGGCGGATCGCCGGCAGGTCGAAGTCGGCTGCAGTCAGCACGGCGACAACCCCGGGCACGCTCTTGGCATCCGCCGTGTGGACCTCGTTGAGGATGCCGTGCGGGATCTTGCTGCGCACCGATCGCAGAAACAGGGCGTTGTCCGCCTCGAGGTCTTCCATGTAGCGGCCCCGGCCGGTGATGAACCTGGGGTCTTCGACGCGCCTGACGTTGTTACCGAGTATTGATCCAGCCATGTGGCGGCAACGCTAGTGGCCCCGCGTCCGGATGTGGCTGGCCCGCGAGCCGAGACCGACCCAACCCTGCCTTCGCGGGCGGCCGCGGGCTCCGCCAAGACGCGCCCGAGGATCCGGGCGACGATCGGCCACCAGGACTCAATGGGGTGTGATCACCGGGCGGTCCCCATCTCCGGCGTCGTCCCCTCCGGAGCCCGCCGCCTGCTCCGGCGCCAATGGTGGTTCCCAACCGGCGGGGACATCGGCGGCGGAGCGGTCCAAGCCGGGGGGTCCAAGCGGCGGCGCCGCCGCGGCACCGGCTCGGCGCTGCCGCCAAGCCGCGAGAAACAACCCTCCGGTCCCCGCCATCAGCGTCGCCGAGTAGAGCAAGACACCGACGAGGGGAAGCAGCCAGATTCCCAATCGCCAGACGACGGCTCCCACCACAAAGGCTCCGAAGATCCCTCCCCGGCCCTTTAGCAGCAGGTCGCCTCCCGCCGCCACGGCCGGCACTGGGGCGAAAACCAGCCCGAGCAGCCACAGAACCATCGCCAGAACTCCAACGGGAGCACCGACGACGGTGAACAGGAAAATGATCGAGATCAGCGGCAACCCGATGACGGCCAGAAAGTCGACCCACAACGTACGCCACGTTTCGGTCCGCACCAGGCCGGTGGCGCGGGCCATTGTCGAACGGAAGACCAGCAGCAGGACGATGCCGGTGACGACAAACGCCAGGAAGCTGAGGATCGTGACTCCGATCAGCCAAACGCGGACTATGAAGGTCGCCCGCGAAGGGAGACGGTTCAGTTGGCCGGCCACGCTGGCGCCGCCGGAGATGGCGGCGTCGCCATCGGATCGATACAGCAAATCGCCTCCCACCTCGGCACCGGGGCCGACGCGCAGCGAGCGCACGGAAACGTCGACATCGCCGCCGACGGCGCCGTCGATCTCACCGTTGAGGAATCTCCCAAGTACATCACGGCCGACGGTGCCCGTGATGCCGGCCGATCCGGCGACGAGGAGGACATCGCCGTCCACCTCGCCGGCAACGTCGACGGTGCCCGAGGCCACCGCGATGTCGCCCGTGACGGTCCCGAGCACGGCTACCTCGCGCGCCAGAGCCCGTACCGAGCCCTCTACGGTGCCCGTGATCTCGATGCGACTGTGGGTCACCGCCAAAACATCGCCGGCCACCACGCCCCCGATGGAGATGGCCCCGGAGGCGATCACGAGATCACCTTCGATCCGCCCGTCGATCCGCGCCGACGAGGCTGCGATGTACACATCCTCGTCTTCGACCTCCTCCGCCTCGAGGAGGTAGATCTGCGGCGTGATCACTTCGGCGACCAGCGGCGCCACCATCGCCAAGAAGGCGAACGAATAGAGCAACCGGCGACGACTCCAAGACATGTGTCAGCAGTCAAGCACGTAGTGAGGAGTCGCGTACCTCGTGGCACGCAACTGCGTGATACGTGTCTCCCGGACGTGTTGCTGGGTGATAGGCGCGCCTCACAGCCCAAACCCCTGCAGGGGCAGCGACTCGCCGGTGAGGTTGAGCAGCGGCCAGGGCACGACACCGAAGAGGAAAGTGAACGCGACGCACACCGCCAACGCCAGGCGGGTCGAGCGGGGGGCCGTGATCGGCTCGTCCGCCAGGGCCGGGTCGGGATCGTTGAAGTAGGCGAGCACGATCAGTCGCAGGTAGAAGAAAAGCCCGGCGACCGCCGAAACCAGGCCGACGATCGCCAGCCACAGGTAGCCGGCGTCGATGGCGGCCGCGAAGACCCCGACCTTGCCGACGAACCCGGCCGTCAGCGGGATCCCGCCCATGGCGAGCATCAACACGGCCAGAGCCCCGGCGAGCACCGGCGAGCGCTTCGCCAGACCGCGGTAGGAATCGAGCGGGGAGGCGCCGCCGGAAGCCCCACTGATGATGGAGGCGATGATGAACGTGCCGATCAGCTGGAAGGCGTAAGTACCGAGGTAGAACCACAGGCCGGGAACACCATCCTGACCGGCGACGAGTGCGGTGAGCATGAAACCGGCGTGGGCGACGCCGGAGTAGGCCAGCATGCGCTTGAAGTCGCTCTGGGCAATGGCGAACAGGGTTCCCACCACGACCGAGAGGGCGGCCAGGGCGGCAATCACCTGGGCCCAATCGGCGATGCTCGACTCAAAGCCGACCGTCAGGACGCGAGCCAGCGCGGCGAAGCCGGCGATCTTGACCCCGGACGCCATGAGCGGGACCGCCGCCCCGGGGGCGCCCTGATAGACGTCCGGCGCCCATTGGTGGAATGGGGCCGCCGACACTTTGAAGCCGAGACCTACGATCATCAAGGCAATGCCGAGCAGCAACACGCCCGGCTCGGGAATCCGGTTACTGAAGAACGCAGTGATTCCCGTCGGCCCGTAGATCGACGTCGAGCCGGTGGCGGCGTATGAAAGGGCAATACCGTAGAGGAAGACGGCCGACGCGAAGGAGCCGAGGAGGAAGTACTTGATGGCCGCTTCATCTGAGTTGGGCTGCTCCCTGGTGAACCCGGCAACCACGTAGAGGGCGATCGAAGCCGTTTCGAGCCCGATGAACATCATGATCAGGTTCGCTGAGATGACCATGATGTGGAGCCCGGCAATCGCCAGCAGCACCAGCGCTACATACTCGGCGCCGCGCTTCTCCAAGCTGCCGACGAGGCGCCAGCCGCCGAGGAGGGCGATCCCGCCGGCCGCAATGACCAACCCGCCCGCGAACACTGAGAAGTAGTCCATCACGATCATCGGGGTACGCCCCAGGTCGCCTACGTAATGGAGCTGCGATCCGACATCGTCGAGCCGCCACCATTGCACCCAGGCCGCCAGGAAAGACAGCCCGAGCGTGATCCCGGCGATGATCGCCCAGGCACGCCGGCCCAGGTCAAGCGTCACCGCCGCCATCAGTATCAGGACGGCCCCGGCGAGCAACAGGATCTCGGCGGCGATCGGGAGGAAGGCGATCTGGTTCATGGGCTGTTCTCTCCCGTCGCCGCCGGCAGGTCGTCGATGCGGCCGAACTCAGGCGATTCGTGGCCGGTAGCCTCCTCAATCCGCTCGATGATGTTCTCCACAGCGGGCTCGATTCGGTCGAGCGCCGGCTTCGGGTAGATCCCGAGCAGGACGACGAGCAGCGCGATCGGAACCAGGATGGTGAGCTCGCGCGCATTGAGGTCCTTGAGCCCCGCGTTCGCCGCGTTGGTGACGGGGCCGGTGAACATCCGCTCGTAGGCCCACAGCAGATAGATCGCGGCGAGCACCACGCCGCTGGCGGCGAGGATCGCCATCACGGGGAAAGCCAGGTAGCTCCCGAGCAGGATCTTGAACTCGCCGATGAAGCCGTTGAGCCCGGGGAGCCCGATGGAGGCGAACGCCATGAAGAGAAACACGCCGGCGAACAGCGGCATGACGCCGGCCAGCCCCCCGTAATCGCTGATCTGGCGGGTGTGGCGCCGTTCATAGATCATCCCGACGAGAAGGAACAGTGCCCCGGTGGTGAGACCGTGGTTGACCATCTGGATGACGCCGCCCTGCAGTCCCTGGCTGGTGAGGGCGAACGTGCCGAGGACGATGAAGCCGAGGTGGCTCACGGACGAGTAGGCGACGAGGCGCTTGACGTCGGGCTGGACGATGGCGACCGCAGCGCCGTAGATGATGCCGACGACGGCCAGGCCGGCCAGCCACGGGGCGAAATCGACGGTCGCTTCCGGGAAGAGCGTCAGGTTGAAACGGACCAATCCGTAGGTGCCGAGTTTCAGCAGCACGCCGGCCAGGATCACCGACCCCGCGGTGGGGGCCTCGGTATGGGCGTCCGGCAGCCACGTGTGGAACGGGAACAGCGGCACCTTGATCGCAAAGGCGATGCCGAACCCGAGGAAGAGCCAGATCTGGGCGTTCGACGAGATGCTCAGGTTCAACAGGTCCTGGAAGGCAAACGTGAGTGAGCCGAACTCGTTCCCGTGCAGGACTGCGAGGGCGATGATCCCGGTGAGGAGCAGCGCCGAGCCGAAAGCGGTGTACAGGAAGAACTTGACCGCGGCGTACACCCGATTCCCCGAGCCCCAGATTCCGATGAGCAGGTACATCGGCACCAGCGTCATCTCGAAGAACACGAAGAAGAGCAGCAGGTCGAGGGCGACGAACACACCGAGCAGCCCGGTCTCGAGGAGCAGCATCGACACCATGAAGAGCTTGACGTCCTTGGTGATCGACGCCGACGCCAGGATCGAGAGCGGGAAGAGGACCGCCGTGAGGACGATGAGGAGCAGCGAGATCCCGTCGATGCCGACGTTCCAACCGATTCCCCATGGCTCATACCAGGCGACGCTCTCGGAGAACTGGAAGGCGGCGCCGTCGGCGGCCGAGAACTCCCACATGATGTAGAGGGCCACGGCGAGGGGCAACATCGAAATCGCAGTGGTGATCGGCAGCATCAGCTCGCGACGGCTCTTCGGCAGCAGCCCGACTACCACGGCACCGACTGTCGGGAGGAGCACCAGGAGGGCGATGACCGGGAAGGCGGAGTGCATTAGAAGCCTCCCCCGGCGACGAGGAGCCACACCAGAACGCCGACGACACCGCCCAGGATGCCGAGGCCGTAGCTGCGCACCAGGCCCGTTTGCAGCTTGGACAGTATCCCGCCGGCCCAATTGACCAGCCATCCCGTGCCGTTGACCGCGCCGTCCACGAGCTTGGCGTCCGCGGTGAATGCCATCACGTCGGCGGCAGCCTTGCCGGGAGCGACGATCGTGCGCCCGTAGAGGTCATCGACGTGGTAGCCGGCCAGCAGCGTGTCCCAGCGCCCGCCCTCTTCGAGCTGAGTGGCGCGGCGCACATAGCGCCGGTACGCGATGAACAGCCCGATGACGCCGGCCGCGATCGACACCGCCGCCAGCGCCACCTGAACCCCGGCCTCCGGCAGGTGGGTCTGGTCGACCAATTCGAAAGAAGGTTCGAGGAAGTGCTCCAAAGCCGGACGCCACGGGGTGTTGATCAGCCCGCCGACGGCAGAAAGCCCGGCGAGGGCCAGCAACGGCACCGTCATCGACCGCGGTGATTCGTGCGGGACAACACCGTCATCCCAGCGGGGCTCGCCCCAGAAGGTGAGGAACATCATCCGGCTCATGTAGAAGGCGGTGAGCCCGGCGGTGACGATTCCGACGCCCCACAGCACGATATACCCGCCGCCCCGGTTGAATACCGAGGCCAGGATCTCGTCCTTGGACCAGAAGCCGGCGAACGGCGGGATCCCCGAGATCGCGATCCAGGCGATGACCATGGTGGCGAACGTCACCGGCACCTTCTTGCGCAGGCCGCCCATCTTGCCCATGTCTTGCTCACCGGCCATGGCATGGATGACCGAGCCTGCCCCGAGGAAGAGCAGCGCTTTGAAGAAGGCGTGAGTGACGAGATGGAAGACGCCCCCGACGAGGGCGAGCGCCCCGACGCCCATGAACATGTAACCGAGCTGGCTGATCGTCGAGTAGGCGAGGACTCGCTTGATGTCACGCTGGCCGATGGCGATGGTCGCCGCGTAGAAGGCGGTCAGCGCCCCCACCGTCGTGACAACGGCTCCCGCCACCGATGACAGCTCGAACAGGGCGCCGGTGCGGGCCACCATGTAGACACCGGCAGTGACCATGGTGGCGGCGTGAATCAGGGCCGACACCGGCGTGGGGCCCTCCATGGCGTCCGGCAGCCAGACATAGAGCGGCAGCTGCGCCGATTTGCCGGCGGCGCCGACCAGCAACAGGAGGGCGATCGCAGTCGCCGTGCCCGCGGTGAGCGTGGCCTCGGCGCCCTCGAAGACGCTGCCGTAGTCGAGCGAGCCGAACGAGTTGAAGATCAACATGAGGGCGATCAGGAAGCCGAAGTCGCCGATGCGGTTGACCACGAAGGCCTTCTTGCCGGCGGCGGCCGCCGAGGGCTTCTCGAACCAGAACGAGATCAACAGATAGCTGGAGAGACCCACCAGCTCCCAGCCGACAAAGAGGATGCCGAAGTTGGCGCCGAGCACGAGAAGCAGCATCGAGGTGATGAACAGGTTCATGTAGGTGAAGAAGCGACCGAACCCGGGATCGCCGTGCATGTAGCCGATCGAGTAGATGTGGATCAGGGCGCCGACTCCGGTGACCACCAGGGTCATCATCGCCGACAGCGGGTCCCATAGGAATGTGGCGTTGAGCCCGAGACTGGGGATCCATGCGAACAGCTCGACGGTCCTGCCGTGCTCCCCACCCTGGAGGAAGTCGAATCCCGCAATCAGGGCGAGCACGAACGAGATCCCGACCGTGGCCGATGCGACGTAGCCGGCGCCCGGCTCGCCGATCCGTTTTCCAAAGAACAACAACTCGAGGAAGCCGGCCAGGGGCAGCGCCACGATGAGAAAGATGAGGAAGTCCATCAGCCTCTCATCCCCGCCAG
The DNA here is from genome assembly GCA_041608315.1 of Acidimicrobiia bacterium. Classification (GTDB taxonomy): domain Bacteria; phylum Actinomycetota; class Acidimicrobiia; order Spongiisociales; family UBA5794; genus JAHEJX01. Next base: position 8,928 of record JBFISZ010000025.1, on the reverse strand, counting down.
CTCGTCAACGCTGGCAGTGGCCCGCTTGCGGAACACGGCGACGATGATCGCCAAACCGACCGTGACTTCGGCGGCGGCGACGACCATCACGAACAACACTGAGATCTGGCCCTCGAGCGAGCCGAGGCCGGAGTCGACTGCCACGAAGGTCAGGTTCACCGCGTTGAGCATCAGCTCGATCGACATGAACATCACCAGCGCGTTGCGCCGCAGCAGCAGGCCGGCGGCTCCGATGGCGAACAGAACTGCGGCGAGGGCCATGTACCAATAGGGCTCGACGGCGAGGCCGTCGGTGGAAGCCTGCGCCAGCAGGGGGATCACTCCTCGTCTCCCCTCGATTCGAGCAGACGCGGCTTGATGACGAACTGTGCCAGGGCGACGGTCCCGACCGCGGCGATGGTCAGCAATAGCACGGTCGCCTCGAAGGGAAGCAGCCATGCGCCGAAGAGCTCCCTCGAGATGTTCTCGATCGTCCCGGTGCAATCGACCGCACACACGCCGCTGGCGCGCCCGGTGATCCATGCGTCCCATGCTGCGGAAAAGATCAAGAAGACGAACCCACCTCCGAGCAGGAAGACCATCGGGCGCTGCAAGGGGATCTGCTCGTCGGTGTCAACGGCCCGGTCGACACCAATGAGCATGATCACGAAGAGGAACAGCGTCATCACCGCGCCGGCGTAGATCAACACCTGGACTGCGGCGACGAAGTGGGCTCCGTTCATGACGTAGAAGACCGCCATCGAGAACATGCTCAGCAGCAGCCCCATTGCCGAGTGGACCGGATTGCGGGCGGTGACCATCACCAGGGCGCCGGCCAGCGCAGCCAGGGCGAAGATCGCGAAGAGGACGACCTCGACCATCAGGCCTCGTCCTCCTCAGCGGCGCCGATGTCCGACTGACCGCGCTCGGGGGGCCGCAGCCCGACTCCGGCCGACGGGGTCCAGGCAGGGATCCCTTCGAAATCGGCGCGGCCGGAGGGTGAGGTGGCTCGCATCCAACCGTCGGCCAGCTTGAGCTCGTTGAGATCGATCAAGGGCCCGTCCGGCTGCGCGTGGTTCGGCGTCCCGTCGGGTTGCACGAGCAGCTCGTCCTTGGTGTAGATGGCGTCGGCGCGCTCGGTGACGCTGAACTCGAAGAGCTGAGTCATGGTTATCGCCTCGGTGGGACAGGCCTCGACGCACAGCCCGCAGAAGATGCAGCGCAACATGTTGATCTCGTAGACGAAGCCGAACCGCTCCCCCGGGCTGACCGGCGCATCGACCGGGTTGTCCTGGCCGCGAACATAGATGCAGGCAGCCGGGCACACGCCGGCACATAGCTCACAGCCGATGCATTTCTCCATGCCGTCGGGATAACGGTTGAGCACGTGGCGCCCGTGGAATCGTTGCGGCTTGACCCGCATCTCGTGCGGATAGGAGCGGGTCAGCCGGGGCTTGAAGGCCTGCCGCATCACCGTGGCGAATCCCTTGAACGGGCCGAGGAGCTCTCCGATGAATCCGGCCATCAGCTGGGCTCCATTCTGCTCATGTCCATGGGAACCCCATCCGGCGCACGCCTATGGCGAGAGTCGATAGTGCAATCCACAACAGGCTCACCGGGATGAGCCGCTTCCACCCGAAGCTCATCAGCTGGTCGTAGCGCATCCGGGGCAGCGTGGCCCGGATCCAGACGAACACGAACACCAACGCCATCGACTTGACGAGGAACCAGAAGATCGGCAACACCCAGTCGAACGGAGCCCCCAGCCCGAACGTCCAGCCGTGCCAACCGCCGAGGAAGAGGGTCACCGTGATGGCGGCGATGTTGAAGATGTTGATGTACTCGGCGAGGAAGAACATGGCGAAACGGAAGCCGGAGTACTCCGTGTGGTAGCCACCGACGATCTCGGACTCGGCCTCGACCAGGTCGAACGGGGCCCGGTTGGTCTCGGCGACGCCGGCGATGAAGAAGATGAGGAAAGAGGGGATGAGCACGACATTCCAGGCGGGGAACACTCCGAAGCTGCCTCCCTGGATCTCCACGATCTGTTTGAGGGAAGTCGTCCCGGTGAAGAGGATCAGGGGAACCAGCGCCAGGCCCATCGCGGCCTCGTAGGAGATCATCTGAGCCGAGGCGCGCACCGCCCCGAGCAGCGGGTACTTCGAGCCGGACGACCAACCGGCCAGCACCACAGCGTATACGGCCAGGGAGGACAGGGCCAGGATGTAGATCAGCCCGATGTTCAAGTCGGTTCCCGACAGGTCGATGAGGCGGTCGCCGATGTGGAAGGGGCGCCCGATCGGGATCACCATGAATATCAGCAACGCCGGAACCAGCGCCGCCACCGGGGCCGCGATATACAGCCCGAACTCGACCTTGCGGGGCGTGACCGATTCCTTGAAGAGCAGCTTGGCCCCGTCGGCCACGGTCTGGAGCAACCCCCACGGACCGGCCCGATTCGGGCCGATCCGGTTCTGCAAGTCGGCGACCGTCTTGCGCTCGAACCAGACCAGGATGATGGTGAGCGTCAGGAGGAACCCGAACGCCGCCACCGCCTTGATGGCAGCGGTGATGAAGGTCTCCCAGCCACTCACTCTGCGACCTCCTCGGCAGAGGACGCTTCGATCGTCACCACGTCGGGGACACCGAGCATCCAGGTCGAGTCGAGGTTGGCCGGGACATAGGCGCTGCCCTCGGCCAGCGTTGCGTCGATTCTCACGGGCAACCGCACGGCCCCGAATTCCCCGGTGACGTCGACCACTTGGGAATCGGTCAGCGCCAAGGCGGAGGCATCGCGGGGGTGGAGATAGACGGCGGGGTCCGGAACGAGGGCGGCCAGCGCCGGGCTCTGGATATTGCGGGTGCCGGCGTCGTAGAGCACCCGTCCCGAGTGCAGGGCAAGCCGGCCGGCGGTCGAGCGGACTCCGCCGCCGTCGGGTGTGTACTGCAGCTCCTGGGTGCCGGGCCCGTCGGGCATGACCACACCGTCGCGCTCGGGGCCCCATTCGAGGCGATCCCAGGTCATCGAGCGGTAGGCCGGTGCGACGAGAGCGATCTCCTTGGCGATGGCGGCACCGTCGCCGGCTCCGAGATGGCCCCCCATACGCGCCGCGAGCTCATCGAGAATCGACCACAGGGCCCGCGACTGGCCCGGGCCCGGCACGATCCGATTGACCTTTTGCACCCGACCCTCGACGTTGGTGACGGTTCCCTCGGTCTCGGCGAAACCGTCGACCGGCAGCACCACGGCGGCGTGCTGGTTGGAGTCGTTGAGGAACATGTCGAGCGACACAACAAAATCGGCAGCGACGAGCGCGGCGCGGGCTGAATCGGGATTGCGGCCGTCGCGAACCGGATCGGCGCCGACCAGCAGCAGCACTTTCACCTCACCCTCCGCCAGCCCGGCGAGGATCGCCGCCGCATCGCGCCCAACGGCGTCGGGCAGGGGACCCCAGTGGGATTCCAGCTCGGCGCGGCCCGACTCGCTCGTCACGGGAACCCTCCCCGGCAGCAGTGTTGGTGCCAACCCCATGTCGAGCGCGCCGAAGACGTTGCCTCGTCGGGCCAGCGGCAGCACCTTGGCTCCGGGGAGGTCCACGGCGTATGCCGCGACGACCTCGGCGAGCCGGGGATCCTCGGCACGGCCGGTAAGGCCGATGAGCGCCGTCACGGAACCGGCGGTCAGCAATTCGCGGGCCGCGGCATAGTCGGTGTCGGCTCCGGCAGCCAGCTTGCGCACGACTTCGGGGCCCTCCCCGGGGCGGTATGTGATCTTGGCAGCCGCGAGGTCGTCGAGACCGGTACGGCGGGGGTGAACCACAACGAGCTTGGCGCCCATTTGGGTCACGGCGCGGCGCACCCGGAGATACAGGGTGGGGAACTCCTCCTTGAGGTCGCCGGCCCAGACCAGGATCGTGGCCGCCCGATCCAGGTCCCGAATCTCGGCACGTGGGGTGATGCCCGCCAAGAAATCAGGATTGAGAGCGTCCCCCACCTGCGCGTCGATATGTGGCGTCATGACGACGCTACGTAGGAACTTGCCGAGCGCGAAGGCCTCCTCGTTCGTGTTGTTGGCGCCGCCGATGGCGGCCACCTCGTCGCCGCGGACCGATCCGAGGGCGTCGGCAACGCGGTCGAGGGCCTCACCCCACGAGGTGGGCTGCAGGTTCCCGGCGTCATCGCGGACCAGGGGTTCCGTCAGCCGGTTGTCCGAATTGATGGACTGGAATATGAACCGGTCTTTGTCGGACAGCCAGCCGTGGTTGGTGGCGTCGTTGTCGATCCCGTTGATTCGCACGACCTCGTTCTGGCTGGTTTCGATCGAAATCGAGGCGCCGGACGCGTCGACCATCGACACCGACTCGATCGCCTCGAGATCCCACGGCCGGGCCTTGAAGCGGTACGGCTTGGCGGTCAGCGCCCCGACGGGGCAGATCTCAACGGTGTTGCCGGAGAAGTATGAGGCGAAGGGCTCGTCGGGGAAAGTGATTACGTGGGTTTGGTTGCCGCGGCCGACGAACTCGATGAGCGGATCGCCGGAGACTTCTTCGGAGAAGCGGGTGCAACGGGCGCACAGAATGCACCGCTCGCGGTCCATGAGGACGATGTCCGAGAGCGGAATGGGCTTCTCGAAGTGGCGCTTCTCCTCGACGAACCGGCTCTCGCCGGGGCCGTAGGCGACCGTCTGGTCTTGGAGCGGGCACTCCCCACCTTTGTCGCATACCGGGCAGTCGAGTGGGTGGTTGATCAGGAGGAATTCGAGGATCCCCTCCTGTGCCTTCTGGACGACTGCCGACTCCGTGTCGACGATCATCTCGGGGGCGACGGGCGTGTTGCAGGCAGTGGTCAGCAATCGGCCCCGGGGGGTCTCCACCTCGACCAGGCACATCCGGCACAACCCAACCGGCGTCATCCTGGGGTGGTAGCAGAAGCGCGGTATGTAGGTGCCGAGGTCCTCGGCGACCTTGATGACGTACTCGCCCTGCGGGACCTCGACCTCTCTGCCGTCGATCGTGATCGTCACCATCTCCGGTGGGGGACGCTCAGGCATGCGCCACCTCCTGGAGTCCCGGAATCATGGCCTCCACCTCGTCACGGAAGTGAGTCATGATGGAGGTGATCGGCGACACGGCCGACGGCCCCAGCGGACAGATGGTCGTCATCCGCGGCGGCCAGGCAAGTCCGGGACTGATGCCGTCGCAAATGTCGAGCAACAAGTCGATGTCGCTGGGGCGGCCGGCCCCGTTGAGGAGGCGCCACAGGATCCGCTCCAGCCACGTCGTGCCTTCCCGGCACGGCGTGCACTGGCCGCACGACTCATGGGAGAAGAACTTGACGATGCGATGCGCCGCGGCAACGACATTGGTCGTCTCGTCCATCACGATCACTGCGCCCGAGCCGAGCATCGACCCGGCCCGGGCGCAATCGTCCTTGGTGACTTTGGTGTCGAGGTGCTCGGCAACGAACCACGGCGCCGAGGCCCCGCCCGGTACCCAGCACTTCAGCTCTCGGTCCTCCCGGATTCCACCGCCGACCTCGTAGATCAGCTCGCGCCAGGTGAGGCCCATCGGCACTTCGTAATTCCCCGGCTTCACGACGTGACCCGACAACGAGAACATCCGGGTGCCGACGCTGTCGACGTCTCCGATTGCGGCATAGGCGTCGCCTCCGTTGGCGACGATCCACGGGATGTTCGAGATGGTCTCGACGTTGTTGACGATGGTCGGCTTGGCGTACAGCCCCTCCACCGCCGGAAAAGGCGGCTTGAGACGCGGCTCCCCGCGCTGGCCTTCGAGTGAGTTGAGCAGGGCGGTCTCCTCGCCACAGATGTAGGCACCGCCGCCGAGGTGCACCGTGACGTCCAGATCGAAACCGCTGCCGAGGATGTTCTGGCCGAGGTAACCCGTGTCGTAGGCGGCCTCGACGGCCTGCTGAACCCGGCGGGCGGGCTTCGGGTACTCGCCGCGAATGTAGATGAAGGCGTGGTTGGCGCCGATGCAGAACGCGGTCAGGATCGTGCCTTCGAGCAGTTGATGGGGATCACGCTCGAGCAGTTGGCGATCCTTGAACGTGCCGGGCTCCGACTCGTCGGCGTTGATCACGAGATACCGCGGCTCGGCGGGGGCGAGGAAGCCCCACTTGATGCCCGCCGGGAATGCGGCGCCTCCGCGGCCTTGGATGTTGGCCGCTTTGACTTGCTCGAGGATGTCTTCGGGCTTCATCGAGCCGAGCGCCTCACGTAACGTCTGATAGCCGCCGGTGGCCTCGTACCGATCCAGGCGGTGGCTGTCTGCCGGGTGGGCCGTCATCCGCTCGGTGAGGATCAGGGGAAAGCTCATCGGGCACTCTCCCTGCTTGTCGAACCGTATGGCTCGAATGCCGGTACCGGGGCGATGGCCCCCTGCTCCTCGCCGATACCCCAATCGAACGACCGCACGCCCCCGTAACTCTCCTGCATCGCGTCGGTCATCACCACGTCCGGGGAGGCCTCACGAAGCCACTTGCACAGCGCAGTGGCCTTCTCGGGCAACACGCCTTCGACGAGCTCGTAATTGACCTGAACTGCCGGGGCCCCGCCGCAGGCGCCGATACATTCGACATGCTCGACCGAGAAGGTCCCGTCGACGCTGGTGGTGCCGTCGCGCGCGGTGGTCTCGGTCTCGACGGCGGCCAGCACGTCGTCGGCTCCGAGCAGGTAGCACGATATCGACGTGCAGACCGAGATGAGGTAGCGCCCGACGTGATCCCGCTTGAACATCGTGTAGAAGCTGGCGACCGACTGCACCTGGGCCGAAGTCAGCCCGGTGAGCTGAGCAACCTGTGTCATCCCGGCGGATGTCAGGTAGCCGTGCTCGAGGGAGGCCAGGTACAACAAAGGCATGACGGCCGAGCGTTTCTCCGGGTAGGTCTCGAGCAGCCGGCGCGCCCGTTCCTGATTGGGCGCACTCCAGTCTGCAATGACCGATGCCGCGCTCATCGGTCGACATCCCCGAGGACGGTGTCCATGCTCGCCATGGTCGAGACGAGGTCGGCGATGAGGGTGTCGGTCACGGCCGCGGGCATCGCCTGGACGTGCGCGAACGACGGCCCGCGCACATGCACTCGCCACGGTTTCGTGCCTCCGGTGGAGACGATGTACATGCCGAGCTCACCGCGGGGCGACTCAACGGATTGCCAGGCCTCGCCCGGGGGAACGGCGAAGCCGGAAGTGAAGATCTTGAAATGGTGGATCAGCGCCTCCATGGACTCGTCGATTCGCTTCCGTGGTGGCGGTGTCACCTTGCGGTCTTCCGTGCGGTAGTCCCCGGCAGGCATCGTCTCGAGGATCTGGCGAGCAATACTCATCGACTGATCGATCTCGTTCATGCGGACGTGGTACCGGTCGAGCACGTCGCCGTGCTTGCCGAGCGGCACCTCGAAGTCGTAATTGTCGATCCCCGAGTAGGGGAAGGCCTTGCGCAGGTCCCAGTCGATGCCCGAGGCGCGGGCGTTGGGGCCGGTGACTCCCAGGGCACGGCACTCGGCCGGCGTGAGGACGCCGACGCCCTGGGTGCGGTCGAGGAAGATCGGGTTCTCGTCGAGGATCTCGTGGTACTCATCGACGCCGGCGGGGACTTTCACCAGCAAGGACTCGATGTCTTCCTCCCAACCATCCGGGAGATCGGCGGCGACGCCACCGGGGCGGATGTAGTTGTGGTTCATGCGCAGCCCGGTGACCTTCTCGAAGAAATCGAGCAGGTACTCCCGCTCCCGCCAGCCATAGATCATCATGGAGATGGCGCCGATGTCCATACCCTGGGTAGCCACCCACAGCAGGTGGCTGGCGACCCGGTTGAGCTCGGTCATCAGAATCCGGATGGCTTGGGCTCGGGGCGGGATCTCGACACCGAGCAGCTTCTCGACTGCGAGTGAGTAGGCCAGCTCGTTGTGGAACGGCGACAGATAGTCCATCCGGGTGACATTGGTGGGACCTTGGAGCCACGTGAGAGTCTCTGCGGTTTTCTCCATTCCGGTGTGGAGGTAGCCGATGATCGGCTTCACTCGGCGGATCGTCTCGCCTTCGAGCTCGAGGTGGAGACGGAGCACCCCGTGGGTCGAGGGGTGTTGCGGGCCCATGTTGATGACCTGGAGCTCGTCCTCGTCGCTGGCGTCGTCCAGCTCGAAGTCGTCGAGAACCACCACTCCCCGCTGGATGGCGCTGACCTTCTCATCCTCGTCGGGGAGCATTTCCTGGGAGCCTTCATCAGTGAACTGGCGCAGGTCGGCCCGTTCCTCGGTCCCCGCAACCCACATGTCGTGGACTACCCGGCGCCTGTCGGCTCCTTCCGGAACGGACTCTTCGACCGCGACGGCGGCTTCGCCGTCTTCGATCTCTTCTGTCTCGTGCTCGTCGCTCATCGCTATTGGACCTTGTGGGATTCTTTGAATTGGATCGGGACCGAGCCGACGTCGTAGTCCTTGCGCAGCGGATGGCCTTCCCATTCGTCGGGGAGAAGGATCCGGGTGAGGTCGGGGTGACCGAGGAAGTCGATCCCGAAGAGGTCGAAGGCCTCACGCTCATAGAAGTTGGCGCCGGGGAAGAGATCGCTCACCGTGACGATCTCGGGCTCTGCGCCGGGCACGCCGGCGCGGACCCGGAGGCGCATCGGAGTGGTGGTGTCGAGCAGAGTGAGCACAACCTCGAAGCGAGGATCGCGCCGGAAGTAGTCCACGGCGCACAGGTCGATGAAGGTATCGAAGCCGCCCTCTTTGGCGGTCGCCACGAGGTCGTGATAGTCGGCGGCGTCGACGGAGACCACCCACTCCTCGGCGGCAACGACCCACGTAGCCGACGGGTAGGGCTCCACGATCGTCGCCAGAGCGGCCACCTCAGGCAGGTCACGTTGCGCCTCCTCGGCGGCGGCCGCGGCCTCCTCCTCGGTCACTTCTTCGAGCGTCGGCTCGTCCGGC
>JBFISZ010000024.1:0-19993 GCA_041608315.1 Acidimicrobiia bacterium | reverse complement strand
GACAAGCGACTCCGGCCTCCTCGGCGATGCGGATCAGATCGATCAGGCCGTCCGTGTCCTCGAGATTGACCCCCGCATCGGCGACATCCTCGGTGTGCAGCACGGACCATACGAAGGATTTCTCGGTATCGAGCCGGCACCTGCCGAGCACCCGCCCGGCGACTTCCAGGTACCCGAAAGGCGCCTCTTCATAGAGGTGCCGGCCGACCTCCTCGGGCCGCACACCCGCCTCGATGAGCTCCGCCGCCATCCGGTGCACGGCAGGTGTGGTCACCGAGTACTGAAAACGGCCGGTGTCGGTCACCAGCCCGGCATAAAGGGCCGTGGCGACCTCGGGGGTGATCTCCCAGCCCAGCTCCCTGATCACCCGGTAAGCCATCTCGGCGGCGGCCGCTGCGCTGGGATCGATGTAGCGGGTATCGCCAAAGCCGCCGCCGTTGGAGATATGGTGATCGATCACGAGGACATGGCCCGCCTGGTCGGCCAGCGCGGCGGCGCTTCCCAGCCGCGACTGCGCCGCAGTGTCGCACGCGATCAGGAGATCGACCGGCACCGGTACCTCGGCAACCGGGAGGTAGGGAGACGCGTCGAGAAAACGGAACTGCGTTGGCATGACGAACGGCTCGCCGAACGTGACGTGGGCGGTCTTGCCCGCGGCGCCGGCCGCCAGCGCAAGAGCCAGCGCCGCCCCGAGGGCATCGCCGTCGGGCCGGATATGGCCGACCGCGACGAGGGAGCCGGCCGAGTCGATGGCGGCGGCAGCCGCCTGCAGCGCTTGGCGCTCCCCGGTGCGGTCAATCATCCGAGTTCCTTTCGAGATCCTGCAACAGCTTGCTGATGCGAAGCCCGTGCTCCAGAGCGTCATCAACCCGGAATTCGAGCACGGGCGTGTATTTGAGATGCCCCACCCGGGCGATGGTGCGCTGGATTCGATGATGGGCCGACTGAAGAGCTTCGGCCGACGCGGTGGCCTCCTCGGGGTCGAGGACGGAGAAGTAAACGGTGGCCCGGCGGAGATCGGGAGCGGTTCTCACCTCCGTGATGGTGACGAAGCCGAGCCGCGGGTCTTTGAGCCTGGTGACTTCCTCTGCGATCACCTCGCGCATCAGCTCATTGACCTTGCGCATCCGCGAAGTGCGGGGCGGCTTCATCGTTCGGTCTCCAGATGTGAAATCGTGTATTCGAGAATCTCGACCCCGGGTCGGGCCTCAACCGCCTTGCGCACGGCCACGAGAACCCGCTCCAGCTGCCCCGCTTGCGGAGCGACCGCAGCGACCCCGATGGCGGCTCGCTGCCATTTGTCCTGGTGGTCGACCTCGGCGACCCCAACGTGCAGGTTACGATCGAGATGGCTGATCAGCGACGTCACCACGTGTCGTTTCTCTTTGAGTGAGCCGACGCCTCTCATCAGTATCTCCAGCCGCATCGACGCTGCGTACATCGAGTTGCCCGACCGCTAGGTGCGGGCGACGTGGCGCACCTCGAAGGACTCTATGGTGTCGCCCTCTTTGATGTCGCGGAAGTTCTCGAGCCCGATGCCGCACTCGAATCCGTGGGCCACGGTCTGGACGTCCTCCTTGAAGCGCCGCAGCGATGCGATCCGACCTTCGTAAACGACAACGCCGTCGCGTACCAGCCGGGCGGTCGCGTTGCGGTTTATCTCGCCCTCGGTCACGTAGCAACCGGCCACCAAACCGTAGCGCGGGGCGCGGAACGTGGCGCGCACCTCGGCAACGCCCAGGAAGCTCTCGACCTCGTCGGGCGCCAGCTCGCCCACCAGCAGGAACTCGATGTCGTCGAGCATCTCGTAGATGATGGAGAATGTCCGGATGTCGATGGCCCGTTCTTTGGCTGCCTTGCGAGCAGAGGCGTCCGGGCGGGCATTGAATCCGTAGATGATGCCTTCGGAGGCCTCGGCGAGCATGACGTCATTTGCCGTGATCCCGCCGACTCCGGCATGAATCATGTTCACCTTGCCGTCTTCTCGCTTGATCTTGCCGACCGCTTCCCGTAGCGCCTCGAGGGAGCCGTGGGCGTCCGCCTTGACGACGAGGCGCAGCTCGGCGTGATCCTCGGTGCGCAGCGTCTCGAGCAGGGCACCGAGCCGCTCGGTGGCGGTCGGGACGACGAAGTCTGCCGCCCGAATCCGATCGGCCTCCGCCGCGGCGAGCTTGCGAGCGATCCGCTCGTTGTCGACGACCTGGAACATGTCACCGGCCGCCGGAACCTCACTCCATCCGGTCAACAACACCGGAGTGCTCGGGCCGGCCGAGCTCATTTGCTGGCCGTTCTCGTCGAACATGGCTCGTACCCGGCCGGAGACCGCACCGGCGACCAGTGCGTCGCCCCTCTTGAGCGTCCCCCGCTGGACGATGACCGTCGCCATGGCGCCTCGGCCGACTTCGAGCTGAGACTCGATGACGGTGCCGACGGCGGGGGCCTTGGGGTTTGCGGTGAGCTCTTCGACTTCGGCGACGATCGAGATCATCTCCAACAGCTCATCGACTCCGGCTCCGGTGAGCGCCGAGACCTCGGCCGATACGATGTCGCCCCCGAGCTCCTCGACGACGACCTCATGTTGGGTGAGCGCGGCCCGCACCCGCACCGGATCGGCCGATTCGAGGTCCATCTTGTTGATGGCGACGATGATCGGCACTCCGGCAGCCTTGGCGTGATTGATCGCCTCGACGGTCTGGGGCATGACCCCGTCGTTGGCGGCAACGACGATTATCGCGATGTCGGTGACGTCGGCCCCACGCGCTCGCAACGCCGTGAAGGCCTCATGGCCCGGCGTGTCGATGAACGTGATCTGCGAGCCGTCGCGTTCGATCTGGTAGGCACCGATGTGCTGGGTGATCCCGCCGGCCTCGCCGGCGACGACGTTGGCGCTGCGAATGGAGTCGAGCAGTTGCGTCTTGCCGTGGTCGACGTGACCCATGATCACGACCACGGGTGGCCGCGACTCGAGGGAGGCGGGGTCGTCCTCGTACTCGACCATGCTCCGCTGGCGAGCCTCGTCGACTTCCTCGACCTCCGGGGCGCGCTCGACGAGCACCTCCCAACCGAAGTGGGCACCGAGGGGCTCGATGGCGTCGACCGGGATCTGGCCACCGCCGGGCACTATTTGCCCCATGTTCATGAGCTCGCGCACGATCTCACCGGTGCGCTCGCCGATCAGCCGTCCAAACTCGTGGGCCGTGATGCCCTCAGTCACCTCGAGGATCTTCTCCTCCTCAGGCTCCTCGACTTTGGCTGATGCCTTCGGCTCGGCGGGTGCCTCCGGTGCGGCGGGTTCTTCCACCTCCGCCGGCGCCTCGGCAGCGCCGACCGGCTCTACCGCGACCTCGGCGACCGCCGGCTCGGCAGGGGCCGCTGCCGCGGATTCCTGGTACGACGCCTTGACGAGGGCAACCCCGGCATCGTCGAAGCCCGAAGACGCCGTCTTCACCTCGAGGCCGAGTTCCTGAGCACGCGCCAGCACCACCTTGGACTCCAGTCCAAGCTCCTTGGCCAACTCATAGACTCGCGTTTTCGCCAAATCTCACCTCCGGTAGGCGCGCCCGGTACGCGCTACCAACTCCTTGTCAAACGGACTGCTCAGCATCTTGGTCGGCGGTTACTGCAACTTCCACCACCTCGGCCACTGCTGCGCCATCGGGAGAATCGATCGATTCCGGGGAAGCCGCATCGGCGGGCGCCTCCGGGCTGTCGGCGACCTCGGCGACCTCGGCGACGGTATCACCGTCGGCCACCGCTTCGACGGGGGCTTCAGCATCAACGCCTGTCCCAGGCTCGGCGACGGCACCGCCGGCCGACTCGAGAGCTTCCTCGACGGCGGCTCCCGAAGCGGCCTCGGCTATGCCTTCAGCAGGAGTGGCGGCCCCGCTCGCTTCTGCTGCGGGAGCTGCTCCTTCCGCCACGACAGCCTCGGCAGCGGCCAGGGCGGCATCCTCTTCGTCGGAGGGCAACAGGCCCAGGTCCTCGGATTCGGACCGGATGTCGATCTTGTAGCCGGTCAAACGGGCCGCCAGCCGGGCATTCTGCCCTTCCTTGCCGATGGCCAGCGACAGCTGGTGATCGGGGACGATGACCGTCGCCACCATCTCCTCGTCATCGAGACGCACTTCCTTCACCCGGGCCGGGGAAAGGGCCTCGGCCGTGAAAGCGGCGGTGTCTTCCCGCCACTCGACGATGTCGACTTTCTCGCCACGCAGTTCATTGACGACCTGGCGCACCCGGGAACCCCGGGCACCGACGCAAGCGCCGACGGGATCGACGTTGGGGTCGTTGGAGACCACCGCGATCTTGGTGCGGTGGCCGGGCTCACGGGCGATGGCCTTGATCTCGACGTCGCCGTCGACCAGTTCGGGAACCTCGAGCTCGAAGAGGGAGCGGATGAACTCGGGGTGGCTGCGCGAAACGACGATCTGCGGCCCTTTGCCCTCGCCGCGGACTTCGAGGATGTAGGCCTTGACCCGGTTGCCCCGCTCCAGCCGCTCGTACGGGATGCGCTCGGACGAAGGCATGATCGCTTCGGCATCACCGAGGTCGAGCATCGCATACCGATGATCGGATTGCTGGATGATGCCGGTGACGAGGTCGCCTTCGCGGCCTTCGTAGATGTCGAAGACCTGTTCCCGCTTGGCATCGCGCAAGCGCTGCACGATGACCTGCTTGGCCGTGGTGGCGGCGATGCGGCCGAAGTCGTCGGGGGTGTCTTCCCACTCCCTGGTGACGTTGCCGTCTTCGTCGAGCTCCTGGCCGTAGACCAGGATCTCTCCGGAATCGGCGTCGATGGTCACCCGGGCCTCTTCGGCGGCTCCCGGCGTACGCTTGTAAGCCGAGACAAGCGCGTTGGCGAGCGCGTCGAGGATGGTGTCCGTCGGAACACCTTTCTCTCGCGCCACGAGCTCGAGCGCTTCGAGGACTTCGTTGATGTCCATCGTCTTACCTCTCTAGAGCCGGGAGCCCGGCTTTGCCGTCTTCTTCCATTCAAAAACCGTCCGGGCCGCGGCGACATCGTCGTAGGCGATGCGGCGCGGTTCGCCGTCGACCGAAACCGTAAACGACGCCTCGCCGGCCTCGATCAGAATGCCGGTGTGGGTGCGCGCTCCGGCCACCGGGGCGACCGTCTTCACCTTGATCTCCTTGCCCACCGACTTCTCATAGTGGCGGGGAAGGCGCAGCTTGCGCTCGAGCCCGGGCGAGCTCACTTCGAGGGTGTATGAGCCTTCGTATGGGTCGAGATCGTCCAGCATCCGGGACAGGCCGCGTGACAAATCGGCGATGCGGCCCACGTCGATGCTCGCACCTTCGGTCGGATCGTCGAGCGTCACCCGAATGATGCGGCCGGAACCCTCCCCGAACACTTCGAGGTCGTCGAGCTCTAGATGCTCAGCAGCAACGTAGGACGCGATCTCGCTCCATAGCCGTTCAGGCACGCTGCCCACTTCACACTCCTCCGGGTCGGTACATCTCCTCCCAGCACAAAACAAGGCGGGCGACCCGCCCACCTTGAAGATGATCTCAGCTGGTCGCCGGAGTATAACAGCTCGCCGGACTGCCCAGAACCCGGCCGGGGCGGCTACCGAGCCTCCTCGACCAGGGCTTTTACATGCCCCACAACGTCATCGAGAGCGATCTCGGAAGCCTCTCCGGTGGCCCGCGCCACGAACTCCGCCACTCCTTCGGCCAGGCCGCGCGGCCCGAGGGTGACCCGAAACGGGATACCGACCAGTTCGGCGTCGTTGAACTTCACGCCGGGCCGCTCATTGCGGTCGTCGAGGAGCACATCGACGCCGGCGGACTGCAGCTCGGCGTAGACCCGCTCCCCAGCCGCCAGCGTGGCCTCGTCGATCTTGACGAGCGTGACGACGACTTCCCAGGGAGCCACCGCCACCGGCCACACCAAGCCCTTGTCGTCGTTGTGGACCTCGGCCACCGCCGCCACGGCGCGCCCCAGGCCGATGCCGTAGCTGCCCATGATGATCGGCTGCGCCGCGCCGTTCTCGTCGAGAACGGTGGCGCCGAAGGCTTCGGAGTACATGGTCCCCAGCTTGAAGATGTGGCCCACCTCGATGGCCTTGTACACGTCGAGCACCCCGTCACAGTTGGGGCAACCCTCTCCGGCAGTGACCTCGCGCAGGTCGACCCACTCGGACACTGCGATGTCGCGCTCGATATCGACGCCCCGGAGGTGGAAGTCGTCCTCGTTGGCGCCGGTGGTCATCGCCACCCGGCCCCGCAGCTGCGGGTCGGCGATGATGCGGATATCGCTCACCCCGACGGCGCCCAGGCTGCCGGCATGGGCGCCGAGCAACTCGACCATCTCGTCCTCGTGGGCCGGACGCAGCTCGCCGGCGAGCAGATGGTCGATCAGCTTCTGTTCCTGGAGGGGATGGTCGCCGCGCATCAGGACCAGCACCGGCTCGCCGTCGGCGATGTATACCAGCGTCTTGATCTGATGCTCGGCGGCGGCGCCGCCGGCGAAGTTGGCCAACGCCTCGATCGTGCGCACCCCGGGCGTCGGGAACTTCTCGACTTGGTCGAGGGGATCGCCGTTGGCGACGGCGGGAATCCGCGACTGGGCCCGCTCCACGTTGGCCGAGTAGCCACAATCCGCCGAGTGGGCCACGAGGTCCTCACCGGCAGACGACTCGACCATGAACTCCACGGAGTCCGTGCCGCCCATCGCCCCCGAGCTGGCTTCGACGGCGACCGTGTCGAGGCCCATCCGCTTGAAGATCTTGGTGTAGGCGGCGTGGTGGGCGTCGAACTGTTTGGCCTGGCCGGCGGCGTCGATGTCGAGCGAGTACGAGTCCTTCATCACGAACTCGCGGACCCGCAACAGACCCGACTTGGGACGGGGCTCGTCGCGCAGCTTGGTCTGGAAGTGGTACCACAGCTGGGGCAGCTCTTTGTAGGACCGCAACTCGGTGGCGATCATGGCGAAGATCTCTTCGTGGGTCATGCCGAGTACGTGGTCGATGCCGCGGCGGTCTTGGAGCCGGAACAGCTCGTCGCCCATCACGTCAACGCGACCCGACCGCTGCCACACCTCAGCAGGGTGCAGCACCGGCAACAGGAACTCCTGGCCGCCGATGGCGTTGATCTCCTCCTCGATGATCCGGCGGATCTTGGATCGGACCCGAAACCCTGCGGGCAAGAACGAATAGGAACCGGACATCAGCTGGCGGATGAACCCGCCCCGCACCAGCAGTTTGTGCGAGATCGCCTCGGCCCCGGCGGGATCGTCGCGCAGGGTGGGAATGAATGCTTGTGACCAACGCACGGGCTCTCCTGGAGTCGCCGGAGCGCGGAGGATAGTCCTAGTCGCCGGTGGCGACTTCGGCGACGGCGGCCCGGCGTTCGCCGGCCCGGTTGGCGTCGCCCTGGATGCCGCGGAGTTCGAGTGCGACTTCGTTGGCCTCCCGTGCCGCGTTCGGGTCGGCGGCCGCCAGCCGGGCCTCGACTCCTTCTTTTGCCAACAGTCGGGCCTCTTCGAGGAGCGCGAGCGCCATATCAGGTTCATCGACGACGCGGACAACCTGGCCCTTGATGAACAGATGGCCTCGGCCCCGCCCGGCAGCGATGCCGAGATCCGCCTCCCGGGCTTCTCCGGGCCCGTTGACCACACACCCCATCACCGCCACCTGGATCGGGAGCTTCTCCTCCTCCAACGCCTCCCGAACGTCCTCGGCGACCTGGATCACGTCTACCTCGGCGCGCCCGCACGAGGGACACGCGATCAGGTCCAGTCCCGAGCGCTCCCGCAGCCCGAGATACTCCAGCAGCTGGCGCCCCGCCTTGGCTTCCTCCACCGGGTCGGCGGTTAGGGAGAATCGGATCGTGTCGCCGATCCCGTCGATCAGGAGCGAAGCGATCCCGGCTACCGACTTGATCAAACCACCGGGCGGCGGGCCCGCTTCGGTCACCCCGAGGTGGAGCGGATAGGTGACCTTCTCGGCCAGCAACCGGTAGCTCGCCACCATCGAGGGCACGTCGCTGTGTTTCACCGAGATCTTGATATCGTGAAAGCCGACGTCCTCGAGATACCGGATCTCGAGCAGCGCCGACTCCACCAGGGCCGCGGGCGTCGCCGAACCGTGGCGCTCCAGAATGTCCCTGTCGAGGGACCCACCGTTGACCCCGACCCGGATCGGCAGCCCGGCATCGGCGGCGGCCCGCGCCACCGTCTTTATCTGGTCCTCTTTGCGGATGTTGCCCGGGTTCAGCCTCAGCCCGGCCACTCCGGCTTCGATGGCCGCCAGCGCCAACCGGTACTGGTAGTGGATGTCGGCAATGATCGGCACCGGGCTGCGGGGCACGATCTCGGCCAGGCCCTGGGCAGCTTCCACCGTGTTGCACGTGATCCGCACGATGTCGGCCCCGGCGCCACTGAGCGCATACACCTGGGCCAGCGTGCCGTCGACATCATCGGTCTTGGTGGTCGTCATCGACTGCACCGAAACCGGCGCCCCCCCGCCCACGGCAACGTTGCCGACGTGCAGTTGGCGGGTATCGGTTCGCAGAGTTCTCACGGAGAGGATGCTAGGGCCTGGTCGACGGAATCGAGCGACGACGCTAGCCGGGGAACTGCATCGGGTCGACGATGTCGAGGTATATGCCCAGTAGCCCGATCATCACGATGAAGACGAACACCACGGCAGCGACCGGTAACAGCTTGCGCACGTCCGCCGGCCGGCCCCGGACCTTCTCGTAGAGGGCTACGGCGAAGTGGCCGCCGTCGAGCGGGTACAGCGGAACCACGTTGAGCACGCCGACGAAGACGTTGACGAAGGCGAGCCACAGCACGGCGTCTTGAAGGGGCCCGGAGATGCGCGCCAGCCCGATGACGCTGATCGGCCGGCCCTCCACGATGCCGACGCTCTCGGAGCCAAAGGCGCCGGTGAGGATGTTGGGGAAGTTGGTGACCAGGCCACCGAGGCCCGCAACGCTGCCGCCCGTAGCAGACACCAGGTTGGACCATGCCTCGCCCATCCCCTGGAGGGCGTTGACCCTCTCGACCTCTTGGACGGGGCCCACTCCGAAGAATCCGACGGTCTCCCCGTCAACCACTCGCGCCGCCAGCAAGGTCTCAAAGCTGATGAGCTCGCCACCGCGCCGGACCACACCCTCGACGACCTCACCGGGGTGGGCATGGGCGGCCGCGACGAACGAATTCCAGGTGTCGACCGGCTCGCCGGCGAATTCGACCAGGACGTCGCCCTCTTGCACCTCCGTCAGGTATGCCGGGGCGACGACCACCGACGCCGTGGTGGTGTCGCTCATCCGCTCGCCGTTGCGCTCGAACGTCACGACCGTCACCGCACCCGGCTCTTTCGTTGCCAGCGGGGAGCTCTCCTCGATCGGCACGCCGTCGATGCTCACAACGGTGTCACTGAACAGAAGGTCGAGCGGATCCTCCTCGGGGTCCCCGCTGGAGATGACGAGCACGTCCGAGACACCGGCGATCTCCGTAGTCAGCTCGCCGGGACGCCCCCAGACCATGACCACTAGGAAGAACAGGATGACGGCAATCACGAAGTGCGAGCCGATGCCGGCGAGCACGACGACCGACTTCTGCCAGAACGGCTTCTCGCGGTAGGTGCGGCCCTCGTCCGCGGGGTCGACCTCCTCGAGGGGATTCATCCCGACGATGCGGACGTAGCCGCCGAGCGGCAGCGCCTTGATGCCGTACTCCGTCTCGCCGCGCTGTATCGACCAGAGGCGGGGCCCGAAGCCGAAGAAGGCCTGGGTGGCCTTGATGTTGAAGGCCTTGGCCGCGATGAAGTGACCGGCCTCGTGGATCACGACCATGAGGATCACGCCGACGATCAGAACTACCGAGCCCATTGTTGGAAGCTGCCTCCGAGAATCTCTTATAGACGCTAACGCAGTGCGGCCACTAGCTGGAGGCCACGGCCGCCACCCGGTTGCGGGCAGCGGCCCGCGCTGCGGCGTCCACCGTCAACACGTCGTCCACGGTTTTCATCGGCCGCCATTGCACGGCCTCGAGGCAATGTTCGACTACCGCCTCGATATCCAGGTAGCCGATCCGGCCTTCGAGGAACGCAGCCACCGCTACCTCATCGGCCGCGTTGAGCACCGCCGGAGCCGATCCCGCTTGCCGCCCGGCGGCGTATCCCAGCGCCAGCAGCCGGAACACCGCCGTGTCGGGCCGCTCAAAGGTCAGGTCTTGTTTCGTGATGTCGAACTGTCGATCGGCGGTAACTGCCCGCTCCGGATACGTTATGGCGTACTGAATCGGCAATCGCATGTCGGGGTCACCGAGCTGGGCTTTGACACTGCCGTCGACGAACTCGACCATCGAGTGGATGATGCTCTGCGGGTGCACCACTACCTCGATGGCATCGTACGCGACGCCGAACAGGTAGTGCGCCTCAATCACCTCGAAGGCCTTGTTCATCAGAGTGGACGAGTCGATGGTGATCCGTGAGCCCATCGCCCAGGTCGGGTGGTTGAGGGCGTCGGCAACGCTGACTCCGGCCAAAGCGGCCCGAGACTTTCCCCGGAAGGGACCGCCCGATGCCGTCAGGATGAGCCGGCGCACTCCTGCGGCTTCGCCGACGAGGCACTGCCACAGAGCCGAGTGCTCGGAATCGACTGGGATGATCTCGGCAGCGCTCGCCGCAACCGCGGCCGACAGCACATCGCCCCCGGCGACCAGGCTCTCCTTGTTGGCCAAAGCCAAGCGGTTGCCGGCGGCGGCCGCCGCCATCGACGGCCGCAGCCCGGCCGCGCCGACGATCCCATTGACGACGATGACCCCCGGTAGGGCGGCGAGCGCATCCACCGCGTCGGGGCCGAATTCCACTCGGGTACCCAGGGCAGCGGAACAGGCGCGGCGCGCCTCATCGGTCGGGTCGAACACCGCAACCGAAGCATCGGGCCATTGCCGGGCCAGATCGATCATCTCGGCCGTGCCACGCCGGGCGGCGAGGCCGATGACCTCAAAGCCCAGCCGGCGAGCAACGTCGAGGGTTTGCCGACCTATCGAGCCGGTCACCCCGAGGACGACCAGGGCTCTCAAACCAGCAGGCCCGCCCAGGCATACACGAACCATGCCGCGGGAATCGAGAACAAGATGGCGTCGATGCGATCGACGACTCCCCCGTGGCCGGGGAGGATGGTTCCCATGTCTTTGACGTCCATGGCCCGTTTGAGCACCGAAACCGCCAGGTCGCCCAGCGGCCCGGTGACCGCCAGGGCCGCCCCGAGCACGAGCCCCGTCTGCCAATCGAACGGGGCCATGAATGACAACCCATACCCGATGCCGACAGCGGCGCCGACTCCCCCGACCAGGCCGGCTACGGTCTTCTTGGGAGACACCACCGGCGCCAGCGGCCGTTTGCCGAGGCGTTTGCCCACGAAGTAGGAAGCCACATCCATCCCGGCGACGATGATGACCAATGCCGCGATCAACCAGCGGTACTCGCCCGCCTCGACGAGGTCGTAGGCGAGCGCGCCGAAGACGCCGACCCACATCACCGTGATCACTGTGAGCGCCATCCCTGTCAGCGGATCCTGGCGCCCCGTCACCAAGCCGAAGAAGAGCACGACCACGAGGATCGTGACGGCTACTGACACCGGAATGGCGACCGGTCCGTATATCCAGGTGCCGGCGAGGGCGCCAACGGTGCCCAGGTAGGAGAACAGGCCCACGGGGTGAAAGCCACGGCGCGTGAGCGACGTCGCCAGCTCGCCGGCGGCCACCGTCATCACCAGCAGCACCAGCAGGCCGATCGACCACCGATAGGCCAGAGAGGCGAAAAAGAGGATGATGAGAGCCGCCGCCGTCAAGACCCTGATTGCCAGGTCGGAGCGATCTGGAGCCGCCGCGGCTCGCTCCATCCCTTCTGCCGCCACCACGTCATCGAGGCTGACCAGGCTCGACTCGAGCCCGGGCATGTCGGCCGACAGCGCCGCCTGCTCGGTCTCCTCCGTCTCGGCCGCCGCTACGGCGGCAGCCAGATCGGCGTACTCATGGGTGGCGGTCTGCACGTAATCCTCAGCCGTGAACGTCTCCCAGGTGTCGGGAGATTCGTCCGCCTCGGCCTCGTCAGACGGTTCGCCATCCGGCGAATCCGCGCCGGCGGGCGACGCTTCCACCGGAGTAGTCACATCCGTGTCGAAGTCCCAATCCATGTCCGACCAGGTGCCAAGCTCGCCGAGATCGCCGTTGGCCGCCTCGGGGGATGATTCCACTTCGTCGAAAGGCAACTCGTCCTGGCCCTCCGACCCCGTTTCGTCTTCTCGTCCTGTCACGGACTGCTCCTTGACGACAACCACATGCCGTAGCGTGCTCGGAGACGTTGGGGTGTCCCTCCTGCGGGACCAGGACCAGCGACGCCGTGGGGCCGATTCTGGCACGGTGGGTACCGAACCGCTGTCTATCGGGTGGGGGGAGGTCACCAGCCTCACCGGTTCCGGGCTGGGAACCGGGCTCGCGCCGAGCCAGCTGCCGGGCCGGGACCATCCCTCGGCCGCCCAGGGCTGATCGGCATCGACCACGAGCAGGCTGGTACGCAAGCGCAGCTCCTCGCGCCGTTCCATCCGATCGAAGTCGGCATCGTCGTACGCTTTCTGATCCTCGGCGGTTGCCGAGAAGAAGGCGCCAACATCTTCGACTCCTCGATCGGGACGCTCGGGCACCGTCGATTCCAAGATCTGGCGACGTCCATCCAAGGTGCTGCGGACTTCGGCTGCCGTGCGCTGCACCGACGCCTCCACCTCGAGTCGGGATGCCTCGATCCGGCGGACCTCTTCGGCCAGCGCGGCGCGTACCGCCATGCGTTCGGCCTGGCGAGCCTCGTCCTCCTCCGTCAGCTCGGGGGCCCCGGCGGACCTGGTGCGGATCGCGGAAATCGCCTCCCGCATCCGGGCATCCTCTTGGTGGGCGAGGTCGGCCGCCTGTAACGAGTCCTCGGCTGCGGTCGCACTGGCGACGCGCCGCACCCGGGCGGCCGCGGCGGCCGCGGCGGCCGCCAAATCCTCCTCGTCGGGCTCGGGCTCCGGATCAGACTCAGACTCCGGCTCCGGCCCGACCGCCCGCTCGAACTCAGACTCAGGCTCCGGCTCATACTCAGACTCCGGCTCCGGCCCGACCGCCCGCTCGAACTCAGACTCAGGCTCCGGCTCATACTCAGACTCCGGCTCCGGCTCGACCGCCAACTCGATCTCCGACTCCAGCCCTACCTCCGACTCCGGCTCGACCGCCAACTCGATCTCCGACTCCAGCCCTACCTCCGACTCCGGCTCGACCGCCAACTCGATCTCCGGCTCCAGCCCTACCTCCGGCTCCAGCCCCGACTCCGGCTCGACCGCCAGCTCTATCTCCGGTTCGACCGCCAGCTCGATCTCCAGCCCTATGTTCGACTCCGGCTCAAAGGCCAGCCCTGGCTCCGACTCCGGCTCGAACTCCAGCCCCAGCTCCGACTCCGGCTCTATCTCCCGCTCGAACTCCGGCTCGAGCTCCTCGACCACCGCAGCCTCAGCCACCACATCGGAATCAACGGCGTTCACCTCAGAACCCAGCTCCGCCACCAGCTCCTCCACCACCCCCGCCGCAACCACCGCCTCCGGCTCGACCTCCGGCTCGGGCGCGGCAACCAACTCCACCTCGAGGTCCGGTCCCAGCCCCTCAACCCGTTCCTCCGCCAACTCCGCGTCGGACTCCAGCTCCGCCACCAGCTCCTCCACCACCGCCGCCTCATCCACCCCCACCGACTCGACCTCCGGCTCCGACTCGGCCACCACATCGGAATCAACGGCGGGCACGTCGGAACCCAGCTCCGCCACCAGCTCCTCCACCACCGCCGCCGCAACCACCGCCTCCGGCTCTACCTCCGGCTCGAGCTCCTCGACCACCACAGCCTCGACCGCGCCGGCGTCAACCGCAGCTTCCGCCTCCAGTCGAGCAACCAGGTCCTCGATCAGCTTGGCCTCGACCTCCAGCTCCACGTACCGATCCTCGACCAGCGCCGCATCCCGAGGTTCGGCCTCGGAAGCGGGATCCGCGGCCGTCTCTGTCTCCGCATCCCCATCCGGCCCCACGCGCTCGGCCCGGTCCGCCGTCGACTCCAGGTTGGAAACCAGGTCCTCGATCAGGTTGGCATCGACCTCCAGCTCCACGTACCGATCTTCGACCAGCGCCGCATCCGGGGACTCGGCCTCGGAAACGGAGTCTGCGGCTATCCCCGACTCCGCATCCCCATCCGGTCCCACTGGATCTGAACCAGGCCGGGCCGAGCGCCGCAATGCGCGCCGCCACCACGAGGTCCTCGGGACCTGCTCGGAATCGGCGAGATCCGGATCAACCTCCGCCGGCTCCGGCTCGTCGGCCCTCTCGAGCGCCGCGTAGGCCTCCGGTACCGCCGCCGGGTCACCGGCGCTGTCTTGACGGGTCAGGGCTCGCTGCCACCAATC
Organism: Acidimicrobiia bacterium; assembly: GCA_041608315.1. GTDB lineage: Bacteria > Actinomycetota > Acidimicrobiia > Spongiisociales > UBA5794 > JAHEJX01. Next base: position 5,545 of record JBFISZ010000024.1, on the reverse strand, counting down.
GGTGTCGGTGTCGCCCTCCGCCGCAGCGGGTCCGGGCTCGACAGGCTCCGGCGCAGCCTCGGTGGATTCATCGGGCGACCAGTTCGGATGCCATGGATCGCCTGGATGTGGATCAAAGCCTGGGGGGGGCTGCTTCCTAGCCACCGAGCACTCCCTCGTGCGAGCGGCCGCTCGAGTCGGCTAGACCTCGAGCAGCTCCTCTTCTTTGTGCCCGAGCAGTTCATCGAGCTTGTGTACCGATGCGTCGGTCAGCTCCTGAAGCTCCTTCTCGCCGCGCCGGATGTCATCCTCCGAGATCTCGCCCTCGAGCGCCTCCATGTCGTCTTTGATATGGCGCCGTACGTTGCGGATCGCGATCCGGCCCTCTTCGGCGATGTGGCGAACCATCCGGATCAGATCGCGGCGCCGCTCTTCGTTCAGAGCAGGAAAGGCGAGGCGGATGATGTTTCCGTCGTTGGAGGGATTGAGGCCCAAGTCGGCTTCGTGGATCGCCCGCTCGATGGCGGGGATAGATGCCTTGTCATATGGTTGGACAACGAGCATACGGGCTTCCGGTACCGAGAATCCGGCGATCTGTTGCAGAGGCGTCGTGGTGCCGTAGTAGTCGACGACGATGCGGCTCAGGATGCCCGGGTTGGCTCGTCCGGTGCGCACCATCGAGAACTCCATGGCGGTGTGGTCGACGGCCTGAGCCATCTTGCCTTCGGCTTCTTCCAGAAGTTCTTTGATCACGGCACCACCTCAATGAACGAGCGTGCCCACCTTTTCCCCTCGAATCGCAGCTGCGATGTTTCCGGGAATTGTCATGTTGAACACGCGAATCGGAATCTCGTTGTCCATGCACATGGTAATGGCAGTGGTGTCCATCACTCGAAGTCGCTTTTCGATGACCTCCATGTAGGTGAGAACGTCGTACATGGTGGCACCCGCATTGGCGTCCGGATCAGAGTCGAAAACGCCATCGACCTTGGTGCCCTTGAGGACCGCGCCCGCCCCCAGTTCGGCCGCCCGCAACGCCGCGGTGGTGTCGGTGGTGAAGAACGGGTTCCCGGTCCCACCGGCGAGAATCACGATGCGGCCTTTTTCCAGATGGCGCAGCGCGCGCAACCGCAGATACGGCTCGGCGACTTGCTGGATCGTGATTGCGGTCTGCACCCGAGCTTCGGCTCCGACTTGCTCGAGGCCGTCGCGCAGCGCCAGCGCGTTGATGACGGTTGCCAGCATGCCCATGTAGTCGGCATTGGCCCGGTCCATGCCGGCGGCGGCCGAGGACAGCCCGCGGAAGATGTTTCCGCCACCCACCACGATCGCCACCTGGTGGCCATCTGACTGGACCTCACAGATCTCCTCGGCCACCGCTTGCACGGTCGCCGGATCGATGCCGTAGTTCAACGCCGGATCGGCGAAAGCTTCGCCCGAGAGCTTGAGTATGACGCGGCTCGTCACGAGGCGTCGCGCCCCTCGCCGACCGCGAGGCGGCTGAACCGGTTCACCGAGATGTTCTCCCCCATGGTCGCAGCCATCTGGCCGATCATCTCACCCACCGTGCCATCAAACTTCTCGCTGCGGACGAATGTCTGTTCCATGAGCACGTTGTCCTCGAGAAACGATCGGAGCCTGCCATCGACGATCTTATCGATGATGTGATCCGGCTTGCCCTCGTTGCGCGCTGTCGCTGCGATGAGTTCCTTCTCCTTCTCCACGACGGCCGGCGGAACGTCCTCCGTCCTCACCCACTGCGGACGTGAAGCCGCCACGTGCATGGCGAGGTCATTCGCCATCTCCTGGAATGCCTCCGATTTGGCAACGAAGTCGGTCTCCGATGCCAACTCAACCAAGACGCCGATCGTGGGACGGCCCGCCTGGTGGTGCATGTAGACGCCGATGGCGCCCTCGGTCTGCGCTCGGTCTGTCCGCTTGGCGGCATCGGCCAGTCCCTTTTCCCGCAGCAGGTCCTTCGCCTTCTCGGTGTCACCCCCCGTCTCATCGAGGGCACGCTTGGCGTCCATCATCCCGGCGCCCGTTGCCAGTCGCAGCGCCTGCACATCCTTTGCTGTGAAATCAGCCACAGTCACTCCTTCGAGAATCGTCGGCGGCTAGGAGGCGGGGGCCTCCACGGCGGGGGCCACTACGCCGGGCGTTTCTGCCTCCGGCGCCTCGGCAGCCGGCGGCGCCTTTTCCTTGCGAGCCGCCTCGTACAACTCCCGGCCCTCTTTGGCCGCGGCCGCAACCGTGCCTGCCAGCAAGTGGGCGGCTCGGATCGCGTCGTCGTTGCCCGGAATCACCAGGTCGATATCGTCGGGGTTGCAGTTCGTATCGACGATGGCGATGATCGGAATCTCGAGACGGCTGGCCTCGGCGACCGCGATGTGCTCGTTGTTGACGTCGATGATGAACACGGCATCCGGGGGTCGGTTCATGGCTCGCACCCCGCCGAGCACGGTCTGGAGCTTCTCGAGCTCACGGCGCAGGCGGAGTCGCTCCTTCTTCGGCAGCGACTCCATCTCTCCGGAGGATTCCATCTGCTCGAGCTCGAGCATGTAGCGAATGCGCTTGTTGATGGTCTGGAAGTTGGTGAGCATCCCGCCCAGCCAACGGTGGTTGACGTACGGCATAGAAGCTTCGTTGGCGGCGTCTCTCACTGCGGCTTGCGCCTGCTTCTTGGCTCCCACAAAGAGCACAGTTCCACCATCGGCCGTCAGGTCCTTGATGAAGTTGTAGGCTTCGTCGGCCGCGGCCAGCGTCTGCCTCAGGTCGATGATGTGGATACCGTTGCGCTCGCCGAAGATGTACGGCCGCATTTTTGGGTCCCAGCGCCTCGTCTGGTGTCCGAAGTGGACCCCAGCTTCGAGGAGCTGTCGCATAGTGACTTTTGCCACGCGCGTTTCCTCCTAGTTCGGGTTGGTTCCTCCGCCACCCCTTCGAGCCTCCGCGAGGACGAGCCTCGACCCCGGAGATTGCGGGTCGGCGTGATTAGTTGGCGAGAGTGTAAGGGCACAAGCGCCGGACACAAAAAGCAGTTGAAGGAGGGGGATCGGAAGGGGGACGATCCTTCGTCCCCCTTGCATCAAATGCGGCGACATGTGCGGTGCATTTGCGAAGGACGCTGCGGCCGTCGGGCCGCTTCAGCTGAGCTCATCCAAATCCTGATTTGGATGAATCACTTCTTGTACGGCGGCTCCATGAGACGGTTGCGCAGGCTCATGACCGCCTTGGTGTGGATCTGGCAAACTCGAGATTCGGTGACGCTGAGGACTTTGCCGATCTCGGCGAGCGTCAGGCCCTCGTAGTAGTACAGAGTGACGACCAGCCGCTCCCGATCGGGGAGGCGCTGGATGCTGTCTGCCAGCAGATAGCGGGTCTCCTCGCGCTCGAACGAACCCGACGGGTCGGCGGCCCGGGGATCCGCCATGACGTCGCGCACGGCGGCGGAATCCCGCTCCGCCGGGTTGAGCAGCTCATCGAGGGCGACGAAGCCGAGCGTCGAGATCTCGCCGAGGTGATCCTGCAACGTCTCGAGCGGGACGCCCATGTGCGCCGACAGCTCCTCGTCGGTCGGGGTGCGCTGCATGGCGTGCTCGAGCTCGGCGAGGCTTCGTTGGATCTCACGAGCCCGTGACCGCACCGAACGCGGTACCCAATCCAGGGCGCGGAGCTCGTCGAGAATGGCCCCCTTGATTCGGTTCACTGCATAGGTCTCGAACTTGTAGCCGCGCTCCGGATCGAACTTGTCGATGGCGTCGATGAGGCCGAAGGTGCCATAGGAGGCCAGATCCTGGGGATCGACGGAACGGGGCAGGCCGGCCCGGACGCGGCCCGCGACGAACTTGACCAGAGCCGAATAGTGCAGGATGAGACCCTCGCGCGCCGCGGGATCAGCGGTGCTCTTGAATCTGTCCCACAGATCCGCAAGTTCTTGCTCACCACGTTCAGGCACGCGGGTGGCTTCTGTCATAGGTTGCCTTGAGGTGTCTGCGAGTCACGGAAGTGTATAACTGGGTGGTTGCTAGATCAACGTGGCCGAGGAGTTCCTGCACACTACGTAGATCGGCACCACCTTCCAACATATGAGTGGCAAATGAGTGACGCAGTGCATGGGGGAAAGTGCCAAGTCGACGCCGCACCACCCGGCGGATGCCGCGGGCGTCGAGCGGGCCGCCCCGCGCCCCGAGCCACAGCGCATCCCCCGAGGCGCTCTGGGCGAACGCCACCCGGCCGTCGTCCAACCACGCCGTCACCGCTTTGCGCGCCTGCCGGCTGAGCGGGACCACCCGCTCCTTGTCGCCTTTGCCGACTACCCGGATGAACGCCGCCTCCCCGATGTCCCCGATCCGGAGTCCCGCCAGTTCGGACACCCGCATGCCGGTGGCGTACAGCATCTCGACGAGCGCCCGGTCGCGAAGATCCGCCGGCTCCTCGCCGCTGATCGCGTCAAGCAGGTCGGCGAGCGGTTGCGCCGGGAGGGCCTTCGGCAGGCTCTGGGGGCGCTTCGGCTGGGCTACATCGCGCGCCGGGTTCGTCGCAATCAGCTCGCGCTTGAGGGCATCTTCGAAGAACGCCCGCACCGCTGAGGCTTTGCGCGCCGCCGACCGGGGCGCATAACCCCGGCTGTTGAGGTTCGCCAGGTAGCGCCGGTAGAGCCGGCGGCTGACCTCATCGATCGACCTGATGTCCTGCCGCCTGCAGAACTCGATGAACTGATCGAGGTCGCGCCGATATGCCTCCACCGTGTGGCGAGAAAGGCCTCTCTCCGATTCGAGTCGGGAGAGGTAGTCGGAGGTCGCGTCTGGCAACGTCGCGGCAAGGCCCACGGGCCCATCGTTGTCGGGCGGGGCCCGGCCGTCAACGACCCCGTGACGCCGGGAGAGAATCCCCCGTGTGGGGGAGAGTCGATTGGTCCGCCAGGGTGATGAAAGGGCGCCCGCTCTGTTGGACACTGCGGACATGGACATCATCTCCTCCGAGATCAACCTCGAAGCCGCTCGGCTCTTCTTCAGCCCCGCGCTGATCGGCGCCGTGACGGCCACCTGGCTCCTGCTGGTCACCGGTACCGCCGGGCGCGTTGTTCTCCTCGTCGAGGAGCTGACACAGGTTCGTCGGGGCCCCTCCGTCTCGGCGCCGCAAGCGAACCCTTCCGGCGACGCGACTCGAGGCGAATGCCACGAAGTGGGATGGCGCAGCACACCGTGCGTGCGGGCGGAGAACGCCGCGCCGCAGCGAGTGAAGCGCCACCAACCCGCGGCCGCGACCACCCAGGCGGACATCCTCGGTGCCCCCCGCGACCATTCCCGGCCGGTGCCGGTCATCTCTCGAGACCGCCGGCACCACTTGGCGCTGCGCCCGGTCCGGCCCTCGGGCGGTCGACCCCGGCATGAGACCGGGCCGATGCGAAAACACAGCCGGGAGCGGCGCTCGCCCGACGACGAGGACGTGGTCTTGGTGACTCCGCACCCTCGTCTCCGGCACCGACCCAGTCCGGCCCGGATCGCACATCACACTCGATTCGGGCGGCTCGCCCCTCGCGACGCGTAGACTGCGCAACCTG
>JBFISZ010000023.1:0-20125 GCA_041608315.1 Acidimicrobiia bacterium | reverse complement strand
TCCCCACCCCGACGAAGACGCTTCCTCCCCCCCGGCCTCACCCGAGCCCCACCCCCCAACACCCAATAACACCCACCACCCCAACCCGACACCACCCCAACTCGCAACCGCACCAACCAACCCGAACCGAACACCCCTCGCCGCTGGAGGCGAACCCGCTCGCGGCGCACCATTGGCGCCGGGGGATTGCCGCGCCGTCAGCGACGCGACTCGCTCCATCCGTGCTCTGGCCTCGCCTGTGTGAGCTGCAGCGTGGCAACATGACCGCATGGTTGAGCGTCTCGAGGAAGTCGCGTGGAGATGGCGACAGCTCGCGGGCCGGCTATCGATCGAGGTGCCTTCGCTTCGCCGCGAGCCCGAGCCGGACCTGTCTGTTCAAATGGAGCTCAGTGGACGCGGCAGACCGGTTGTGCTCGACCTGCCGAGTCCCGATAGCGTGATCCATTTCGGCGAGGTGCCGATCAGAACCGAGAGCGAAGTGGCTTCATCAGCCCTCGGACTCACAGGAGGCCGGTCCTGAACAACGAAGTGCTGGCGCGGTGTCAGGACGCCGTCCCGTCATGGCGCGGGCTCACCGTCGCTGACTTCGAGTTCGACGAGCCGAAGGGGTTCTCCTCGTTCACTATGGGCGTCCGGGCCACAGGGCCGCTCGATCCGCCGGCTGTGCTGTACCGGCACCTCGCCGGCAAGGAGAACGCCATCCTCGACTTCGAGAAGGAAAAGGAAACGTTCCTCCTGCTGGGCGAGGCCGGAATCGCGGCCCGTTGCCTCTACTACGGCAATGACTACCGGATCGAGGAGTTCTACTTCGGCCGCACCCTCGAAGCCGCCGATGTGTTCGACCCCGAAGTGCAACGCAAGATCGCCGCGGAGCTGTTCCGACTTCACCAACTCGAGCCGGACGGGCTGCCCGAACCGACGTTCTTCGAGCTTCTCCATCAGCAGTGGGGCCCCATGGCCCGGCAGGTTCTCGGCCGCAATCGGGCAGCGTTTCCGCCAGGCGAGCAGGCGATGTGCGCCGACCTCGAAGCGATCTTCGCCCCGGCAACGCTGGCCAAGGTGCTGCGATGTCTTCCCGACGGGCCCCGGGTGTTTTGCCACAACGACACCTATCACGGCAACGTTTTCCTGCGCGACGACGGCGGCATCAAGCTCCTCGACTTCGAGTTCTCGTGCCGCAATCACATCGCCTTCGACTTCGCCAACTTGTTTGCCGAGACGGTGATGGAGCACGGTCTGGATGAGCCGCCACACTTCCGTATCGGCGAGCCGCGGTTCACCGACGACGATCTGGCGTCATTCATCGGCCTCTATCTCGACAATGCGGAATTCGCCGACGGGTCCGGCCGTGATGCGGAACTACGCCGGCTCGTGGCCGAGACCCGCCGCGCCATCATGCTGTCCGACTACATGTACGCCATGGCGGCGCTGCCGCTGGCGGTGGAGCCGATCCAGAAGATCCGCTTCATCCCGTACGCCCACCAGCGATTCGGCCGGTTCCTCGAAGCTTGGGAAATGGAGTTCGGCAGCTAGATCGCGACGGGGAACAGGCTCGAATCACTCCCGAGGCGCTACAGCTCACATCCGAAAGCGACCAACACCACCTCCTGCATCTCTGGCGGGATCCACGGCGTGTCGGCAAGGGCTTCCCGATCGGAAGTGGCATCGAACTCGGCCTGCCTCTCCAGGCAGAAGGTGATCATCTCCACACGGGCCGCCTCCACCGCCCGAGCCTCCGGGCTGTTGAAGAGCTCATCAAGTTCGGCCTCCGTCTGCACGGCTTCCGTCCGTTGCGCCAAGGCATCCCCAGCATCCACGAGCCGCGCGGACATTTCGAGCGCAGCGGAATGCAATTCGGCGAGATCTCCGGGAGGTTCGACGTCTTCGAGGCCGTCGTGCAAGTCATGAAACGCCGCGGCCAGTCCGCGGTAGACGGATTGGATCTCCTCCACCGTCGGACTTGTGAGTGTGCCCTGGATCGTTAGCTCATCGAGAGTTCCGAACAGCTCCGTCGTGTGAGTTTCAACCTGTTCGGCGTATTCCCTAACGGTGGGCTCACTGTCGCCGCAACCGGCGGCCAGAAGCACAAGACAGGTCGCCGCTACCCGGATGCGCACGCTGGCTCCTTCCTCCTCCTCAAGCGTACGCGCTGCCGACAAGGGCTGTCCGCCGCAGTTCCTTTCCAAGACGGCGGCCGGTTCTCGCGGCTAGCCCGCCGCCGCCAGCACCCGATCGACGATCTCCGATGCGATCTCCAGCGCTGCCGTGGCGGCAGGGGACGGGGCGTTGACAACGTGAAGTGCGTTGGGGCCGTCGACGAAGAGGAAGTCGTCGATGATGGACCCATCGGGCCGCACCGCCTGAGCTCGGACCCCGGCGGGCGCCGGCTCGAGATCGTCGGCCGTGAGGTCGGGGAGCAACTCCCGCAGGCTGCGGACAAAGGCGCCCTTGAAGGCGGACCGCGCCATCTCGCCGGCGCCGCGGCGCCAGTAGCGGCGGGCCAGCCGCCAGAAGCCGCCGTAGCCGAGAGTGTCGCCGAGGTCGCGCAGCGACACGTCCCGCCGCGAGTACCCCTCGCGCTTGAAGGCGAGCACGGCGTTGGGGCCGGCGTGGACGTTGCCGTCGATCATGCGGGTGAAATGGACCCCGAGAAACGGCAGGGTGGGGTCCGGGACCGGGTACACCAGGTGGTTGATCAGGTGGCGGCGGCTCGGGATCAGCTGGTAGTACTCGCCGCGGAAGGGCACGATGCGCGCTTCCGGACGGGAACCGCTGACGGCTACGGCCCGGTCGCTTTGCAGCCCGGCACAGGTGATGAGAAAGCGCGCCCGGATCTCGCCGCGATTGGTCTCGATGACGTGGCTGCCACCGTCGCGCGCCGCGGCCTGCATCTCGGTGTCGAGCCGCATGTCGGCGCCGCGTTCCGCCACCAGCCGCGCCAGGGTCCGGCAGACTGCGCCGTAGTCGATGATCCCGGTCGTGGGGGAACTGATGGCGGCGACCATCCGCACGTTGGGCTCGATCTCCCTGCCCTGGACCGCGCTCAGCATCTCGACCGGGACGCCGTTCTGCTGCGCCCGGGCGTGCAGCGCCTCGAGCGGAGCGCGCTGCTCCTCGGCGGTGGCGACAATCAGCTTGCCGCAGATCTCGTGGGGGATGCCATGACGTTCGGCAAACCGGACGATCGATTCCTTTCCCACGCTCGCCATCCGCGCCTTGGCCGAGCCGGGGGCGTAGTAGACGCCGGCGTGGATCACTCCCGAGTTGCGGCCCGACTGATGCTGCGCCCAGTCGGCTTCCTTCTCGATGAGGACAAGCGACGCCTCCGGAGACCGTTCGAGGAGTGAATTGGCAACCCCCAGCCCGATGATGCCGCCGCCGACGATCATGTAATCGTATGTCGCTGCCATCGCAGACCCCCGCCTATGCCTCGGTCAGCAGGCGCAGCTCGTCACGAGCGGAATCGAGGTTGACTCGAGCCTTGGCGAGCCGTCGCGTCGCATTCTCCACCCGCATTTCGGCAGCGTGCACATCTTCGGCGGTCACCGCATAGAGCGGGCTCGACACACGGGCCCGGCGCTCCTCGAGCGTGTCCTCGAGGCCGGACAACTGCGCCTCGAGCATGCGCACGCGCTGCTCTGCGCTGTCGAGTCGCTCCTCAGCCGCCGCGAGCGCCTGGTGGGCTGCCGATTCGGGCGGCGAAGCCAGATCAAATGTCTCGCCGGCCAGAACGGCGGCGCTCGTCGGCAGCCGCGGCAACACGTCCGCCATATCGATCTCGAACGGGCCGACCATCTCCCTGCGCCGCAGCCGGGCGGGAAGGAACACGAAGGCGGCATCCGCAGACGTCGCCACGACGGTGTCCTCATCTGGATGGACAAAACACTCGACGTCGGCCGCAATCCGCGCCCGATATGCCATCGCTTCGAGCGTCGTGCGGGTTGCCGCCACCAATTCTCCGGCGGGGGCGCCACCGATGAGCCGTACCCGAGCCTGCCGCCAGTCGTCAGTCCTGGTGAACAGGTAGGCCGACAGCAACGCCATCTGGCTGGCATCGTCACCATCCCACCACACGTCGATGCGTCGATCAGCCTTCGGTAGCTGAGCGAGACGCGCCCAGCGCTCCTCATCGCTGAGCATGTTCACCACATTGAGGCCGAGGCGGTGGACCTCACGGACGGCGAGGAGGTAGCCGGCGAGGTGATCCGGCTCGTCCGTCTCCGGCCAGCCGAACAAAACCGTATTCGCCTTGATTGGCCCCAGCCCGAAAGACTGCACGATCACCGGCAACGCCTCCATGGCATCGGGGGCGAGGATGGCTCGGCCGTGGACATCGAGACCTGAGTTGCTGATCTCGCGCTTGATCGCGGCATCCTGCTCGGCTCGCTCCTTGCGGCTCACGGCACCTTGGCCGACGACGATCTGGACAACCGCGGTCAGACCGGCACCACCCTCGAGCCACGAGGCGAAGCGGAGCAGCCGGGCGCGCCGTTGTGGCTCCGCCGAGAATGCCAGGACCTGGGGACGCCACCTCCGCGGATTGACTGCGCCTCGCGGAATGGCGCGGATGTTCTCCTTGGCCCTCTGGAAGTAGAACGAGCGGCTGGCGTCGGACCACCTTCTCGGCCGATCGACCTGCTGCAGGTAGTAGCGAATGCCGAGCAACGCCCCGATCGCCAGTCCCCCGGCGATCGGGTTGATGGCCAGCATCACGCCCAGGCAGGCCAGTGCACCGCCGAGGCTGAGCCGCTTGTCGAACCATCTGAATCGAGGGCGGAATGACGGGCCGCCTCCGCGAGCCTCGTAATAGGTCGCGTAGTTGAGCAGCCCGTAGGAGACGAGAAAGAACATCGACACGACCGGGGCGATGGCGTTGAGCTCGCCGAGCGCCACGGTGGCCAACGCGATCGCCAAAGACAGGAGCGTGGCCCGGCGCGGGTTCGCCGTCGGACCGTGACCCTTGGCAAACGTGTTCAGGATGGGGAACACCCGATCAGACGCCAGCGACTGCAGAATCCGCGGAGCGCCGAGGAATGACGCCATGGCTGAAGACAACGTGGCGGCTACGACGCCGGCCACGATGACGGGGCTCCACGCTGAAACGGCTCCCATTGCGCCGGTGTCCTCGATCAGGCCGGTCGATGAGAGGTTTCCGGCGAAGAGGATCGCCACTGTGATGTACACGGCGGTCGATACACCAACCGCAGCGAACGTCCCCTGCGGCAGGCTACGTCCCGGATCACGCAAGTCACCCGACATGCTCACGCCCTGGGTGAAGCCGGTGACCGCCGGGAAGAAGATGGCAAAGACGGCCCAGAATCCCATTGTTCCGGAAGGCGGAGCCCAACCGTCACCGGCCAGCCCAGCGTCAAAATCGGGGATCGCTCCGATGTAGAACGAGCCGAGGGCGAGCACGAGCACGACCATCACCACGAATTGGAAGCGACTGGCGGCGTCGGCTCCGAGCCAGGCAAGGCCGTAGAGGACGACCACGGCGACCGTGGCGATCACTTCGGGCGCCCAGGCTGCGTCGAGGTTGGCCGCCGATGCAACCGATTCACCGAAACCGACTGCGTAGAAGGCAATCGATACCGATTGGGCCAGGAAGAGGACGACGCCGATTGCTCCTCCGAATTCAACGCCGAGCGTGCGCGAGATCATGTAGTAGTCGCCGCCGCCCCGCACCTCGAGATTGGTGGCGATAGCCGCCAGCGAGATACTCGTCAGCACCACCACTGCCGTGGCAATGGCGATGATGAACAGTGTGTTGCGCAGTCCTGCATTGCCGACGACGAAGCCGAGCCGTAGGAAGAGGATGATTCCGAGGATGGTGAGGATCGACGGCGTGAACACCCCGGCAAAGGTCCCGAGAGTGCCCTTTGGTTCCGTCGCGGCGGGCTGTGTCACGGAGGGCAGGGTATCGCCTTTATCGCCGGCTACACGTCGACGTCGTCGATGATTCCGACAACAACGGCGCGGATCGGGGCCACCGCCTGTCCCATGATCTGGCGAGCCCCGCTGCCCTCGTCGAGGATCAAGACCGTTTCGCCGGCCCCTGCATCGACAACGTCCACCGCGATGACGTAATCCCCGGTCGGGTCGCCAGCCGCCGTCAGCAGGTCGCAGAACAGCAGGCGCTGGTGCTCGAAGATCGGCGCGCTGATGGTCGAGACGACGGTTCCGGCGACGCGGCCGATCTTCATTTCTTGGCCTCCGACTTCTTCGTGGCCGCCTTCCTGGCGGCCGGCTTCTTCGCCGCCGGCTTCTTCGCGGCGGGTAGAGGCGAGACGGCCAGCTGGTCGACGATGCCGACGACTGCGTGGTCGACGGGGACAAACGGCTCCGGCATCGCCTGGGCGGCTTCACGGGAGCCAACGAAGTAGATCAGCTCGCCCGGCCCGGCCATATGGACGCCGTCGGCGGCGATCACGGGCCGGCCCCGGGCGGCCAGGTCACGTGTCAGCGGCTGGACGATGAGGAACCTGACCCCTTCGAGATCGGGAGTCTTCTCGGTGGCGACAACCGTTCCAATGACGCGCCCCAAGTGCATCGCTATGCCCCTCGCACTCGGACGCCGAAGTGGCCGTGCGCCGCCAGGTTCTCGTCCATCTCTTCGTGGAGCTGGGCGATGACGCGGGATCCGACCAGACGACCCGGAACCCGTCCGGTGCCGATTTCGACCGCCGCCTCCACCTCGACCACAGGGCCCCGGAAGAGCAAGTAGCCCTTGCCGCCGAGGCCGTCGGCCAGGAAGATCTCCCGCAGCGTGACGGCGGCCCCTTTGAGGCCGGCGTCGGCGGCGCTTATGGCGGCGGCGACCGAAGAGGTCTCGATGATGCCGAGCGCCTCGCCGTCCCCGACCTCCCTGGTGCCGGTCAGGGCGGCTACCAGTTGCGGGTGGGGATCGGGGAGGAACATCCGATCGACCACGTGCTCGGCGCCGACGCGCATCGCCGCGTCGAGCGCCTCTTCCAGATCGGCGACCGTGCCTCCGATCAACACCAAGTAGCGGCCCGGCTGGACGGTGCCGGCCTTCATGACATCGAGGGTGGCCCGCTTCACCATGGCGTCGCCGGCTTCGATGCCGGCCGCGACCGATCCAAACTCGAGGAGTGCGATCGCGGAGGTGAATTCCATTCGCTACACGATCCGGAGAGCGCCGACGACGCTCACTCGCCGCGGCCGCGAGAACGTGCGGGGCCGGGTCATTCCGTCGCCGCTGGGGCTGGCGATCGAAAACGAGCTGTACCCCTCACCGCCTTGGCCGAGCCCGGCGAAGAAGGACCCGTTGGCGACGAAGATCGAGCAGTTCATCGCTCGCGCCATCCTGGTGATGGTCTCGACGTTGGTGGAGTGAATCCCGGCGGTGTGCCGGAAGCCATGCTCGGCCCGCACCGCCAGCTCGATGCCCACGTCGACGTTGGGCACCCGGGTCACCGGGAACACCGGCATCATCTGCTCGGTCCATACCAGGTTGTGCTCGTTGGGGACATCGGCGACGACCAACCGGACCTCGTCGCCGACCTGGATGCCGATCTCGTTGAGGATCAGCGAGGCGTTCTTGCCGATGAAGGCGCCGTTGATGACGCCCGGCTTGTTCGGCGGTCCCATCTCCCTGAAGATCACCCGCTCCAGCCGCCGCAGCTCGTGCTCCTTGAGGACGTAGGCTCCGGCGTCGGCCATCTCCCTGAGCAGTTGATCGGCGACCGAGTTGACCACAATCGCTTCCTTCTCATCGGTGCAGATGACGTTGTTGTCGAATGATGCCCCGGCGACGATCGCCCGGGCGGCCCGCGGGATATCGGCAGTCTCGTCGACTACCGCCGGCGGGTTGCCCGGCCCCGCCGTGACCGCACGCTTCGTGGCGCGCAGCGCCTCCTCGACGACCCCAGGGCCGCCGGTGACAAGCAGCACCTGCACATCGGCGTGCACCATCAACGCCTTGGCACTGTCGAGGGTTGGTGTCGCGATCGCGGTCACCAGATCGGGTGGGCCGCCGGCCGCCGCGATCGCCCGGTTGAGCAGCCGCACGTTCTCGGCAGAGCATTTCTTGGCGTTGGGGTGCACGTTGAAGACGACGGCGTTGCCTGCGGACAGGATCGAGATCGTGTTGTTGATGATCGTCGACGTCGGGTTGGTGGTGGGGGTGATGGCCCCCACCAAGCCGACCGGCGCCCACTCGATCACGGCCATGCCGGCGTCACCCGTCACGGCGTCCGGCTCGAGGTCCTCGGGCCCGGGTGCCTTGGTTGCCACGAGCCGGTTCTTGATGATCTTGTCCTCGTAGCGTCCCAAACCGGTCTCGGTGTGGGCCAGCATGGCCAGGTTCTCCGCTTCGGCCAGCATCGCCGCCCGGATCGCATCGATGATGGTGTGCCGCGTCTGCAGGCCCATACGCGAGTAGACATCCTGGGCCCGCTTGGCGGCGGCCACCGCCTCGTCGACCGTGGGATAGATGCCTTCACCGAGCTCGGCGGCCGTCGCCATCTCCGACTGCGCCGCCAACGTCGCCGCCGGCCGGGCGCTCCCGGTCCCGCTGAGCCGCTCCTGGACCCGCGCAATGATCCCCTGGATGTCGGCTTCGCTGAGTGTCGTCACGGCCGGCGCCTACTTCCGGAATAGCTCATCGCCATCCACTTCCCAGGAATCCACGATCGCCATGACGACGGCGTCGCACGGCCGTTCATGCGTGTACTCGGTCTGGCGGGCCGAACTGCCGCTGGCATACATAACGACCTCGCCGACGCCGGCACCGACGGCGTCGGCCGCCACTACGAAGCCGCCGGTCGGCTTGTTGTCGACGCCAATCTGCTCCAGCAGCAGGAATTTGAGCCCCTCGAGCCGTGGCTCCTTGCGGCTGGCGACAACCGTTCCCGCAACTCGCGCTAACAGCATGCGCTGCCTCCCGTAGTCCTATTCGGTGGCACGTCCCAGTGGCAGCACCATGTCGATGGTGTCGTGGGGACGGGCGATCACGTGGCTGGAGACGACTTCGCCGACCCGTTCCGCGCCGCGCACACCGGCGTCGACTGCAGCCTTCACTGCGGCCACGTCGCCCCGGATCACCGCAGTCACGTAGCCGCCGCCGGTCTCTTCATACGAGACCAGCTCGACTTTGGCCGCCTTCACCATGGCGTCTGCTGCCTCAACCATGGCCGGAAAGCTCCTGGCCTCAATCATTCCCAAGGCATCAGCCATTGGTTTCTCCTCTCTTGGTTCTCACTGAGATCTTCACTTCTGGGCCCGGCCTTTCACTCCCTCCAGGGAGGCGACCGCAGCCCGCCAGCCGACGTCGATATCGGCTTCCTCGCCGCCGAGGTAGACGCGCCCGACGGCGCCGAACGCCCGCACCTCCAGGATGTTGATGTTGGCCGCTTTCTCGGCCTCGTTGGCAGCCAGAGCGGCATACGCCGCGGGCACGCACTCGAGCACGTACAGCGTCTGGTCCGGCGTGATCATCTGACCGTGGCGCATCCGGTTGATGAGCTGTGCCTGGTGACCGTCGATGTGGCGCACGATCTGGCTCGAGAGGATCTCGGGCTTGAGCCGATCGGTCTCCTTGAGCCCGACGGCTTCGAGGATGGCGGCCCCGGCGCCCCGGGTCTCGGCCTGCTCGGGCGAGTGGATTTCGAGCATGCCGTACACCCGCTCGACGATCTGCATGCCCGGCTTGACCTTGTTCGACTTGAGGGCGACGTCGGTGAGCCGGTTGATCTCGATCCCCGGAGAGATCTCAACGAAGAGCGCCGCCTCGTAGGAAAGTGGGAAGAACCCGGCCGCGGTGGTGCCGATGAAGGCGGCGTATTGCGGTTGGAGGCTGTCGAGAAAGACGAAAGACCGCAGCTCAATATTGCTCACTGGATGTGCCTCCTGTAACGATGGCGATTCCGGCCGAGGCGCCGATCCGGGTAGCCCCGGCGGCGATCATCTCCTCGACGTCTTCTCTACTGCGTACACCGCCCGATGCCTTGATTCCCATCTTGGGGCCGATGGTCTCGCGCATCAGCAGGACATCGGGGACGGTGGCCCCGCCTCCGGCGAAACCCGTTGATGTCTTTACGAAATCGGCTTTCGCCAGCTGCGCCAAGTGGGAGGCCATCACCTTCTCCTCGTCCGTCAGCAGCGAGGTTTCGATGATGACTTTGTTGAGCGCTCCGGCTTCGTGGCAGGCATCGGAGACCTTGGCGATGTCCTCCCGAACCAGGTCGTGATCGCCCGATTTCAGGGCGCCGATGTTGATGACCATGTCGATCTCGCGAGCGCCGTCCCGGATTGCCCGCCGGGCCTCCATCGCCTTGATCGCCGGCGGAGTGGCGCCGAACGGAAAACCGATCACCGAGGCCACCCTGACATCGCTCCCCCGGACGTTTTGGGCGGCCCGCTTCACCCATGTGGGGTTGACGCACACCGAGGCGAATCCGTATTTCAGGGCTTCGGCGCACAGCCGGTCGATGTCATCTGCAGTCGCATCCGGCTTGAGCAGAGTGTGGTCGATGTATTTGGCGAGGTCCATCGGCACGTCGGAACCGTGCCCGTTGAAACTGACCCGATCGGCGCCGTTGGCCACGACGCGGCGTACCTTCTCCGGACTATGGGCGGCACACGAGCCGTGGCAGTCGGCGCACGGGTCGCTGCCGGTGAGCACGGCGAGCACCTCCCTGGTGACGGCGTCGATGAGCGCCTGGTCGGTCATGATGCGCTCCGGGTGTATTGGCTTTCGACGGCGGTGATCTTGGCGACGCGGTTGGCGTGGCGCCCCTCCGCCCACGGCGTCGCCAGCCAGGCGTCGACGATTTGCAGCGCCAGGCTCGTGCCGATCAGTCCGGCTCCCAGCGTCAAGACGTTGGCGTGGTTGTGTTCCCGGCTGTTGCGGGCGCTCGAGATGTCGTAGCACAGGGCCGCCCGGATCCCGGGAACCTTGTTAGCGACCATCGCCGAGCCGATTCCGGCGCCGTCGACGACGATTCCGTACGACGCATCGCCGCCGGCGACCGTCTCGGCGACGGCGTGAGCGAAGTCGGGGTAGTCAACGGCGTCGGCGCTGTGGGTGCCGCAATCGATCACCTGGTGGCCCATCTCCTTGAGGCGGAACCCGATTCGCTCCTTCAGCGGGTAGCCACCGTGGTCGGCACCGATCGCGATGGTGGGCTTGGTTGCGGGTGCTGCGGATCCTGCGGCGGGCGCAGGCGAAGGTGCCGCGGCCGGCGCCGCAGGAGCTACCGAAGCGGCCGCATCCCGGTGAAGACCCGCGACCACACGGCTGACGAGGGCCCGCACCTCGGATTCGGTCGGCAGGGGTGCCATCAGTTCCTCCTCTGCGATGACGGGAGGGGCCGTCGCTCGGGACGTTCTGCGTGTATTGGCGAGAATCCGTCGGCTCGGCCGGCTTGTTCTGCGTCGGCCGGTTCATAGGCGAGCCGCAGCAGGCGCCGTAGCGGTGCCGCCACCGGGCTCGACTCGTCGATGGCGACGGTGCGGGATCTGCCGACCCGCTCTTCGACCACAACTCCGGTCTCGAGGAGGCGGTTCACCTCGCGCATGACCGTTGTCGAGTCGACATCGATCGCCCGCGCCAGGTCGGAGAGGGTTCTCGGCTTGTCGGACAGGAAGAACAGCTCAATCAACAGCTCTTTCAATGTCTCGGTACGCAGTAGTGGCGTAATATCCTGCACTTCTTGCAGTATATTCTGCGTTGAGCGCAGTTCAAGGATTTCGACCGGATGTGAGGTTCTGGGCGAGAGCCCGAATGTCCTGCCCGCAACGCAGAGATCTCGCCGGCGCCGCCGGCGGGCGGCGGCGATGCCTATTGTCACAGTCGACCCTCGAGAGGATGAGCGTGCTGCCGGTGACCCTCGAAGAGATACAGGCATTCAACGCCGAGAATGTGCCGTTCAGCGCCATGATGAACATCACGTGCGATTCAATCGGCGATGGTGTCGCCATCGGTCGATTCACCTTCGACGCCCGCTGGACCCGCCCCGTCGACTTCATCGCCGGGCCGGTGCAGATGGCCCTCGCCGACGCCACGTTCTACTGGGCGCTCTTCACCAAGATCGGGATCGTCCCGCTGGCCGTCACCAACGAGCTGAAGTACAACTTCCTGCGCCCGGCCGTCGGCGGCGACATGCTGTGCAAGGCCGACGTCCTGAAGCTGGGACGCCGCGTGGCGTACGGCGTGGCCGACGTCTACATGGATGGCGAACCCGACCGCCTGGTGGGCCATGCGACAACTAGTTACGTGCTACCCGATTGAAGGCCCCTTCCCGGGATTCAGACCTCGGCAATGTGGGCGACGGCGTCCCCACGGTTCACCAGCGGGTGCTGGGTGTGGCCGATCACGACGCCGGCCGTGCGAGCCCTCACTTGGCTGAGGCGCTTCCCGAACGGGTCGTAGATCGCACCGACTGGAACTCTCTCCTCGACGAGATCTCCCAGGGCGACGTCGAGGCTGAAGATGCCGCTCACGGTCGCCCGAATCCAGCGCGACTTGCGCGATAGCAGCATCCCGTCGGAGCCGGGGCCCCCGTTGTCGATCATGCCCTGTGCGGCGAGAACCCTCTTCACACCGGCAGTGCCCACCTCGATCGCCATGGCGTCGAACCGGTTGGCTTCGCCGCCTTCGTAGAGCAGCACCCGAGTGCCGGCTTCTGCGGCCACCTGCCGCAGGGAGCCGTCGCGCAGCCGCGAGTGGATCGCGATCGGCGCCCCGAAGGCCTTGGTCAACTCCAGCGTCTCCGGGTCGTCGAGGTCGGCGCGAATCTGCGGCAGGTTGATGCGATGGTCCGAGCCGGTGTGGAGATCGATTCCGACGCTGCACCGATCGACGACCTCCTTCATGAGCAGGTGCGCCAGCTGCGAGGCGAGTGAGCCCCGCGCCGAGCCGGGGAAAGAGCGGTTGAGATCCCGCCTGTCCGGTAGATAGCGGCTGCCGGCGTTGAAGCCGTGGACGTTGACGACGGGCACCGCAATCAGCGTGCCGGCCAGCCGGCCGGCATCGACGACGGACAGCACCCTCCGGATGATCTCGATTCCGCACAGTTCGTCGCCGTGTACGGCGGCGCTCACCCACACGACCGGGCCCTCGCCGACTCCGTGCAGAACTGTCACCGGAAGGGCGACCGGCGTGCCGCTCATCAGCTTGGCGATGGGAAGCTCGAGCTTGAGTCGCCGGCCCGGACGCACCTGATGGTCGGCGATGGCGAAGGGTGCCCTTCCCGACTTGGGCGTCACGACGCGCCCGCGTCGGCAGGATCGTCATCATGGGGAAGGGGGCGGATCTTGGGCCGGCCGCGGCGCCGGCGCCGTTCCGGAACTAGGTCCCTCATCGATTCCAGCCTGCCGAAGCACAGCAGACGGTCTTCTGCCTCGAGGATGCGCTCGCCCCGCGGGTTGGGGATGACGGTGGTCCCCCTCGTCAGGGTGAGAACGGTGATGTCGCGTTGGCGCAGACCGGACCCATCGATCGGCTTCCCCAGAAGATCTGCCCCCTCGTGCACGATCAACTCGACCACCCCGTAGCCGGTGCTCACGGTGAGGCGCTGCCGGATATCGAGCTCGGGGAACGCCACCTGGTTGGCCATGTAGTCGACGATGGCCCCGGCGATATCGAGATTGGTGGCCGCCTCGATCCCTTCCAAGCCCGGTGACGAGTTCACCTCCATCACCAGCGGGCCGTCCTCGCCTTCCAGCATGTCGACGCCGGCCACCCGCAGCCCCATGATCTGGGCGGACTGCACCGCCACCCGGGCGTAGTCATCGTCGAGTTTGACGACCTCAGAGGTGCCGCCGCGGTGCAAGTTGGAGCGGAACTCGTCACCCGCGGCCCGGCGCCGCATTGCGGCCACTACACGATCGCCGACTACCAGGGCGCGGATGTCCCGACCCCTGCTCTCGGCGACGAAGCGCTGGATGAGGACATTCTGCCTGGTGCTCTGCAGCGTCTCGATCACGGCCTCGGCGACTTTGGTGTCCGGAGCGAGTATCACCCCGATCCCCTGGGTACCTTCCAGGAGCTTGATCACGACGGGGGCGCCGCCGACCCGCTCGATGGCCGCCAAAACGTCGGCCCGGTCGCGGACAAATGTCGTTGCAGGAATGCCGATGTTGTGCCGGGCCAGGATCTGAATCGCCCGGAGCTTGTCTCGCGAGTTGGCGATCCCGTTCGAGGTGTTCGGGGTGTAGACATCCATCTGCTCGAACTGGCGCACTACGGCCATGCCGAAGAAGGTGATAGACGCGCCGATACGCGGCAGCACCGCGTCGTAGTCCGAGAGGTCCTTGCCGCGATACTGCAAGTCCGGTTCGTCGCCGGCCAGGTCGATGGCGAACCGCAATGTATTGAGCACGCGGACCTCGTGGCCCCGCGCCAGGGCTGCGGTCCTGAGCCGTTTGGTGCTGTACGCACTCGGGGCTCTCGACAGGATGGCCAGCTTCATTTGTGCCCTTTCGGCCGGGGGGCGGGCGACTGCAGATAGGAGCGGCCCGGGTCAACCACAAATCGGCGGCGCAACGCAGCCCGCCCCAGCAACATCCGGAAACCCATTTCGTCGCGCGACGCCAGCGAGATCTCGATATGGTAGCAATGGGACCCGATTTGGATCGGCGTCTTGATGACCGGCCGTCTCTCGAGGTGGCCGGAGGAAGAGCGGACTTTGCGAAAGCCGGCCACCGGATGTGAAACGGTCACCGCCGCTCGCTTGGATCGCTGCACCGGGTGGATCTCGAAGTCTGCCCAGGAGTCCCCATCGCGCTCCACGACCGAGAGGTTGAATGCGTGTAGTGCCGAGGTGAGCGCCCCGGTATCGATCTTGGCCTTGATGGGCGTCGCGCACAGCTCGGGGAGCTCAATCGACTCCCTCCAGCCGACGATCGGCTTCGGTTTGCCGGCCGGCTTCGGTTTGCGGGCTGCCTTCGGTTTACGGGCTGGCTTCATTCCGCGGAGTCTGGCATCTTCTCGAACCACGTCACGACTCGCCCATGACCGGCCGGCGCTCGGGATTCCTGACCCGATACCGATCCACCGCTCCCACGAGGGCCGCACTCACCGCCAGGCCGGAGGCGGCTCCGATCCCCACCGCCTCGAAAGAGCCGACGCCGAGCAGGGCGGCGCCGGCCGCCGGACCGACCACTCGACCCAACGCCATGATGGCCTGGGCATCGCCGGTACGTTCCTCGGGGACGAGCGACCATTGCGCCACGTGGGACAGAACAAGCGGCACCGCCATCCAGAAGGCAAAACCCCAGAGCGCCATGGCGGCGTAGAAGGCGATCGGATTGCCGCTCGTAGCAACCACGCTGGCGCAGGCCGCTATCAGCCCCAGCCAGATCGGGGCAGAGCCGTCCCGGGCGACGCGACGCGTCGCGAGCAGGCCGGCCGCGGCGTTCAGGCTGAAGGCCAGGGATACCGCCACCGGGGCCAGCTCGACCCGCTCCTGGCCGATGGAGGCTGCAAAGATGAACAAGCTCGATCCGGCGCCGGTGAGGATGCCGAGAGCTACCAGCAAGAAGACGTTGGAGCGCGACGGGCTCATCCGGCGCCGGGCGGGAAGCGCATCGCCCGCAAACGTGGTCCTCATGAAGGCCGCAGGGAGCGAGGTCAACGCCAGCGCCGCGAACACGATCCGCTCGTCGCCAACCGTGACCATCCAGGCGATGACCGGTGACCCGATGAACGCGCTGAGCGGACCGACGCCGGCGACATCGCGCAGCGAGTGGACGTCACGCATCGCTTCGGTCCAGGCGAGCCATGTGATCATTCCGGCGGCGACGCCGGCGGCGGCTCGCATCGCGAGTAAGAAAGGAAAGCCGACGGTGGCGGCCGAGGCGGCGTTGGCAACGAAGCCGACGACGGCGGAACCCACGAGGATGGCGCGCCGGGGCCGCAACCGGCGCCCGGCCACGAGGTTGGCGACCGTGAAGCCTCCCACCTGGGCGACGGAGATGAAGCCGGCGGTACCCAACGCGACACCGTACCGCTCGGATATGGCCGGGAGCAGAAACGGTGTGGCCGCGAAGTGCAACGCAATCGAGGCGGCGGCCACCAAGAGCGCCGGAGTGGCCCGGGGCCGAACCGAGAGCACCAATCGGCTCGGGGAGAACATCGTCGGATTCTAGGGTCCCGGGCTAACGCCATAATCGGGACCGCGACCGCAAAACCGTCTCGCCACACCTGGAAACACATGCCGGAAGGACACTCCATATACCGCTACGCCGGCCACCACCGCCGCCTACTGGCCGGTCGGCGGGTGGCGGCCACGTCGCCACAGGGGCGATTCCGCAACGGGGCGGCGCGAATTGACGGTCGGGTCCTCGTCGACGTCACCGCCCACGGCAAGCACCTCTTCTACCGCTGGCAACGGGCCGAAACGCTGCACATCCACCTTGGCCTATACGGCAGGTTCCGCACCTACGAAAAGGACCCGCCGCCGCCTACGCCCGGCACTCGGCTGACGCTGGCAACCGAGGAGGTATCCATATACCTGGCCGGTCCGACCGTATGCGAGCTGATCGAGCCGTCGCGGGAGGAGGCGATCCGGTCCCGGCTCGGGCCCGACCCGCTTCAAGCGGGATCTCGCGGGCACACCGTTGCGGTGTTCGCCGGCAATCTCTCCCGGCGCGCTATTCCCATCGGGGCGGCGGTCCTCGACCAGAGCGTTGTCGCCGGAATCGGCAACATCTACCGAGCCGAGGCGCTGTTTCTCACCGGGATCAACCCGGCCACGCCCGCCAACGAGTTGCCCCCGGCCAAGGTCGAAGAGCTGTGGAGGCAAAGCGTTGCTCTCCTGAAGCGCGGGGTCGCCGACGGCAAGATCGTCACGCTGCCGCGGGCTCCGCTCGGTCGCAGCGAGGAGACCGACCGGGTCTACGTCTATAAGCGCGATCGCTTTCCGTGTCGCCGCTGTGGGGGGCCGATATCGACAGGCGACATGGCCGGCCGCAGAATCTGGTGGTGCCAGACGTGTCAACCACCGGCCGCGGCATCCTCGACGACAACAGTCCCTGCATAGCCGTCGACGGTGACGGTCGCCCCGTCCGGGAGCCGGGTGGCTCCAGCCACGGAGACCACACAGGGAACGCGGAACTCGCGGGCAACGATGCTGCTGTGGGAGAGCATTCCTCCCGCCTCGGCGACAACCGCTCCAGCCCGGGCGAAGAGGGGCGTCCACCCGACGTCGCTGTAGGGGATGGCGATGACGTCTCCGGGATTGACCTTGGCGAAGTCGCTGATGTCGGCGACCACCCGCAGGGTTCCCCGATGATGCCCGCGGGAGGTGGGGATCCCCTTCAACAGGCCCGCCGCCGTGCTCAGCGGCACCGGCACGAAGTCGTCGCCGTAGATGATCTCGGGCATGGCAATCTCGTTCAGCGATTCGATCTCGGCGCGCCGCGCCGCGACCAGGGCCGCCGGCGTCGTTGCAGAGTGGCGGCCGAGCAACGCGTCCCGAACCTCGTCGAAGTAGAGATACATGACGTCATCGGGCGCCGCCAATGTCCCCCGCTCCATCAGCCGGCGGCCGATCTCGAGGAAATACCTCCGGAACAGCCCGTAGCCGTGCGTGTATGCGGAACTGACGTTCTCCCGATGTTCGATGAACTCCGCGGTCCGCCTTCGCAGAGAGCGCAGCAGCGGCCGGGCCGCCTTCCCGAGCCGCGCTTCGGCCTCATCCCATGTCAGCCGCCCGGCCGCGCCGTGGGTCGCGGCGTGGTCGAGAGCCATGGCGACGACGGCATCAGGCGTCTCCCGCCACGGGGCAACCGAGAAGTCGTTGCCGCTCGCCGACAGGTGCCCGAACCGGGCGAGGAACTGATCGAACTCTTCCCGCAATGCCGGCGGGAGGGCGCCGACACCCTGCGTCCGGATGACCGCGACCTCCGCCGGGTCCAGCGCGGCCAATGCCGCTCCGAGATGATCGAGATGCACGTTCGGATTGACGTCCGCCAGAGCCGCAGTCCCCCCGATGTCGACGCTCTCGGGGTCCAATCCGGCCTTGGCAAGCCGCCGGCGCAGTAGGGCGTGGTGCATGTTGGCCAGCAGCGGCGTGACGATGTTGGCCGACGCTGCCCGCACCCCGATCTCCCGGAGCGCCGCCACATCGGAGAGCAGCGCGGAGTCCGAACGGGTCGTCAGGTCGGCCTCCTCGAATCCGCGATACAGCCCTCGCAAGACCCGGATCTCGCCGGGAACCAGCCGGCCGTAGCGCGCCTTGCGCGTCGCCAGCCGCAGCAGGCGCGGCAGCAGACGCATCGTCGCCGGGGTCGGCTTGAACGAGGGCGGGTCACTCCCCGCCGGTAGTCCCAAGAGAAGCTCGAGCGAGTCACGCGGCATGCCGAGCAACTCGAAGATGTCGCCGATCGCCCCCATGTTGAAATACGAGCGGTAGGCGAAGGCTCTGGCGAGGTTCTCGGGACGGATGTCGTTGGGCCCGAGGGCTTCAGTGAACAGATCCACCCAGGCCTGGTTCACCATCGGAACGTTGACCGACCACACCAGCGGCTTGATGATTCCCGGCATCACCTCCCGCGAGATGCGATTGGAGTACACAGCCACTTCGTTGAGCCCGGTGATGGGACGCAGCTGCACCCACCAGACTCGATGCCCGTCCCACACCCACTCGAGATCCACCGGTGCCCCGTACTCGGCCGCCGTCTTCGTTGTTTGCGCCACGATCGCGGACACAACGCCCTCGCCGAGGAGCTCGTCCGACTGCTCGATCCAGCCGCCCCACCGGTGAATCCAACGCCGGGGAGTGATGCCTTCGTCGACGAGCCGATCGCCCCGTCCGGCAACGGCTTCGATCACGACCTCGTTGAGCCCGGTGATCGGGTTGCGGGAGAAGGCGACGCCGGACACGACGGGGGGCACCATGGGCTGCACCATGACGTTGACGACTATGCCGTTCTCGCTCCCGAGATGGCTCCGGTAGGCGGCGACCCTCTCCGATTCAACGGAAGCCCGCACCCGCAGCACGGCGCCGGAGACGTCGGCGACGGCGACATCCAGCTCGGTGATGAACTGGCCTGCATACGAGGCGGCCGTGCCGTCCTCGACATTGGCCGAAGACCGCACCGCGTACCGCATCGTGCCGTCCAGCTCCCGGTCGATTGCGGCGCGCAACGACGCTTCGGGCTCGTCGGCCCGGATCACCCACGTGGCCGGCACCAGCATGTGGCGGGCAATCATCCAGCTCACGTGATAGGCCTTGCCGCCGACACGGTCGGCGGGTGTCTCCGCAGTCAAACGTTCGATTAGCTTCGTCCTCCTCAGCGCGGCCATCCTCAATCCGGAGCAGAACCGTAGAGAGGATGACGCGGCGATCCTATGGTGATCGGCGCAGCTACCGACGACGAGGACCTCGAGGGGATGTGATGGGAGAAAGAGTTGCGATCTTGCTTTGCGGATACGGCGAAGTGGAGGAGTACGAGGAGTTCGCCGAATACAACGAGCGATCGTTCCGGTTGCTCGTCTCGAAGTCGATCAAGTTCCCGGACTTCTCGATCCCTTACCTGTCGCGCCGCCTGGAACGATCCCAGAGGAAGGAATGGCACGCCGCCAACCACTATCACTCTCCTCACAACGCCATCTTCGAGCGGCAGCGTGCCGGGATCGAAAGGGAGCTCCAAGCCGCCTATGGGGACGACGTTGCCGTCTTCAAGGCGTTCAACTTCGTGCCTCCCTACCTCCCGGACCAGGTTCTCGCCGAGATCCGCTCCCAGGGTTTCGACAAGATCGTCGTGTACCCCTGGCTGGTCGTCGACTCCGTGTTCACCAGCGGCCTGGCGCTCGAGCAGATCAACGAGGCCCTCGCCCCCGATCCGAGCTGGGTGAGGGGCATGCGCTACCTGCCCTCGTTTTGGGAGCGGGAGGACTTCCAGCAACGGCTCATCGATCAGGTGGAAGAGGGCATTGCGCCCCTGCTGGCGCGCTACGCCCCGAGCCAGATCGGAGTGATGCTGTGCCTGCACGGTTGCCCCCTGGAGACCAAGGGCTACGAGACCGGGGTCCGTGAGAGCGAGGCGCTCTACTACGCACTCCAGGCGAATCTGGTTCACAAGTACCCGCTGGTGTCGCCCGGTTGGATGAACCATCCGGTCCCCGGCAAGTGGACCACCCCGGACGTCGACCAGG
>JBFISZ010000022.1:0-20696 GCA_041608315.1 Acidimicrobiia bacterium | reverse complement strand
GTCTCTGCGGCTCTCATCGCCCCTGCCTTCGCCCGACGACCTCGAAGTATCTACTGATACTCCTTCGCTCGCCGGACTGTGGCAGATGACGATGAGATTCCGCAGATCCATCCACAGTGATTACTCAGCAAGCTCCTAGCCGGATCGGCGATCGGTGCCGCTGCGGCGCTGCGTCCGGCGCCGGTCCGGCTGGCCGCGACGCTCTTCAGACACGGGTTTCTCGACTTGGCGGCGGTCCTCTTGACGGCGGTCCGTCCCGGATCGGCGCTGTCGCTTGCGACGGTCAGGTTGTTCTTCCACCAAATCACAATCGGCGCAAACGGTCACATCACTGAGCGGAAATCCGATTCGGGTGCTAACTCCCCGTTGTCGTGGTGGGTGCCTCGCTCGTGGTGGCCGCGCCGGGCGGGAGCGATCCACCCTGCATGATCTCGAGCAGGAGGGTGGCAGAGAGCGACCTGGGATCCACGTCGTCGGCCAGCTCGGCCATTATCTCGGCGTTGAGCTCACCGGGGTCGCAGCCGAGACTCTCAGCCCGATCATCAAACAGCCGGCCGCTGTCGAGGAGGTCGGCGAATGCGCCCTCAGCCGGGGCGTCACCAGTCAACACGTCGATCGGGACTGTTTCAATCGCGGCCAGAAGCTGTACGGCCAGCGCGACACCCGTGGGAACGAGGTCGGCGCATGTCACGGCTCGCTCGACCTCGACCTCGACCGCGACATCTATCGGGTCGGGCGTGCACGCTGCCGCCAGCAACGCGGCACAGGCCACGGCGGCTACGAGGCTGGGGGACGCGCCATACCGACCGGAAAACCTGGACATGACGGCAGTCTACGTATGGTCGGCCCCCACCGAACGTTTCGCGGGAACGCATAAGCGCCCAATTGCATTAGAAAGGGGACGCCCCACGGGGCCCCGCAGCCACATAAGATATCAATACATGGAAACCGAGAACCGAATCGAGCCGCACGTCACGCCGCCACGGCGTCGGTCGAGCCTCGCCCGCAGGTTCGGGATCGCCATCGTCGGCGTCACCGTGATACTCATCGGGATTCCGTTGATCCCGCTCATCGGGCCCGGATGGTTGATCGTCTTCACCGGACTGGCGATCCTGGCGACTGAGTTCGAGTGGGCCCGTCGCCTTCGCGACCGGGTCCGCAACAGACTCCGCGACTTCATCGGCAAACAGGACCCCGCCTAGTGACATCACCGTCGGGTGGGACGCTCATCTCCACGAGCCAGCTCGGTCACGCATACGGCGACATCGTTGCCCTCCATCATCTGGACTTCACTGTGCCGGCAGGCCGGATCGGGCTCGTCGGGGCCAACGGGGCCGGCAAGAGCACGCTGATCAAGGTCCTCCTCGGCATCCTCGACCCCACGGAGGGCGCGGCCGAGGTGCTCGGCATCGGTGTGGCCGATGACCCGATCGCGGTGCGCGCCCGGGTGGGCTACATGCCGGAGGAGACCTGCCTGCCACTGGCCCAGACGGCGGCCGACTTCACGGTTTACGCCGCCGAGCTGGCCGGGATCCCGACCAAGGCGGCCCGGCAGCGCGCCTCCGACGTGCTGACCCTCGTCGGGCTGCACGAGGAGCGCTTCCGCTACCTGGGCGAGTTCTCCACGGGCATGAAGCAACGCGCCATGCTGGCTCAGGCGATCGTGCACGATCCCGATCTGGTGTTCCTCGATGAGCCGACTGCCGGCCTCGACCCCGAGGGGCGGACGGAAATGCTCTCCTTGATCGGGCGCCTCGGTGAGTTCGGTATCAACGTCCTGGTGTCTTCTCACGTTCTCACCGACATCGAATCGACCTGCGATTGGGTCATCATGCTCGACGGCGGCCGGGTCCTGCGCAGCGGGCCCCTCACCGGCATCACCGGGAGCGATACGGTCGATGTCGAGTTGCTCCGGAACAGCGGCGACGGCCACGATGTCATCGGCGCCCTCCAGCGGAGAGGCGCCGAGGTGGAGGTCAGGGGCAGCGTGCTCCGTGTGCGCGCGGCGGACGATGCCTTCGACCTGATCCGGGATGCGTTGGCGGAGACGGGGGCCGGGATGCGCCGGCTATCGCAATCCGAAACGTCGCTCGAAGACATCTTCCTAGCCGAGGGAGGCGCCGAATGACCACCGACCAGGGCGTTGTCTTCGACCTGGGGTACAAGCCGCACGAAGGTCACCGCCTCGGCCGGCGGGGCGCCATCTTCGCCACCGTCCGCGACGGCTTGCGCCGCATCCTCGGAATACGCCGCAAGGCGCGCAAGAAGGTCATGCCGTGGCTGCTGTTCGGCATTGCCCTGATCCCCGTCATTGCGGTGGTGGGCGTCTCGTTCTTCGTGGAGGACGTCTTCTCCGGCGTCGAGAATCCATTCGCCAACCACGGCAACATCTTCACGATCACCGCGTCGACGTTCCTCATCTTCACCGCGCTGGCCGGCCCGGAGTTGTTGATACCCGACCGGGTTGAGGGCGTGCTGGCCGTCTACGCGTCCCGCCCCATGCGGGTCAGCGACTATCTCGGGGCCCGCGCCGCCGCCCTGGCCATAGCCGCCGGGGGTTTCTTGGTGGTGCCGCAGCTCGTTCTCTATGTCGGCCTCGCCTCCCTGGACGACGACGGCTGGTTCTCCGGGCTGGTGAGCAACCTGTCCGATCTGCCCAAGATCCTGCTGGCGGCGTTCTTCTACCTGCTGGCATACGGCGCTCCCGCGTTCCTCGTGGCGATGTTCGCCAAGCGCCTCGGCCCGGCCTGGGGCGTCTACCTGGCCTTCATGTGGCTCTCGTCCGGGTTTGCCGTTGCGATCACCTCCGCCACGACCGGGATCTGGAAGTACTCGGCTCTGGCGGCGCTCTCGATCAACCCCGACATCGTCATGGACTGGATCTTCGGCCGGACCACCGTGCGCGAGGGACTGTCCGGCGCCGATTTCGGCCCCATGTGGAGCGTCGGCATCATTCTGGGTATTGCCGTGATCACGTGGATCATCGGCCTCCGCAAGTACCGGAGCCTGCTGTGACTGCCCCCCTACCCCCACCGCCACCTCCGGCTCGCCCGGCCGGTCTGGCCGACATCCCACCGCCGACGGCGAACCCGGCCTACGCGACGAACGCGACGATCGTCGCCGACTCGGTCTCCAAGTTCTTCGGTCAGAAGGTGGCGGTGTCCTCGGTAAGCGTGTCCTTCGGCCCGGGGATAACGGGCCTGCTCGGCCCCAACGGAGCCGGCAAGACCACCCTGTTGCGGATGCTGTCGGGGATGCTCGTACCGTCGGAGGGCAGCGTCACCGTTCTGGGACGCAATCCCCGCAAAGACCACGGCGTCTACCGCGACGTCGGCCTGGTCCCGGAAGAGAGCTCGATCTACCCGAGCATGACCGGCCGGGAGTACGTCGAGTACGCCGCCACCCTGGCGGGGTTCACCAGACCGCGGCTGGCGGCGTCACGAGCCCTCAATGAAGTCTCCCTCGAAGACGACGCCGATCGCTCCCTGGGCGGCTACAGCAAGGGGATGCGCCAGCGCGCCAAAGTCGCCGCGGCGCTGGTGCACGAGCCGACGGTGCTCATCCTCGACGAGCCGCTCAACGGCACCGATCCCGTCCAGAGGGCTCATCTGATCAAGGCCTTTCGCCGGCTGGCCGACTCCGGCCACACGGTGATCGTGTCATCGCACGTGCTGCAGGAGGTCGAACGGATGGCGACCCGCGTGATCGCGATGGTCGACGGGCGTCTTGCCGCCGCCGGCGACATCCATGCCATCCGGCGGGCGATGTCCGACATCCCCTACCGGGTGACGGTGGCGGCGGAGCCGGCCCGCCCGCTGGCGCGCGAGCTGATGGGGGAAGAGTCCGTCGACGGGGTGACGATCGACGGCACCACGTTGTCAATAGAGACCAACGACTTGCCGGCTCTCGGAACCGCGGTACCGGCCGCGGCGCACCGCCTGGGAGTCCACGTCACAGGTTTCTCCCCCGATGATGAGTCACTGGAGTCGGTGTTTCGCTACCTGGTGGTGGGGCGATGATCTCGACGATCGCCATCGTGCGGGTCACGGCCCGCAACGTTCTCGGCCTGAGACGGCTTCTCGGGTTCGGGCTGCTCGCGATCTTCCCCGCGGGGGTCTTCCTGCTGCTGGCCCGCACCGCCACGGAGATCGACAAGGCCGAAGGCTACACGACCATGTCGCTGGGGATCTTCCTGCCGGTCATCGTGCCGATCATCACGATCGTGGTGGCCGCCTCGGTCCTCGGCTCCGAGCGCCGCGGTAACACCCTCTCGTTCCTGATGCTGCGGCCGCTGAGCCGTTTCAGCATTTCCGGCGCCAAGCTGGCGTCGGCCATCGTCGCCAGTTTCGCCATAACCGGAGCCGGCGCCGCCGTGCTGGGAACGATCGGCAGCCTGGTGCTGAACGACTTCGGCTTCCTGATCGCCCTGCTGGTGGCAGCGCTGATCGGCACGGCAGGGTACTCGGCCGTCTACATGCCCCTCGGCTACCTCACCGAGCGCTCCACCCTGATCGGCTTCATCTACATCTTCATTTGGGAACTGGCGATAGCCGGCGCCATCCAGGGGCTCAGCGGAACGTCGCTGTGGCGCATCAGCGCGTCCGCTTTTGTGGGGCTGGCCCCGGCGAACCTCGACTTCGACCTGGTGGAGGCCTCCCTCGGCTCGCTGGCACCGGGGGCCGGCGGCGCCGCCATCAAGGTGATCATCCTGGCGGCAGCCTCGATTGCCGTCACCGGCTGGCTCTTGCGCACCCGGGACCTCACCTGACGGGCCGATTACCCGTCGCGGCGCATGAGGCTCGCTACCTTGCACCTCACACCGCCGCGGAGAGATCGTGACCGAATCCACCCTCAATCGCCGGCTCGGCCAGGCCGCCCTCATAGTGTCGGGCGGCGTGCTGCTGTCGCGGATCCTCGGACAGTTGCGGGAGATCATCTTCGCCGGGCTCCTCGGTGCCGACGGCATCACCGACCAGTACGTGGCGGCTTTCCGGATACCGGACTTCCTCAACTACCTCCTCGCCGGCGGCTTCCTGTCGATCACGTTCATCCCCATCTTCGCCAAGTACCTGGCCGATGACGATGAGGAGGGTGGATGGATGGCGCTCTCGGCGGTGTTACGCCCCATCGGATTCGGCATCGTGGCCCTGGTCGGGATCGGCTATTTGGCAACGCCGTGGATCATCGATGCGATCTACCCGGAGTTCACTCCCGCCCAGGTAGCCGCCACCGTTCGCCTGACGCGCATCGTGCTCCCGGCCCAGATCTTCTTCGTGCTCGGGGCGCTGTTCTCGGCCGTGCAATACGCCAAGGGCCACTTCACGACGCCAACGATCGCCCCCATCGTGTACAACCTGGGAATCATCACGGGCGGCCTCGTTTATGCCCAAGTCGCCGGGGCGCCCGACCCCGAGGGTTTCATCTGGGGTGCCCTGGTTGGAGCCTTCGTCGGCAATTTCGCTCTGCAATGGTGGGGAGCCCGCCGAGTCGGCATGCAGCTCTTTCTGGGAGTCAGCTGGCGTCATCCGGCGCTGCGCACGTACATCTCGATTGCGCTGCCGCTGATGATCGGCCAATCGATCGTCGTGCTCGACGAGACGTTCATGTCGACCTTTGGAGGCCTCGTCGGGGAGGGCGCCCAAACGCATCTGCTCTACGCGCGGCGCACCATGTTCGTCCCGATCGGGGTCGTCGCCCAGGCGGCCGGCGTCGCCGCCTACCCGTTCCTGGCGCGGCTATATGCCGAAGGTAGGGCCAAACTGATGGCAGACACCGTCGACAAGACCCTGCGCTGGGTGTTGGCGCTCTCGATCCTGGCGGCGGGGGCCATCGCTTCTCTGAGCGTTCCGACGATTCGCGTCCTCTTCGAGCGCAGCGCCTTCAAACCCGACGACACCGTCGCCGCCGGGGCCGCGCTCTTCTTCTACTCGTTCGCCATTCCCGTGTGGGGAGGGCTCCAGGTGCTCAATCGGGCGTTCTACGCCCGCCGCCAGATGTGGACTCCGGTCGCCGTCGGCACCGCCGCCACCGGCCTGGCCATCCCGACATACTGGGCAATGCAGCGGGCCTTTGGGCTCGAGGGTGTCGCCGCGGCCAGCGTTGTCGCCCTCGGCGGGTACACCCTTGCTCTCGGCATGCTGTGGTACCGCGACCCGAGCCATCGGGGGCGCGCCGCGGCCATCCTCGAGGGTGCCGGCAGGGCGCTGCCGCTCGCCGTCGGCGGGGGCGCCGCCGCTTGGGCCATGGCGGCCGCCCTCGAAAGCGTCCTCGGCACCGGCTTCGGGCCGTCGCTGCTCACATTGCTCACTGCGGCTGCGACCTATGCCCTGGTAGTGCTGGCACTCGCTCGCGGGCTCTA
Organism: Acidimicrobiia bacterium; assembly: GCA_041608315.1. Taxonomy (GTDB): domain Bacteria; phylum Actinomycetota; class Acidimicrobiia; order Spongiisociales; family UBA5794; genus JAHEJX01. Next base: position 14,338 of record JBFISZ010000022.1, on the reverse strand, counting down.
TGAGCTCACAAAAGGATCGAGCACGGCCTAGGCCGGCGGGTAAACCCCGGCCGCCTGGGACGCCTCCGTCTGCCAGAAGATGTCGGAGATCTCCGCGATCAGCTCGATCAGCTTCTCGCTGACTGCCGGATCGACCGATTTCTTCGCCTCACCCGCCTGCTTGATCGCATTCCAGAACAGCTCGTGGAGCTGGGGGAACTGCTCGAGGTGGGGCGGCTTGAAGAAGTCCGTCCACAGCACTGCCAGGTGATGCTTCACCAGCTCGGCGCGCTCCTCCTTCACGAGGATGCAGCGGTCGCGAAAAACCGGGTCGTCTGATCCGTGGTACTTCGTGCAGCAGTTGAGCACCGACTTCGCTTCGATCATGGCCTGGGCGGGGTCGTAGACCCCACAAAAAAGGTCACAGTGAGCGTGAGCCACTCGGCTCGGCCGGAAAAGACCCATGGGCACCTCCATCCAGAGTTCGTACTTGGCGTCGTGACCCTACACCGCTCGGGAACGTAGGCCACCGCCCGCGACTCGCCCCCGGAATGACGCCGCCCCCGGCACCGACCTGGCATCATCGGGCGATGGCTCTTGGCCCCTCCCCACGCCGCGCCGTCAAGCTGGCGCTGGTGGCCGCCTTGGCCGGCGCGGTCGCGGCGGCCTGCACGCGCCGGCTCGCCCGTTTCGAAGTGCTCGAATCATCAATGGAGCCGACGTTGGGCCGCGGTGACTACCTGATCGCGCTGGCGGGCGCCTCGGTCCGGCGCGGTGACATCGTCGTCTACCCGGACCCGGCGATGCCGGTCCGGTACCTGGTGAAGCGCGTCGTCGGTCTCCCCGGTGAGAACGTGGCCATCGCCGGGGGCCGGGTGATGATCGACGGCGCGGTGCTGACCGAAGCCTGGGCCGACGGACCGACCCTTCCCGACGGCGACTGGGCGATCTCCCCGGAGTCGATCTTCACCCTCGGCGACAACCGCAGGCTCTCTTCGGGCGACGGCCGAGCCTCGGGCCCGATCCCCCTCACCGAGGTCCACAAGGTGGTTGGGCGCTATTGGCCGCCGCGAGCTTTCGGCGGGCTCTGAGGGGCCGTCGAGCCATCACGCTGCACGACCTTGCGAACGATGGCCTCGGCGGCCTCTTCGGGCCGGGTCAGGTACCGCGATTCCATGGCGGTCATCAGCTCCCAACCGGCCCGGCGCAACGCAATGTGACGCTCCATGTGCGCCTCGACCCCGGCGGGATGGAGGCGACATTCGACGCCGACGGCACCGGCGCCCTCCCCGATCGCGATGTCGATCGTGTAGCCCCCAACGGGGTAGTTCTCCCACATCGGAAAACCGTAGGGCCGCAGCGCGGCCGCTACGGCCGAGCTCCAGGGGTGGCTCGAGCTGGGCCGCGAGACCGGCCCGGCCGGGCTCGAGGCGGCATGCCGGATGTAGCCGAGCAGCAGGCCCTCGGGGAGGTCTCCAGGATCGACGGAGAGCACGAGGGTGAGACCGGTGCGGGCTCTGGTGACCATGACGTTGAACAGGTTGGGATCCTCGACGAAACGGAGCGGTCCGAGATCGGAGGGGTCGAGGGCGAGGGAGACGAAGACGTGATCGCGCTCGTTGCCCTGGAAGCCGTGCACCGTCCCGATGCGCAGGTCGAGATGCTCGATCTGGTCGGGCGAGAAGCGATCCCGAGCGAGGCGCTCCATGGCATCGGCCTGCGCCCGGAAGGGCGTCACCACCCCAACCGAACGCGAGCCGGCTGCCTCTCGTTCCGCCACCAAAGCCAGAATCAGTTCGGCCTCCTCTGCGACCACGCCCGACTCGTCCCGACTCCCGGGGACTCGCACGACGCCGATGACGTCGCGTTGCGAGACGGAGGGATGCTCGGTCATGAGGCGCAGCCGATCGCCATAGAAATGGCGACTCGAGAAGTTGATCAGATGCGGTGTCGAGCGATAGTGCTCGGTCAGCTGCACAACGGGTGTATTGCCGGCAGCGACGTCAAACAGGCTATTGCGGCGCACGTCGAGCAGAGGCAACGCCCGGGCAACGCCGGACTTCTCGGCGGCAGCTCGCATTCTCTCGTCGCCGACGAAGCTGACATGGCGCAGTTGTTGGGGGTCACCGATGACCACGGCACGCCGCCCCCGCGCCAATGCGGACGCGGCGCGCACCTGGTTGACCTGAGATGCCTCGTCGATGACCACGACGTCGAACATGGCCGGCCGCATCGGCAGGACATCGTCCATTTCGGCGAGCGTGCCGATCCACAGCGGCAGGGCCCCGAGGGCAGCCTGGATCTCGATCTTCTGGAGGGCGGCGCGTCGCGCCACCTGCCCCGAGCGGAGTGCCGTGGCGAGCAGCGACACCGCGCGGGCCGCTCCGGGCGCCCAGGTCTGGCCGGCGCGCGTCGCCTCGAGCTGCCTTCCAAAGAGCGCCCTCGCCCTCTCCTCCGATTCCTCCAGGGCTCCGAACGCCGCCTCAATCGGGTGGCTCGAGGCGGCTTGGCCGGCACGCACGGCGTCCTCGGCATCGATGAGGGCCTGCACTGGATCGGCCAAGTCACCCAACCGAGATGGTGCGACCTCGAGGATCGCCGATAACCGGCGTACCGCCAGCCCCCTGCGGACCGGTGCAAAGAGCCCGCTACCACCGCCATCGAGGCGCTCGAATAGCCGGCGCACCTGATCGGACGCGTCATCGGCCGAGAGAACTCGACTCAAGCCGGGGGCGTCGCCGAGACACCACGAATTCTGGGCCCTGACGGTGAGAGCCCGTATGAAACGGTCCTCTATCTCGAGGCGCCGCCGCACCGACTGCTGCATCCGGCGCAGCTCTGTTTCGATCCCTTCGAGCCCGCGAATGGCTGCAGGCCGGGCGGCCGCGGGATCCACTTCGAGTCCACCCGATAGCTCAGCGGCGATCCTCTTGCGTGACGATCTCGACCCGAAACGAACGTGGCGCGGGCTGGAGTACTTCGCCAGCAGCGATTCGACAGCGTCAACGGCGTCGTCGGACTGAGCGGCGATGAGCACCGAGTAGCCGTGGGCGATCTGGTCGATCGCTAGGGCAACCGCAGTATGGGTCTTCCCCGTGCCGGGTGGCCCCGAGAGGACGGTGATCGGCAGATCTCGCGCCATGAGGACCGCCTCCTCCTGGGTGCGGTTGAGCGGCAGCGAGTTGGCCACTGCACCGTCCACCTCCGGAGCGATCCCTTCGACTCCGTCCCTGTAGAGCGCAAACAGCGCGGACTGGTTCAGCTTCTCCCGACCCCAAACGCGTAGGGTCGACTCCAGGTTCGTTGCGCTGCGATCACGGGCCGTGTAGACGGCGAGACCGGTGTGAATCGACATCGGACCACCGGCCGGCGCGACCGGGGACTCAGCGGGAAGCACGTTGCGGACACGGGGAAGGCCGGCTTCCTCGCAGAACCTGTCGACAAAGGGCTGTAGGCGCTCCCATAGGTCGCCCGCGGCGATCCGCGGGAGCTCTTCGCTCACCAGAACGTCGAGCTGCTCGTTGAGGCTATGGCGCGTCGTGTGGTCCGGGAACAGGGAATCCGGCACAGCAGGATCCGCATCGGCGACTATTTGATAGAGATCGCCGTGGCGAGCCCCCGGCTCACGACGCAACCGCACCGGCACCGAGGCAATCGGGACAAATACCTTCGTGGCCCGCCCATCTATCTCGCACGTGCCCGAGATGAACATCGAACCGAGCCGCAGGAAGTCACGGGACCCGTGAATCCGAGCGGCGCTCCACAGTGCCCCCAGCCCTGCCGCGGAGGTCTCGATCACCAGCGCCCCTCCGGCGTCGGGCGACAGCTCCCAGGGCCACGGAATCGACACCAGGTCACCGGGGGCAGGCGCATGGTCCCATCGCGGCCCCCGCCCTACCGGGGCGAGCTCGGCGAAATACTCGAGGATTCGAGCGGGCGAAGGCATACCCAGACCCTAGGCACCCTGCCCTCGGAAACCGGCGACGGATCGCTCCACGGCCCCCGTCGGGCGCCGCCGCTAGCCGCCGAGCTGCGACAGCTCTTCGAAGCTGAGGCAATCCGTGATGAGATTGAAGAACTTCTCCGCCTGAGCCGGATCCTCGGTGGGGTCGGCTCCCTCGCCGGCCAGCTCGGCTCTTGCCAGGGCCCGCAAGAAGTCATCGTCGAATCCGTCGGCCAGGCAGTTGGCCGAATCCTCGGAGACACCCTCGCTCGTGAACTCCTCGACGAAGACGGTGCGGAAGTCTACGCACTCGATCATCAGGTCGGTCATCGTGTCGATTTGCTCGGCGGACAGGTCGACGTCCGCCGGTTCGGTCCCGGCCGAGATGGCCTCGGCAGTCAGTCCGAGCGCGGTGAGCTCGGCAACCCCGATGTCGCGAACGACCCCGTCGGAGAAGCAGCGCGCCTCGGTCTCCCCGAACGGTTCGTCGGGCGCCGTCTCGGACATCATCTGGTCGAAGATCGCGTCGGAGATGGCCTGATCGTCGGAACTCAGACCGTCGCCACCGCACGCCGTGGCCACCACGACCACCGTCAAGCCAAGTACCACGAGCCGCCGCATGAACCCTCCTGATTGAGTCTGGGTGCCATCGCTCGACGGCCCGTACCGGAGCTTACCGGGGCGGCTCGGGCGCGCCACGCCCCTATACGGCCAGATGCTTGGTGGCTTCGCGCACCGTCAGGCCAGACAAGGCGTCCCGATGAGCCCGGACGAAAGCGATCACGGCGTCGGGCGCCGTCCTGGCATATTGGCGCAGCACCCATCCGATGGCCTTGCGGATGAAGAACTCACGCTCCCCGGCCCGCCGCAGGCAATGGTCGAACAACGTCGCCTCGTCCGTCTGTTCCTTGTGCAGGAGGTGCGCCAGCAGCGCGGCGCGACGCAGCCACATGTCCCGGTGGTCGATCCACCGCTCCATGACCGGCGCGATGCGGTCGCGATGCTCGAGGAGGAGCGTTCCGACCAGATGGGCGGCGACTTCGTCGACGAAGTCCCACCAGGCCCCTTCGACGATCAGCCTGCGGTACAGCGGAAGGCTGGGAGGCGTGACGTAACGAGGCACCGCCCGGGCGAGGCTGATCGCGATGTACTTCTCCTCACGGCGCGGCTGCGACCAAAGCGCCCGCACTCCGCGCTCGTACTCAGCCCGGGTCGTCACCGGATAGCGCCGCATCGTCTCCCTGAAGATTTGGGAACAGTCGGGGCGTTTCACGCCGAAGAATGGCATGTCGGTCTTCATGTACGCCGCCATGGCGGCGGCGGACTCGGGATTGGCGCGCGCTGCAAGCTCAGCGGCGACGAATTCAACTCGATCCATTACTGCACGGTAACCACCCGGGGCTGCCGTCGCCCCGCTCGCCAAGGGGAACTCTCAATGACAGACAAGGTATACACTCCCGCCGTGAGACCCATCAGAATCGCGGTCCTCTTGGCCGGTTTGGCGCTGGTTGCCGCCGGCTGCAGCGGCGCCGAAGAGGCCGTGACCACCACAACGACGATCACCACGCTGCCCCCCGTGGCGACTACTGCTGCGGCGACCACGACCTCGACGACCACGTCGACCACCTCGACGACGACCACCACCACGCTCGGCCCCCAGAACCCGTCCCCGCTGAGCGGGCTCGAGGTGGAGCCGCCCGAGCTGTTGGAGCGGCGCCCCATCGCGGTGAAGATCGACAACCACCCCAACGCCCGGCCCCAGTCGGGACTGCACGAGGCCGATCTCGTGTACGAGCTCCTCGTCGAAGGTGGGCTCACCCGGTTCATCGCCGTCTTCCATCACTCCGACTCCGCCTACCTGGGACCGATTCGCTCGCTGCGGCCGACGGACTCCACTCTGGTGACTTACCTGAACGCTCCCCTGCAAATCAGCGGAGGCCAGGACTGGATCCAGAGCCTGGCTCGCAGCCGCGGTCTCCTCATGATCGGAGACGACCGGATCTCGACCTTCCGTGTCGGATCGCGGAGGCCGCCACACAACCTGTACGGCACCACCGAGAAGATGCGGCAAACCGCCGACCGCCGCGGCTGGGAAGACGAGCCGCCGGATCCGATCTTCACCTTCGGCGAGCCGACAATCGCCCTGACCCCTGCCTCGACCGTCATTCTCGACTGGTCCAAGCAGCCCGAGGTCATCTGGCGCTTCGACCCGATCACCGAGACGTACGTCAGGTCGATCCGAGACGTCCCGCACGACTCGCTGTCGATCGACGGTGAACGGAACCAGATCGCCGCCGACACCCTTCTGGTACTCATCACCGGCAGGTACACCGCCCGACCTTCTTCCGGGAAGGGAACGCCGGTGCCGGCGCTCGAGACGTTCGGCGTAGGAAAGGCGCTCCTCTTCTACGACGGCGCCGTGCTACAGGGAACGTGGGCGCGCGATTCCTACGACGATCCTTTCGAGCTCGCTCTGCCAACCGGTGCCGAGATGGTGGTGCCGCGCGGCAAGATGTGGATCTCGGTATTCCCGAGCACAGGGAGTGTCGATTGGGAGTAGCCGAACCCGCCGCCTCCGCGATCGCGCACGACGTGGCTCGCGGTGTGTCGTCGGCCGGCGCCCAGGTCGAGGCGGCGCTCGAGCGAGCCGCCGCCGCGTCCGACCTCAACATATTCACCCGGCTCGACGCCTCCGGGGCCCGGGAACGCGCTGCCGCCATCGATGAACGCCTCGCCCGCGGTGAAGACGTCGGGCCGCTGGCCGGGGTGCCTTTCGCCGTCAAGGATCTGATCGACCAAGCGGGCCTGCCCAACACTTGCGGAGGGGGATTTGCCCCGTTCACCCCCGTGGCTGACGCCCCTTGCGTCGCCCGCCTCGAAGCGGCCGGAGCGATCCCGATCGGTCGCGTGGGGCTGCACGAGTTCGCCTTCGGGTTCAGCAGTGAGAACCCGTGGTTCGGCCCGGTCCGCAACCCTCTGAACCCGGAGCTGTCTCCCGGAGGATCTTCCGGAGGGTCCGCCGCCGCGGTGGCGGCCGGCATTGTGCCGGTAGCGCTGGGCACCGACACCGGCGGGTCCGTGCGAGTTCCCGCCGCCCTGTGCGGCATCGCCGGGCTCAAAGTCACCCACGGCCGGGGATCACTGCGCGGCGTGTACCCGCTGGCACCGGGCCTCGACACCGTCGGGCCACTGGCCGCCAGCGTCGCCGACGCGGAACTCGCCTACCTCGCCATCGCGACTCACGATCCCCTCGATCCGTTCTCGGTCGACAGGCCGCTCGAAGAACCGGCGCCGGCGCGGCGCGTCGACGGCCTGCGCTTCGCAGTGCCTCACCCGTGGATCGACACCGGTTTCGAGCCCAGAATCGAGACCGCGTTCGACGCCCTGCTCGCCGCCCTGTCCGACCGCGGAGCCACCATCGAGCATGTCACCATCCCCGAGACGGCCCCATCGCGTATGGGCCTGGCCTCGGCGTATTTCGAGATCGCGCCCGTGCACCGGGCTCGCTACCTGGCCGATCCCGAGTCGTACGGGTCGGAGGTGCGCCAGAGAATCAGCGACGCGCTGTCCGTCACCGAAGACGAATACATCGCGGCGCTCGAGTGGCGCAAGGAGCTGCGCGGCGGATTGGAGAGCTGCCTCGCCGGCTATGACGCCATCATCACGCCGACGACGGCGGCGGCCACCAAAGTGATCGGCGAAGATACCGTTGAGCTCACCTCCGGTCCCACCTTTTATCGCAGCCCGCTTTCCCACTTCTCGGCCCCGGTCAACAACGCCGCACTGCCGGCCCTGGCCGTGCCGGTCGCCGATTCCGGCACACCGCCGCTGAGCCTGCAACTCGTAGGCAAGGCATGGAGCGAGACGCATCTACTCGCCATCGGAAAGGGTCTGGAGTCGGCGGATGTGAGCTGAGAACAATCGGCCACACACGGCGCCGACATGCATAAACTGCGACCCGAATGTGTCCTCCAGCGGAAGGGCGTATTCCGGCGGTCGTTGCCGTCTCAGCTAGCCAGGAGCCGCATTGACAAAAGAAGCCCTCGAGGCCCCCGTACGCGAGAAGCGCGATAGGCTCGTGCTCCGGTTCGCCGGCGATTCCGGAGACGGAATGCAACTCACGGGCAACCGATTCACGAACGCGTCGGCCGTGATCGGAAACGACCTCGCGACGTTCCCCGACTTCCCCTCCGAGATTCGCGCCCCGGCCGGGACGCTTGCCGGCGTCTCGTCGTTCCAGGTCCAGATCGCCGATTGGGACATTCTCACGCCTGGAGACGCTCCCGACATTCTGATCGCGATGAACCCGGCGGCGCTCAAGTCGAACCTCGACGACCTGGATCCGGGCGGACTGCTCCTCATCAACGGCGACGCATTCGTCGACCGCAATCTGGAGAAGGCCGGCTACACGAGTAATCCACTCGAGGATGGGTCACTGGACGGCTATCGCACGATGGTTGCGCCGATGGAGGAGCTGACCAAGCTCGCCGTGGCCGACACCGGGGTCAAGGGACGGGCCACGCTGCGCTCGAAGAACTTCTTCGCGCTGGGCCTGGTGTCGTGGATCTTCAATCGGCCCACTGAACCGGTCATCGACTGGGTCAACGACAAGTTCGGACCGGATTCCGTCGTTGCCAAGGCCAACATCGCCTCGCTCATGGCCGGGTACAACTTCGGCATAACCACCGAGGAGTTCCAGCACCTATACGACATCGAGCCGGCCAAGCTCGACCCGGGTGAGTACACCAACATCACGGGCAATCAGGCACTGGCGTGGGGCCTGATCGCCGGCGCCCAGGCTGCCAATCTGCCGATCAGCTACGCCTCGTACCCGATCACGCCTGCCTCCTCGATCCTCGAGGAGCTGGCGCGCCACAAGAACTTCGGGGTACGCACGCTCCAGGTCGAAGACGAAATCGCCGCAGTTGGCGTGGCCGTCGGTGCCTCGTTTGCCGGCCATCTCGGCATGACCGGCACGAGTGGGCCCGGGCTGGCGCTCAAGAGCGAGACCATCTCGCTCGCATTTCAGGTTGAGTTGCCGATGGTGATCATCGATGTGCAGCGCGCCGGGCCGAGCACCGGCATGCCGACCAAGACCGAACAGGCCGACCTGCTTCTCGCGATGTACGGCCGCCACGGCGAGGCGCCGCTACCGATCGTTGCCCCGGCCACGCCCGCTGAGGCCTTCTCGATCGCCGTCGAAGCGTGCCGCATCGCCGTGACCTACATGACTCCCGTGATCGTCCTGTCCGACGGGTACATCGCCAACAGCTCCGAACCATGGAGGCTCCCGGACCTGGACGAGCTCCCGGCCATCTCCCGCCCGTTTGCGACACCCGACGACTCCGAGTTCCTGCCATACAGCAGGGACCCGGAAACCCTCGCCCGGCCGTGGGCAATTCCCGGCACCGCCGGCCTGGAGCACCGTATCGGCGGCCTCGAGCATGCCGACTTGACCGGCAACGTCTCACACGACCCGTTGAACCACGAGCACATGACATGGCTACGTGCTGCCAAGCTCGATCGCATCGCCGAGAGCATTGCGCCGATAGCGATCGACGGACCCGAATCCGGTGACCTCTTGGTGCTCGGCTGGGGTTCGACCTACGCCGCGATTCGGGCCGGCACGCGCAATGCCAGGCGAGAAGGCTATTCGGTGGCCCATGGCCACCTCAGGCATATTCACCCGTTTGCGCCGAACCTCGCCGCAGTGTTCGCCAACTACGAGAAGGTGCTGGTGCCGGAGCTCAACTCGGGCCAGCTGGCCATGATGCTCCGGGCCAAATACCTCGTCGACGTGATCGGCTACCCGAAGATCCAAGGCTTGCCCTTCAAGGCGACTGAGATCAGGCAAAAGGTGATCGACACGATCCGGGCGGCCGGCGATAGCGAGGCCGGGCGATGACCGACACCAGGTACGAGCGCAGCGACTTCCAGAGCGACCAAGAAGTTCGGTGGTGCCCCGGTTGTGGCGACTACACGATTCTCGCCGCAGTCCAGAACTTCCTGGCCTCGCTCGACGTCGACAGGGAAGATCACGTGTTCGTCTCCGGAATCGGGTGTGCCTCCCGGTTCCCGTACTACGTGAACACGTACGGCATCCACTCGATCCACGGGCGGGCACCGGCCATTGCTACGGGCGTGGCGACCGCCAACCCCGATTTGACGGTGTGGGTGGTATCGGGCGACGGCGATGCGTTGTCGATCGGCGGCAATCATTTGATTCATGCCATGCGCCGCAACGTCAATATCAAGGTGTTGTTGTTCAACAACCAGATCTACGGATTGACCAAGGGCCAGTACTCGCCGACCAGCGAGCTGGGAAAGCGCACCAAGACGAGCCCGATGGGATCGGTAGACCAGCCCTTCAACCCCGTCAGCCTGGCGATCGCGTCCGAGGCCACGTTCGTAGCGCGTACGATCGACATGGACCGCAATCATACGACCGAGATGCTGCAGGCGGCCTACGAGCACAACGGCGCGGCGCTGATCGAGATCTACCAGAACTGCAACGTGTTCAATGACAAGGCGTTCGCCCAGTTGACCGGAAGGGAGGAGCGCGATGCCAACCGGATCAACCTCGTCCCCGGCCGGCCGATTGTGTTCGGAGCCAACAACGAGTTCGCCGTGATCATCGACGCCGGCGGAGCCCGGGTCGTCGCCACGGCCGACGTGGCGGCGGCCGCTATTCACGTACACGACCCGGCGAACCCCGACCCGAGCGCGGCGTTCGCGCTGAGCCGTCTCTCCCACGGCCCGTACGGGCCCACGCCGGTCGGGATATTCCGCGATGTCGACCGGCCCAGCTACGAGGCGATGGTCAAGCAACAGCTCGTCGACGCGCAGGCCCAGAAAGGCCCGGGCGACCTCAGTCGGCTGGTCCGCAGCGTCGGCACCTGGACGGTCGACTAGATCTGCGGGATAGCGGTGGGCGTGGGGATCGCGGTGCCGTGAACGGCCCAATGGTTGACATCGACTTCCGCAAGTGGCTCAGCCGCCCCCATTGGCGATTCGCCATGTACCGCTTGGACGAGGACGAGTGGGGCACCTGGTTGTGGACGCCGCCGGGGTCGACCGCCCAACGTGCCGGCGACCCGGCGAAGACGTTCAACCACCTGAATGTGAAACTCGTTGCTCCCGGCGAATGGTGGACGGCGATCTGGAACGACTCGGGCAGGTACGACCTGTATGTCGACATCATCACGCCGGCCGCGTGGAACGGCGACCGGGTCACGATGATCGACCTCGATCTCGACGTGATACGGCACGCCGATGATCAAGTTGTGATTGCCGACGAAGATGAGTTCGCCGCCCACCAGCTGGTCTATGCGTATCCCCCGGCGGTCGTCGCCAAGACCCGTCGGGTCACCGACGACCTGCAGCGCCGCATCCGCGCCGGTGAAGAGCCTTTCAACGAAGTCGGGGTCACCCGCATGCGCCAAGCCGCCGAACTAGCTGCAGAAGCGAACGAGTAGCGGGATCCAGCTCGAGTCAAGGCTGCTTGGCTCGAAACTCAGTCGAGCTTCCCGAAGCCGTCGCCGGCTTCGACGGTCCCGGCGATTCCATCGGTGTCTTGGTGCCACACCGAGGCCGTCGATGTCTTCAACCCTGTGGCGGTGCCTTCGATCAGGATCACCGCGCCGGCGTTGACCGCCGCCAGGTCCTCACCCGGGATCCCCACTATCAGGTCCCAGCGCTCGTTGCCGTCGACGTCAACGGCCCGCAGGTTGGCGCCAAACCGATCGCCGGACTCGGCGGTGCCGACGAGGCCGTTGTGGCCCTGAGCGAGGAAGTTGCCTTTGCGGGCCACCAGCCCGGTACGGCGGCCGTGGAGGATGTTGACGGCTCCCGTATTGCGGGCTCGGTCGAGGTCCTCGCCGGGAACCCCTACCGCGAGGTCGGTAAACCCGTCGTCATCGAAATCGCCCGCGGCCAGCGCCGCCCCGAAGCGGTCCCGACGCTGCGGCCCCGAACCCACTCCCGGGCTCGCCTGGCTCCACACCTCGTTGCCGGCAGCAGTTATGCCGCTCGAGCTTCCGAAGAGCACGTGCACCTTCCCAATCGAGATCTTGCTGCCGGCGTCCTCGCGGGGAACGCCAACGCCCACGTCGCTGTAGCCGTCCCCGTTGAAATCGCCGGCGGCGAGCGCGGCGCCGAACTTGTCGTAGTCGCCGGCCACTTCGCCGACATTCGGGCTGTCCTGGTGAAAGCGCTGGTTACCGGCGGAGGTGAGACCGCGGCGCGAGCCGTAGATGATGTGGATTTGCCCGGCGGCCACGGCCGAGCTGACCTGGTCCCCGGGAGCACCGACGACGAGGTCGTCGTAGCCGTCGCCGTCGAAGTCTCCGACGGCAAGCGTTCCGCCGAACCTGTCGCCGGAACCGGCGACGCCGAGGATGCCTGCGCTGTTCTGAGGCCAGATATCATCGGCGGTGGCCGACAGACCCGATTTGGTTCCATACAGCACGGTGACTGAGCCGGCGGCCCGGGAGCCACCTATCGTGTCGCCGGGAACTCCGACCGCCAAGTCATAGAACCCGTCGCTGTTGAAGTCCCCGGAGGCGAGCGCGGCGCCGAACCGATCCCCGGCAGCGGCCGTGCCGAGGACGCCGGCCTTGTCGCGATGCCACAGCTGCCCACCTGAGGTACCGAGGCCGTAACGGGTCCCCATGATGACATTGACCAATCCTCCGTCTACCACCGGACCGACGTCATCGCTGGGAGCGGCAATCGCCAAATCTGCGTAGCCGTCATGGTCGAAGTCTCCCGACGCCATGCCCCCTCCGAACCGATCCCCGGCCTCAGAGACTCCTTCGATGGCCGTCTGATCCTGATAGAACAGATCATCGTCGACGACCGTGGGGCCGTCCTTCGAGCCGTAGATGACGTTCACGGCGCCGGCGTTGGAGATCGCGTCGATATCCTCGTTCGGCGAAGCGAGGGCCATGTCGTGGAATGAGTCGCCGTCGAAATCCCAAGGGTCGGCGGGAGACAAGCCGCCGCAGGTCCAACCCGGCGTCTGGTACCAGTAGGAGACATTTAGGGTGGAGTTACCGCCCCGGCGCACCGTCACCCGGCCCGACTTCGCGATCTGCCACAGATCGGGGCGGCCGTCGCCGTCGAGGTCTCCGATGGCGAAGTGGTCGCCCGAGACGGCGGTGGCCCCGGTCGTGGAGGCCACGGCGGCGGCGTCGAACTTGTCTGCGGCCCGCAGGGTCCGCAAGCGCACCGATCCCTGCGAATCGATGGCGACAACGTCGTCGCGTCCATCGACGTCGCGATCGCCGATGGAGAACTGCCAGGCGCCGCTGGTGTTCAGACCGGAGGTCCCGTCGACCAGTCGCTTGCCGAAGCGGGTGGCGCCGTTCCACACCTCGACTCGCGTGTCGGCCCCGGGAGTGACCACATAGAGGTCGAGCCTGCCGTCGCGGTTGTAGTCACCCGCCATGTAGACGGCGCCGGATCGGGGGGGAGCGCCGGTGGTGACGGCCCTCTTCTTCCGGTAACCGCTCTTGTAGGTGTAGGCCTCGATGCGCACCTTCGATCCGCCGGTGTCGACGGCCCACAGGTCGGGGCGCGAATCGCCGTCGAAGTCGGCGAGGATGTACTCGTCGGCCCCCCGGGCGCCGTGCGCCGTGTAAGAGGTGACCCCGCACCGGCGGAAGTCCATCGAGGAGCGGGCATAAGAGAGCTGAATGCCGTCGCCGTGGGTGCGCATCCGCACCAGGTCCGGGGCGCCGTCACTGTTGCCATCGGCGATCACGAACTGGCCGCCGCCGGCGTGGTTGAAGCCGCTCCAGCTCGACCAGGCAACGTCGGTGTAGGGGGCGGCCGCCGTGTTCGGCGCATACGGCTTGGGGAGGCTCCCATAGCCCGGCGTCGCCGCGGGACCCTTCCAGGCGAAGTGCATGGTGTCCTTGAGGTACATCCAATCACCCCCCCAGCAGAACCCGGCATCGCGAAACGCCTGCACGAACCACCCCGGCAGGTCGGTGATCAATGCGTTGTCGCGACGATAGGGGTTGGTATCCCAGTTGATGTCGATGGTGGTACCGAAAGCATGGGTCGACATCCGGTAGCTGCCGCCGATGCGACGCCACACCCAGCCGGAGGCCATCCGCACGTTGTAGTACTTGCCCTCGGCTTGTTGCGCCGCCAGGTTCTGCGTCACCAGCTGGAACGCCGGATATGCCCGGCGGTGCACGAGAACGGTCTTGCCCCCGCTCATCGGCACGGTCCAGCGCACCATCGAACCGCTGACGTCGCCGTAGTCGCGGCCGAAGAAGTCACCCCACGGGCCCCGAACCTGGTGATTCGAGGGGATTGAGCGATTGCCCGTCGAGTTGGTGGTGGTCGCCGGCGACTTCGCTCCGTTGGACTCGAAACACCCTGCCGACTCGTTGAAGAACGTCGCTC